>NZ_JAMPTM010000046.1 GCF_025403375.1 Frankia gtarii
GCCGGTGGCCGGTGGGACGAGCGGAGGCGGCGCGGGGAACGGGAGGTCGGCGTTGGGCGGCAGGACATCGCCCGAACGGAGCAGTACCCGCAGCGGCGTCGCGGAGCCGGTGGCGAGTTCCGCGCCCCGGGCACCGGCAAGGGCGAACAGCGCCGACGGGTCGGTCAACAGCGTCACCGTCCCGCGGGGGATGAGCAGTCGGGCCAGCTCGCCCGTGCTGAGCAGCGTCTCCTCCACCCGCAGCCCGGCATCGACGTAGGCGGGGACGACGTAGCGGCCGGCGGCGTCGAGGGAGCGCCGACCGTTGAGCACCCCGGGCCTGGTCACGGCGGCGATGTAGCGCCCGACGATGAGGATGTCGCGGTTGACGACGGTGCCGTTCTGCACGACCACGACCAGCCCGCCGCGCACGACCAGGTCGGCGTCCTCCTCGCCGTCGGCGACCCGGCGCAGGCGTTCCAGCGTGGCGGGCGAGGGAGCCAGCCGGCCCGCGCCGGCCACCGGGAGGTGCCCGATCGGACCGGCCGGATCCAGCCGGGGGTCGCGCCGGTCCGCGCCGGGGATGATGACGGGTGACTCCGTTCGGGCGGGTGCCCGCGGGTATGTGGCCGAACCGGCGGAAGCCGTCCGCGTCGGCCGGCCGTGTGCCGCCATCAGCCGGAGTCCGAGGCTGGTGCATTCGACGTTCAAAGGCAGCCCTTCGTCCACCGGCCGGCGCCGGCGGCGCATGTACATCCGGAGACGGCAGGCAGGGAAGGCGGCCGCCCGGAAACTTCGCGTAAATCGCGCCGATTTTCGTTATATCCCAGGGGAAACAGCAGATACGCCGCGGGAGGGCAGGCCGGGGGGCGACAACGGGCACGACGGAGAACCGACTGCCCCAGGATGGCCCGTCCGGACGATGCGGAAGGTGCGATCGAGGGCACCATCGCGGTCATCACAATCCTCCCTACCTGCCAAGACCCGAGCTCGGCCCGTATCGCGCCAGGACGATCGCCTCGACGAAGCCCACGATGGCGTACAGCGCGATGCTCGCCACGGTGATCACGACCACCGAGGCCCACACCCCGCCGTAGTTGAACGTCTGCTGGGCGCGCTGCATGTAGTAGCCGAGCCCCTCGCCGGTCGCCAGCCACTCGGCGAGCAGCGCCCCGATGACCGCACCCGGGACGGCGATGCGAGCGGAGACGAACAACGCCGGCAGCGCGCTGGGCAGCGCGACCTTGCGCAGCACGGTCGCGGGACCGCCTCCGTAGGCGAGGACCAGGTCGGCGGCGGCCGGCGGGCCGGAACGCAACCCGAAGACCAGGTTCACCAGCGACGGAAAGAACACGATGATGCCGGCGATGACCCCGACCGCGGTCAGGCCCCGCCCGAAGATCAGGGTGAGCAGCGGAATCATCGCCACCAGCGGCACCGACCGCAGCATCATCGCCACCGGCATCAGCGCCCGTTCCACCGAACGGAACAGCACGAAGGAGACGGCGACGACGATCGCCGCCACGGTGCCCGCCGCGTATCCGACCCCGGCGTCGCCGAGGGTATGCCACAGCCCGTCGAGGATCGCCCGGCGGCTCTCGGTGGCCTTGTCGGCCGTGAACAGGTACTTCCACACCGCCTGCGGATCCTTCGCGACCAACGGGTTGAGATCGAACACGGCGATGAACGCGTACCAGAGGCCGACGATCACGGCGGCCGACGCGACAACGGACAGCACCGTGCGCCCGACCCGCAGCAGGATCGCCGCGAGCAGCACGTGCGCGCCGCGGCCCGTAGCCGCCGGTGCGGAGCCGGCCGTGGTCGGTGCGGAGCCGGTCACCGCCGAGGCACCGGCCGTCACTGCCCGCCTCCCGGGTTCCCGCGCGGCGCCCACGGGGTGAGCAGCCGGGCGACGAGCGCGGTCAGCGCGTAGCCCACTCCGGCGACCGCGGATGCGACCACGGCCAGCGCCCACGTCCGCGGAACCTCCAGGGCCTGCTGAGAGTGGACCATTGCCACGCCGAGCCCCCGGTCAGCGCCGAGGTACTCGCCGATGATCGCGCCGAGGACGGCCGCCGGCGCGGCGATCTGCAGCGCGGCGAAGGTACTCGGCAGGGCGGCCCGCAACCGGATGTACCGCATCTGCTTCCAGGCACCACCGCCGCCGGCCCGCACGACGTCGAGGCTCGCCGGATCAGCCGCCCGCAGCCCGAGCAGGGTGCCGACCATCGTCGTGAAGAACACGGAGATGCCGGCCAGGGCGATCTGCGGGGTGCTGCCGTCGAACACGGTGGTGAGGATCGGTCCGATCGCGATGATCGGCAGGCAGTAGGACGCCACGCCGATCTGCAGCAGCACCCGCTCCACCACCGGCACCCCGAAGAACACCACGGCGAGGCCGATGGCCAGGCCGTTACCGATCAACCAGCCCTTCGCCGCGATCTCGACCGTCGACTTCGCCGACGTCCACATGAGCCGGTGGTCGTCCCACAGCGCCCGTACGACCTCCCACGGGGTGGGCACCACGCCGCCGTTGTCGAGCACGGTGATCGCGAGCACCCACCACAACGCGAGGAGCCCGACGATGCCGGCCGCGCCGCCGATCCAGGACGACCGGTCGGTTCCCGTCCCATCCCCGCCGCGGCGGCGCCCCGCTCCGGGACCGCCCGGACCGCCCGATCCCCCGGGTCCGCCCGGACCGCCACCGGTCGCGCCGAAGGCTGCGTCCTGCAGGGTTGTCACACGCCGCTCCGGGCGGGGTCGCCCGCCGCCGTCCCTGTCGTCGCCGCCGTCCCTGTCGCCCCCACGGTCCCTGCCGCCGCTGCCGTCTCTGCCGAGGGCTCGCCGCCGGCGAACAGCAGCGCCGACAGCTCGTCGTGCAGCTCGTGGAACCGCGCCGAGCGCAGCATCGCCGGGGTGCGCGGCCGGGGCAGGTCGATGTCGACCAGCGCGCAGATGCGGCCCGGTCGGGCGCTCATCACCGCGACGGTGTCGGAGAGGATCACCGCCTCGGGGATGGAGTGGGTGACGAGCAGGGTGGTCGTGGCCCGTTCGCCCCAGATCCGCAGTAGCTCGAAGTTCAGGCGCTGGCGGGTCATGTCGTCGAGGGCACCGAACGGCTCGTCGAGCAGGAGAATCCGCGGCTCGACGACGAGGGCGCGCGCGATCGCGACCCGCTGCCGCATCCCGCCGGACAGCTGGGCCGGGCGGGCCTTCTCGAAGCCGGTGAGCCCCACCAGCCGGATCAGGTCGGCGATCACCGCCCGGTCCGCCTTCGCCCCGGCGACCTCCAGCGGCAGGCGGATGTTGGACTCGACCGAGCGCCACGGCAGTAACGCCGAGTCCTGAAAGGCAATGCCGAGGTGGTGGCCGCGGCGGGCGGCCGCCGGGGGCTCCCCGTGCACCAGCACCTCACCCGCGCTGGGCGCGTCGAGATCGGCGAGGATGCGCAGCACCGTCGACTTGCCGCAGCCCGACGGCCCGATGAGCGTCAGGAACGAGCCCTCGGCGGTGGCGAGATTGACGTCGTCGAGGGCAAGCACGGACCTGCGGCCGAGACGGAACTCCTTGCGCAGGCCCGCCACTTTCACGCCGGAGCCGGAGCCGGAGGCAGGCGTGCTGGGAGCCGACGGTCCGGGGACCGGCTCCGACCTGGGCGTGGCGGCTGCGCTCATACGAGGTTCGGCTTCTCCTTGTACAGCTCCCGGATGATGGACAGATCGAACAGCTTCTCCGCGGTGATGTCGACGCCGGCGAGCTTGAGGGTGGCGATGTTCTCCTCGACCAGGGTGTCGGTGAGTGTGAACAGCCCGTTCTTCTTCGTCTCCTCGGTGAGGATGAGCTTGTTCTGGTCGGCGCTCTCCAGGCCCTGTTCCTTCTCGTCCAGGCCGAGATCCTTGCCGTAGACGGTGGCGGCCAGCCTGGCGCCGAGCGAGGCGTCGGCGGTGGCGTCCTTCCAGCCGCGGATCTCGGCAGTCAGCGCCGCTTTCACCTTGTCGCGATTCTTCGCGATCGACCCGTCGGTGACCATGAAGGTCTCCGAGACAAGCGGATAGTTGTGATCAGCGAGCAGAAATGTGGTGACGTCGAAGCCCTTGACCCGCAGCAGGTTTGGTTCGTTCGTCACGAACGCGAACCAGCCGTCGACCGTTCCGGTGGTCAGCGGCAGCGGGTCGAACTCGACCGGCACCTTCGTGATGGACGACGGATCAAGCTTGTTCGCCTTCAGGAACGCCGACCAGACCGACTCGTTGGTCGCCTGCACGCCGATCTTCTTGCCGATCATGTCCTGCGGTGTCCTGAGGGGGCTCTTCGCCAGCGACAGGATGGCGAAGGGGTTCTTCTGGTACTGCGCGCCGATGATCTTCAGCGGGGCGCCCTGGGTGATCGCGGTCCCGGTGATGTCCGGTGAGGAGATTCCGATGAAGGCCTTTCCGGTGGCGACGTCGGTATCCTGCGGCGTCGCCGACGGGCCGCCCGCGATCAGGTTGACGCCGGAGAAACCCGCCGCCTTGTAGTACCCGCGCTGGTCGGCGACGTACTCGCCGGCGAACTCCGCGTTCTTGATCCAGGACAGCCGCATGCTCAGCGTGCCGAACGAACCGGCACCGGCTCCACCCGAAGTCGAGTCCCCGTCGTCGTCGCTGCCGCACGCGGCGAGCAGACCGCCCCCGCCGACGGTAAGCAGAGTCGTTCCCGCAGTCACTCCCACACCCCGGCGGAGAAAACCCCGCCGATCCAGACCTGTTGTCACCAAACCCCCATCGGCGTCGTCTCGGGCACACCCCATCAGCCGGTCGATCCGACCTGCCCGAGCGGTCTCCCGGACGCTAGGAAGGAGGCGTATCCGTCCCATCGCACCCAGGTGAATTGCCAGTAACTCCATTCTGACCGCCCGTCCGGTCACTCTCCACCACCGCCCCCAGGATTCTCGCCGACCGAAACGTCACCGAAACCTGGATGCACCGAAAGGGGTTCATCGTTCACCAGAACGACATCGGGCAACGATCGAATGACGGACCTGCGTGAGCGCCGGAGGATCGGCGTACGGATCATCTGGTCGGGCCGCAGCGACGCCGGCATCGATGGTCCCGCCTGCTAGGCTTCGCGGTCGTGCTGCTGAGCCCCCACGAACAGGAACGGCTGCTCATCCATGTGGCGGCCGGACTCGCCCGGGAACGACGCGCCCGCGGGCTGCGGCTGAATCATCCCGAGGCAACCGCGCTCATAACCTCGTTCCTGCTGGAGGGGGCCCGCGACGGCCGCAGCGTCGCCGATCTGATGACCGCAGGACGCGGCGTACTCACCCGGGAGGACGTGATGGAGGGGGTGCCGGAGATGCTCGCCGAGGTCCAGGTCGAAGCGACGTTCCCGGACGGCACCAAGCTGGTCACCGTGCACCAGCCGATCCCTTGATTCCCGGCGAGGTCCTGCCGGGCGAGGACCCCGTCGAGATCAACCCGGGACGGCCCGTCCGGACGGTGCTGGTCCGCAACACCGGCGATCGCCCGGTGCAGGTCGGGTCGCACTACCATTTCGCCGCGGCCAACCCGGCGCTCGAGTTCGACCGCGCCCTGGCCTGGGGGCACCGGCTGGCGGTGCCCGCCGGCACCGCGGTCCGCTTCGAGCCTGGCGTGGAACGCGAGGTCGACCTCGTCCCGCTGGCCGGCGCCCGCGTCGTGCCCGGCCTGCGCCCGGAGTCGGCCGGCCCCCTCGACGGGCACGAGAGCCACGACCCCGGAGAGGGCTCATGAGCCGGCTGGACCGCTCCCGCTACGCCTCCCTGTACGGACCGACGGTCGGTGACCGCATCCGGCTCGCCGACACCGATCTGATCATCGAGGTCACCGAGGACCGCAGCCGAGGTCCGGCCCTCGGCGGCACCGGTGACGAGGCGGTCTTCGGCGGCGGCAAGGTCATCCGCGAATCCATGGGGCAGTCGCTGGCGACCCGCGCGCAGGGCTCGCCCGATCTCGTCATCACCGGCGCCGTGGTGCTCGACCACTGGGGGGTGATCAAGGCCGACGTCGGCATCCGCGACGGGCGGATCGTCGCGCTCGGCAAGGCCGGCAACCCGGACACCATGGACGGCGTCCATCCCGACCTGGTCATCGGGCCCGGCACGGAGATCATCGCGGGAAACGGGAAGATCCTCACCGCGGGCGCGGTCGACTGCCACGTGCACCTCATCTGCCCGCAGCAGGTGCCCGAGGCGCTCGGCGCCGGGATCACGACCCTCATCGGCGGCGGCACCGGCCCGGCCGAGGGCACGAAGGCGACCACTGTGACGCCGGGCTCGTGGAACCTCGCCCGGATGCTCTCCGCGATGGACGACTGGCCGGTGAACATCGTCCTGCTCGGCAAGGGAAACACGGTCAGCGAAGCGTCGATGTGGGAACAGCTCCGCGCCGGCGCGGCCGGGTTCAAGCTGCACGAGGACTGGGGCACGACGCCCGCCGCGATCGACGCCTGCCTGCGCGTCGCCGACGCCGCCGGGGTCCAGGTCGCGCTGCATTCGGACACGCTCAACGAGGCCGGCTTCGTCGAGGACACCCTCGCCGCCATCGCCGGGCGGGCCATCCACGCCTACCACACCGAGGGCGCCGGCGGCGGGCACGCACCGGACATCATCACCGTCGCCGCCGCCGCCAACGTGCTGCCGTCGTCGACGAACCCGACCCGCCCGCACACCGTCAACACCCTCGACGAGCATCTCGACATGCTGATGGTCTGCCACCATCTCAACCCCAGCGTGCCCGAGGACCTGGCCTTCGCCGAAAGCCGGATCCGGCCGTCGACGATCGCCGCCGAGGACATCCTGCACGACCTCGGCGCCATCTCCATGATCGGTTCGGACTCGCAGGCGATGGGTCGGATCGGCGAGGTCGTGCTGCGCACCTGGCAGACGGCGCACGTGATGAAGCGTCGCCGCGGGGCCCTGCCGGGCGACGGCGCGGCCGACAACGCCCGGGCGCGACGCTACGTCGCCAAATACACGATCTGCCCGGCGGTGGCGCACGGGCTGGACGCGCAGATCGGCTCGGTCGAGCCCGGCAAGCTCGCCGACCTGGTGCTTTACGATCCCGCGTTCTTCGGGGTTCGGCCGTCGCTGGTCCTCAAGGGCGGGTTCATCGCCTGGGCGGCCATGGGCGACGCGAACGCCTCCATCCCCACCCCGCAACCAGTGCTGCCCCGCCCGATGTGGGGGGCCGCGCGCGGTCCGGCCGCCGCCTCGTCGCTGACCTTCGTCGCGCCCGCCGCGATCTCCGCCGGGCTGCCCGAACGGCTGGGCCTGGCCACCCCCGTGGTGCCGGTCGAGGACGTGCGCCGCCGGGGCAAGGCCGACCTGCCGGAGAACACGGCGAGGCCGGACATCCGGGTCGACCCGGACACGTTCACGGTCTCGATCGACGGCGACGCGGTCGAGGCCGACCCGGTGCGCGAACTGCCGATGGCCCAGCGGTACTTCCTGTTCTGACCGCGGCTGTTCTGACGGCGGCTGTTCTGACGGCCGCTGCCCTCACGGCGCGTCAGCGGGCGGCGTTCTTGATGAACTGGTCTCGGTAGGAGGTCGGATCTCCGCCGTAGTAGCCGGCCCGGAGATGACGGCGGGTGGTGGCGTTCTCCGTCGCGCGGGCCGCGGAGTGCCACAGGTAGGCATCGTGCAGCAGCAGGTCACCGCGCTCGGCGTAGACGGCGATCTCCCCCGGGATCTTCTCGAAGCCCAGCGGCATCGCATGGGGCGGCTCGGCGTCGGTGTATCCCCCGCTCGGGCGGGCGTCCGCGGGCACGGCGACGTTGTTGATGTTTCGGTAGGGCGCCGGTGTGGCCCAGCGGTGGGAGCCCGGCACCACTCGCAGGAAACCGTTGGCCGGGCTGGTCGCGTCCACATGGAGGGTGAACGCGCAACCGGGCCAGACGTCGAGGCTCGGCATGGCCTGCCAGTCCGAGTGCCAGCCGATCCGGCTGTACCCGGACTCGCGGCCGGGCCGGGCGTCCTGGTAGACCACGCCGTCGTTCGGGCTGGGGCTCATCCACACGTCCGCGCCGAGCAGGCGGCGCAGCAGGTCGACCATGATCGGATGGGTCGCCACCGCACGCACGGCCGGGGAGAGCTCCTCCACATGCTCGACGTAGTTCACGTACGCGTCGACGTCGACGTCCGCGCCGCCGTGGGTCGTTCCGTTCGACGCCCGTTCGGGCGGGGCCGCCGCGCCGTCGGGCTGGCCCGCCCGGTCCAGGTAACGGGCGTCCAGGTACTGCGTGGAGCCGAAGCGTTCGGACACCGTCCCGGCCAGGACCGCCCGCTGCGCCGCGCCGCATTCCCGCTCGACTCGATCAAGGAATTCGACGGGGTAGAGGCCGCGGAGCAGGACGAAACCATGGCGGTGATAGAAGTCGTGAAGGCCGGCCAGCGCCGGCGCGGCCAGCGGGTCCGGCGCGGTCGGGTCCACGACGAACACCCCGGCGTCGGCCACCGCGGGCATGGACGGCGCCCCGCGCCGCCGGGCCGGTCCGCCGGCCTCGGGGCCGCCGTGGCGGATCACGCCTGCCGAAGCCGGGACGGATGTCGGGCTGCCCATGGTCGTACCTCCACCTGGTAGCCACCGGAGAGCTGGCCCCCGGCCGGCCGGTTCAACACGCTACGGCGAACGGGTTTCGGCGCCATTGCTGACCAGCGGCAATCCGGCGGGCAGCGCATGGCCCGGGATGTCGCACGGCTGACGGTCGGCCGAACCTCGGACCTACTCGGCCTAGTGGCGGGTACGGGTACGGGTACGGTGGCCGGTGCTGTGCGAGTGTGATCCCTTGCGCTCGCATTCCCATTCGTGGTCGTCGTCGTCCCAGTCGGCCTGGTAGCCCGCCTGGCAGCGAGGTTTCGGCGGGCGGTCGTCGCCGCAGGAGGTGAGCACTGGTGCCAGCGCCAGCGCCGCCATCAGCACCCCGGTCAGGCGAACCCGCGTCCCGGCGTGCCTTGTCGCCCGTAGTGACATCTCGTCTCTCGTCTCAGTTCTTCGTGGTCGTCGTCGCCGGCGAACTCTTCCACAACGACACGGGCGGCGTGACCGGTTTGTCGCCCGTACGACCAGGAGTGCCACCCGGCAG
Source organism: Frankia gtarii (assembly GCF_025403375.1). Classification (GTDB taxonomy): domain Bacteria; phylum Actinomycetota; class Actinomycetes; order Frankiales; family Frankiaceae; genus Frankia; species Frankia gtarii. Next base: position 9,085 of record NZ_JAMPTM010000046.1, read on the forward strand.
GCGAAGGCGCAGGGGTGACGGCGCAGGGGTGACGGCGCAGGGGTGACGGCGCAGGGGTGACGGCGCAGGGGTGACGGCGGCAAGGTGATGGCGAAGGGGTGACAGGGCATCGTGAACGCAGGCGAGGAGAGCGGCGCAGTGAACGCCGGGGGTGAAGAAAGCGACCGCCTCGGCGGCGGCGACCAGCGCGGTTACCGCGACGGTGGCGACAGACATGGTCCGAGCGGGCGGTCCGGGCGGCGGGCGACGTTGCTGGTGCTCGCGGATGGCCGGATGCCGACCGGGGGGCATGCCCATTCGGGCGGGGTCGAGGCCGCGGTGACCGACGGCAGTCTGGCCAGCCTGCCCGACCTGGCGGCGTTCCTGCTCGGCCGGTTGCACACCGCCGGCCTGGTCGCCGCCGCCTTCGCCGCCGCGACCTGCCACGGCATCGCAACGGGCCGAACCGACGTCGCGGAGCTCGACGACGAGCTGGACGCCCGGACACCCTCCCCGGCGCAGCGCGCGGCCAGCCGGGCGCAGGGCCGCACCCTGCTGCGGGCCGGTCGGGCCGCGTGGCCGGTGCCCGCCGGTCCCCGCGCCCCGCACCACCCGGTCGCGCTGGGCATGGTGGCCGCCGGCGCGAGGCTGGCACCCGGGGACGCCGCCCTCGCCGCGGCTCATGCGACGGTCACCGGGCCGGCGACGGCCGCGACCCGCCTGATCGGACTGGATCCCCTGGCCGTCACCGCCGTGCTGGCCCGCCTCGCCGACGACGTGGAGGCGACCGCCGACGCGGGCGAGGCGGCATCCGCCCTGCCTACCCGAGAGCTTCCGGCGCTCACCGCCGTCCGCCTGGACCTGCTGGCCGAGCGGCACCGGGTCACGGCACTGCGCATGTTCACGTCCTGATGCCCACGACCGCCGATGCCGTACCCCCGCCTACCACCGGCCGCACGGGCCGCACGGCCGTACGGGCGCACGCCGCCGTGCGGGTGGATCTTGGGCCGAACGGCGCTCCCCGGCTCGTCGAGCTGCGCTCCGACGTACCGATCGTCCTGCGCCTGACCGATGTGTCGCCCGCGCGGGCGGGGGTGGCCGAGGGCGCGAAGCCAGTGCCGACGATGACGGTCCATCTGGTCAACGGGGCCGCCGGTCCGCTGGCGGGCGACGATCTGCGGCTGGACATCTCCGTCGGCGGCGGGGTCTGCCTGGTCATGCGCTCCGTGGCCGCGACCGTCGCGCTGCCGGGCCACGGTCCCGGACCGTCCCGGCTGATCGTCACCGCGGAGGTGGCCGACGGCGGCGAACTCGATTTCGGCCCGGAACCGACCGTGGTCGCCGACGGAGCCGACCACCGGATGATCACCGAGATCCGACTGGCCGCGACGGCCAGGTTGCGGCTGCGTGAGGAGATCCTGCTCGGCCGGTTCGGCGAGCCCACCGGGTCCGTCCTCAGCACGCTGCGCGTCGACGTGGCGCATGCCGACGGCACCGCCGGCGACGGCACCGCCGGCGACGGCACCGCCGGCGCAGTCGGCGCAGTCGGCGCCCTCCGGACGGGTGGGACGTCCGGAGGGATGCCGCTGCTGCGCCAGGAGCTGCTACTCGGACCGCGGGTGCCGGGGCTGCGGGGTCCCGCCCAGCTGGGCGGTGCCCGCGCGGTCGGCTCGCTACTCGTCGCAGGGCCCGAATGGGCTGGACCCGGTCCGGAGCCAGCGGTGGCCGAGGGGGTCGGCCGGCTGCCCCTGACCGGTCCGGGCTACCTGGTCTCGGCGTTGGCCGACGATGCGGTCACCCTGCGCCGCCTGCTGACAGCGGCCTCGGACTCCGCGGGTTGAGGCGCTCTCAGCCTCCGACACCGGGCTGACGGTCGTCCGCCCGGGCGTGGGTCTGGGCCCCACCGGGCGTGGACACCCCGCGCGCGGCGTCCTCGCGCCACGGCTCGTCGGGGCGCCCGGGTAGGGAGCTGGGCCGGGAGAAGCCGTCGTTCCACGGGTCACGGGGCGGCTCGACGAACATCGCCGGTGTGGCCGCAACGGCGGCCTCGCCAGGCTCGCCGGCATCGGTCGTCCGAGAGATCACACTGATCGTCGGGGAGGCGCCGCCGGCCGAGCCCCGAGGCGATCCGGTGGCACCGGCCGCGGCCGGGATCGTCCGCACGGCGGGAGAGGTCCCGGCGGGCAGCGGATCGGCGGCGGCCGCAGCCACCGCCTCCGCGGGCTGCCGGTCGGCGGACGGCGTGCCGTGATCGTCGTAGGTGCGTCCCTTCCAGGCGGCACCGCGGCCGGCCCGCTTGAGCCGCGCCGAGTCCACCGTCATCCCGAGGTAGAGCAGGGCGACGCCGGGGAGCAGCAGGGCGGCGGGGAGCGGCTGACGGTAGTACCTGATCATCGGAAGGTAGGACAACGTCATGATCATCCAGGTGACCGCGCCGAGGAGCGCGGCCGTGAGATCACCGGCCGCGAGGCCCGCGATGGTGGTGGCCACCGGGACGACGAAGACCAGGGCCATCCCGAGCACGGTGCCGAGCAGCAGCAGAGGCGAATGCCGAAGCTGGGCGTAGGCGCTGCGGGACACCATCTTCCACAGGTCCGCCAGCCGCGGGTACGGACGCCGGCTGTGGACCTGCTCGGCGAGCCCCAGCCAGGTCCGTCCGCCGGAACGCTTGATGATCCGTGCTATCGCGACGTCGTCGATGACCGCCCCGCGCACCTCGGCCAGCCCGCCGGCCGCCACGAGCGCCTCCCGGCGCACCAGCGAGCAGCCCCCGGCCGCCGCCGCCACCCGCGAACGCGGGCGGTTCGACCACCGGAACGGATACAGCATCGCGAAGAAGTAGACGAACGCCGGCACGATGACCCGTTCCCACGCGGTCTCGGCCCGCAGCACGGCCATCTGCGAGACCATGTCCAGCCCATGCGTGCGCGCGGAGGCCACGAGGCTGGTCAGCGAGCCGGGATCATGCGCGATGTCGGCGTCGGTGAGCAGCAGGAATTCGGCATCGCCGGCGCAGTCGATGCCACGCCGCAGGGCCCACAGCTTGCCGGTCCAACCGGGCGGGGGCTCCGTGGAGGCGGTGACCGCGGCGGTGACGCCCGTGTGCCCCTTGCGGGCGGCCTCCTCCGCCAGCGCTCGGGCGACCTCCGTGGTCCCGTCGGTGGAACCGTCGTCGACAAGGATCAGGCGTACCGGACCGGGATAGTCCTGGGCGAGCAGGGTCGGGAGTGTCACCGGGAGCACGTCGGCCTCGTCCCGGGCCGGGATGATGATCGCCACACTGGGCCAGGACGGCGGTGCCTGCCGGGCGGGGAGGCGCTGATCGGTGCGCCAGAAGAAGCCATGGCCGACGGCCAGGTACAGCCAGGCGAGCAAGGATGCGAGGGCTATCCACTGCAGCACAGTCACAGAGAGTGATGCTGCCACGTGGATCGAACAGCCGTCAGACGAGCACGGTAATTGTGTGTTAAGAACCTTCCGTCCGCTGCAGACCTGCCGCGGCCCTGGTGGCCGCGCCCCGCCTGCGCCCCTCGGCCGCGCCGCCCGACAGTGCCACTGAGCAGGGACGATGCACGGTCGAGGACGGGCGGACGGCGCACCGCGGACGAAATCGGTCGGCCCACCGACCATCCCGACGGACCCTCCTCGATCGGACCGCGTCGGGCGGGGGTTAATCCCGGGGTGCCATCGTGCCGTCCTGTGTGTACCCCCACCAAACGGGCTGCGGCCGCCTCCACCGATCCCAGCCCCGACAGAGCCACCTCGGAAGGCACCGACTGCACCATAATCAGGAGGTGACCAGAAGCCGTCGTACCGAGCAGACGGCTGACACCCGTCAGGCCCTGATCTCGGCTGCCCGCCGCCGGTTCGCCGAGCAGGGCTTCGCCGCCACGGGAACCGAGGAGATCGTCGCCGACGCCCAGGTCACCCGAGGCGCGTTGTACCACCACTTCCGCGACAAGGCCGAGCTGTTCCGCACCGTGATGGAACAGGTCGCCACCGAGGTGGCCGAGCAGCTCGTCGCGGGCGAGCTCGCGCGCGACGCGGAGCTGCCCAGCGACGCCTGGACGCAGCTGCGACAGGGGTTCCAGTCCCTGCTCGACATCTCCACCGCGGACAGCGACTTCCAGCGCATCGTGCTGATCGACGGTCCCGCCGTCCTCGGCAACCAGGCATGGGACGCCCTCGTCGAACGGCACGGCTACCGGCTGCTGTCCGAATGGCTGGAGCGGGCGATGGCCGAGGAGCGCATCGATCCGCTCCCGGTCGGCCCGCTGACCAGGCTGGTCGCGGCCCTGCTGTCGGAGGCGAGCATCTACACGGCCGGCGCGGCCGATCCGGACACCGCCCGGATCGAGATCGGCATCGTGCTCGACCGGCTGCTGCGCGGGCTGGGCCGAGGCGGCGACCTCGCCGAGCAGCCCCCGGTCAGCGTCGACAGCGGCACCGGCCCCCAGCGCGCCCACTAGCGCCGTCAGGCCCCACGACGACGAACGCCGCCCCGACCATGGACCGGTCGGGGCGGCGTTCGTGGTGTCGGCTGGACGGCGGCGGAAGGGGGCGCCGCCGGGTCAGACCGTCAGACCTGGCGGACGGCGCGGATGGACTCCTTGAGTGAACCCATCGTCGCCAGCACAGCCGAGGTCTCGTAGCCGCAGTGCGCCATGCAGTTCGCGCAGCGCGGGTCCTTGCCGCGGCCGTAGGAGTCCCAGTCGGTGGTCTCGACGAGCTCCTTGTAGGAGGAGACGTACCCGTCGCTCATCAGGTAGCAGGGCTTCTGCCAGCCGAACAGCGAGTAGCTCGGGATGCCCCAGGCGGTGCAGTCGAGCTCCTTCTTCCCTTCGAGGAAGTCCAGGAAGATCGGCGAGTGGTTGAGTCGGAACCTCTTGCGCCGACCCTCCGCGAACACCTTCCCGAACATCTCGCGGGTCTCCTGGACGGCGAGGAAGTGCTCCTGGTCCGGGGCCTTCTCGTACGCGTAGCCAGGCGAGAGCTGGATCTGGTCGACCTTGAGGTCGTCGTTGAGGAAGGTCAGGATGTCGATGACGTCCTGCGGGCTGTCATTGTTGAAGAACGTGGAGTTGGTGCCGACCCGGAAGCCGGCGGCCTTCGCCGCGTGGAAGGCCCGCACGCACTCGTCGAACGTGCCCTCCTTCTCCACCACCGCGTCGTGCCGCTCGCGCAGCCCGTCGATGTGCAGGACGAAGGTGAAGTAGGGCGATGGCGTGAAGTTCTTGAGCTTCTTCTGCAGCAGCAGACCGTTCGTGCACAGGATCACGAACTTCTTGCGCTTGACCAGCTCGTTCACGATCTCGTGGATCTGCGGGTGCATGAGCGGCTCACCGCCCGCGATCGCAACGACCGGAGCGCCACACTCCTTGACCGCGGCGAGCGCGTCCTCGGGACTCATCCGCTGCTTCAGGACGGACGCCGGATGCTGGATCTTCCCACAGCCCGTGCAGGACAGGTTGCAGGCAAACAGCGGCTCCAGCTCCAGTACGAGCGGGAAGTGCTTGCGGCGCCGCAGCTTCTGCTTCGCCAGGTAGGTACCGATACGGAGCTGGTACCGCCACTCGACCGCCACGGTGTAGTTCCCCTCTCCTCAAATCGCCGGTGGATGACCGATGATCTCTGCACTGACCATACAGCCTGTACGTACAGCCTGCATGTGGATCGAGCGATGAACTGTCGCACAACGGTGTCCCGTGGCCGACCGGCTCGTCCGAGCAACCGGTCGCGGACTGCATCCGTCCAGGTCAGGGCAATATTCGACGGCCAGATGACGTCGATTTCGGCGTCCGCCGGCTTCGCATCGTCAACCTTCGACGAAGCGTCGGAGGTGCCGGGGCGAAGTCCACCCCGCCCGAAAATTCCGCGGGACGGACGACGGTGCGCCGACGACGACACCTCGTTGTCACGCAGCGTTACACGCCTCGGAACTGTCGGCGACCGGAGCGGCCAGCGGCCACGGCCCACCGACGCCGCGGCGGGGATCGCGCACGGCGATCCCCGCCGAGCGGTCGGGCAGCCAGCGGTCAGAACCGCGAGTCGGGCAGCGGGACGGACTAGGAACGTGCGTCCGACCCAGCCGGGGTGGCCGATGTGGCCGGGGTGATGCCCGCCCGGCGAAGCTCCTTGGGCAGGTGGAAGGCGACCGTTTCGGTGCCGACGGAACGGGTGGTCACGTCCGTCGCGCCGAGCCCGGACAACGCCGCGGTCAGTTCCTCCACCAGCGACGGCGGGGCCGAGGCGCCGGCCGAGATGCCGACCGTCTCCACCCCGTCCAGCCAGGCCAGCTTCACGTCGCCGACGTTCTCGACGAGGTGGGAGGCCACCCCGTCACGCCGGCTGACCTCCACCAGCCGCACCGAGTTGGCGCTGTTGGCCGACCCGACGACGAGGACGAGCTGGGCCTCCTGGGCGACCTTGCGCACCGCGTTCTGCCGGTTGGAGGTGGCGTAGCAGATGTCGGCGGATCCGGGGCCGACGATCGCGGGAAAGCGCTCCTTGAGCGCGTCGACGACCTCCTCGGCCTCGTCCATCGCCAGTGTGGTCTGCATGAGGTAGGTGACCCGCTCGGGGTCGGGGACATCGAGGGAGTCGACCTCGTCGGGCGACTGCACCAGCTGGATGCGCTCGGGTGCCTCGCCCAGCGTGCCGTCGACCTCCTCGTGACCGGAGTGGCCGATGAGCAGCACGGTGTCGCCACGCGAGGTGAACCGGCGTGCCTCGGCGTGGACCTTCTCCACCAGGGGGCAGGTCGCGTCGATGACGGAGAGCCTGCGCCCGTCGGCCTGGTTCCACACCGCCGGGGCCACCCCGTGCGCGGAGAACACCACGGTCGCGTCGGCGGGCACCTCGTCGAGCTCCTCGACGAAGACCGCCCCCCGGGCGGCAAGGTCGGCCACCACATGGGAGTTGTGCACGATCTGCTTGCGGACGTAGACCGGCGCGCCGTGGATCTCCAGGGCGCGCTCGACGACCTCGATGGCGCGCTCGACTCCGGCGCAGAACGCCCGCGGCTCGGCGAGCAGCACCGTACGCCGGCCCACCGCCGCCGCCCAGGCGCCGATCGGCAGGCCCAGCCGGCGCATCGTGCGCAGGCCCAGCACGCCGCGACGGACCAGGTCGAGGCGACCCAGCGGCTCGTCGGCGGTGTCGACGATGACCCGGACCGCGGCAAAGGGGGCGTCCCCGACCCCCGCGGCGATCGAGGCGCTCTCCATGTCCACCGCGATGGCGCCGGTGGCGGCGAGCCGGGTGCGCTCGTCGCCGGTGGCGACCTTGGCCACGGTGACGATCGGGCCGACATGCACGGTCAGGCCGAGCCGGCGCAGGTCACCGGCCAGCAGTGGGGCGGAGGCGCAGCGGGCCGCGACGGACCCGTCGGCGGCTCGGACCTCGCTGGCGACGACGATGTCCCCGGGCTTGATCCCGGAGGCGAGGCCGCCGGACAGGCCCACGATCGCGACGGCGTCGGGGCGCGCCTGTCGGACCACCCGGGCGGCCCGGGCCGCCTTGTCGGGGCCCATCCCGGTACGCACCATGACCGTGTCCGAGGGCAGGCCGGAGCGACCGGCCGCCATGGCCTCGAAGCGCAGCGCCGTCGCGACCACGAGCCGGGCACGGCGCCGCGGGCCGGCCACCGTCGCAGCCGGCTCGGCGGGCCGCGGTGGAGCCTGCACCGCGGCGGCCGACGCCGCGGCGGGCGAACCCACCGCGGCCGGGCCGACGACCGGCGCCACCGCCGCGGTCGCGACGCCCACTGCGCCGCCGCCGACGCCCACCGAGCCGCGGCCGCTTGCCGAGCCGGCGAGGCCCTCCGGTGCGGCGAGTGACAGCGCCGCCGGGGTGGTGCCCGCGGCCGCGGACGCTCCCGGCCGGCGCGCCGCGGCGGACGAGGGAACCGACGGCGACGCCGGGTCCTGGGCGGGGATCACGGCGGGTCCCCCCGCCGCGGCCGCCGGGGCCGTGCGGTCGGCGGGGGTCACGACAGCGTCGGGAGCGTTCCTCTCGCCGCCCGAGGATGCGGAGGTGCTCATGGTGTGGCCACCCCGGTGAGGCTCACGTACCGGCCGAGCGCGGTCAGCGGGAAGACCAGCCGGTACAGGTGGTAGTTCAGGGAGAAGTCGCCGGGGAAACCGGTGCCGGTGAAGTAGGGCTCGTCCCAGGTGCCGTCCGGCCGCTGGGTCTGGCACAACCAGCGCACCCCACGCTTCACGGCCAGGCTGTGCGGGTCCACCGCCAGCAGCGCGAGCAGCGCCCACGCCGTCTGCGACGCGGTGAGCTCGCCCCGGCCGATCCAGGCGGGGTCGGTGTAGGAGCGCAGGTCCTCGCCCCAGCCGCCCTCGGGCGACTGGTGCTCGAGCAGCCACCGCACCGCGGCGGTGATCGCCGGGTGGTCGGTGGGCACCCCGGCGCCGATCAGCGCCGGCACGACCGCCCCGGTGCCGTAAAGGTGGTTGACGCCCCACCGGCCGAACCAGGACCCACCCGGCTCCTGGTCGTCCAGCAGCCACTGCACCGCCCGCTGGGTGATCGGATGGTCGGAGCGGCCGAGGTCGGCCAGCATCTCCACGATGTGCGCGGTGACGTCCGCCGACGGCGGGTCGACCACTTCGCCGAAGTCGCAGAACGGGATCTTCGTGGTGAGCGTCCGGACGTTGTCGGCGTCGAAGGCGCCCCAGGCGCCGTTCGACGAGCGCATCCCGACGCTCCAGTCGACCCCGCGGGCCGCCGCCGCGCGCATCGCCGCGGCCAGCCGCGGGTCGGCGTCCTCGACGGTGTTCACCGCGGGGGCGCCGGCGCGGCTGTGGCGGGCCGACGGCGGGACGACGTGCCCCGCGCCGAGCAGCCGCCGCAGCGCCAGCACCACCTCGGCGGTGTCGTCGACGTCCGGGTAGAAGTCGTTGTCGAACTCGAACGCCCAGCCGCCGGGGGCGAGTTCGGGGCGGCGTACCGCCCAGTCACCGGCGACCCGGACCTCCTCGTCGACCAGCCACCGGCCGGCCCTGACCATCGCCGGGTGGTCGCCGGGGACACCGGCGTCGGCCAGTGCGACGACCGCGAGCGCGGTGTCCCAGACCGGCGACTGGCAGGCCTCGATCTGACGGGTCGGGCCCGCCGGGGTGTCCCGGCGGATCACGTACCGCTCCATCCCGCGGAAGGCGGTGGCGATCACCGGGTGGTTCAGCGGGTACCCCATCAGGTGCAGCGCCATGACGGAGTAGACCCAGGGCGGCTGGATACCGCCCCAGCACCCGTCGGCCTCCTGCCGGGCGACGACCCATTCGGTGGCCCGCCGCAGCGCCAGCGTGCGCAGCAGCTTGATCGGCCGGCGCTCGTATCGGTGCAGCAGCTTGTCGAGCCGCTCGAAGGCGCCCTCCCAGCTGCGCAGCGGGGCCGGCTTGCGCGCGGCCGCGGGCACCTTGAGCTCGTCGATGTCGAAGCCGAGGTCCCGCGTCGGCCGCAGCGAGCCGACGATCGTCAGCGCGACGATCGTCTGGCGCGCCCAACAGGCGAAGTCGTAGACGTTCAGCGGCACCCAGGACGGTAGGAAGATCAGCTCCGGCGGGATGACCGGCACGTCGTCCCACGACCACTGGCCGAGCGCCGCCAGCCAGATCCGGGTGAACACCCGGGAGGCGGCCACCCCGCCCTGGGCTCGCACGAGCTCCGCGGCCAGGGCCATGTGCGGGGCGTCGACCGCGTCGCCGGCGAGGCGCAGCGCGATGTACGCCTCGATGGTGGTGGACAGGTCGGCCGGGCCACCGTAGAAAGTGGGCCAGCCGCCCTCGGAGAGCTGCTGGGAACGGATCCAGCGGGCGGTCTGCTCGGTCTCGTCGTCACCGCGGATGCCGAGGAACTGCTTCATGAACAGATCCTCGGCGTCCATCGTGACGTTCGTCTCGAGGTCGCCCTTCCACCAGCCCTCATCCGACTGCAGCGCGAGGAGATGGTCCCGCGCGCGCGCCGCGGCGACGTCCGCGCTGATCGGCGCGGCCGCCTGCGGCTTGCCGGCACCGCCGGGCAGCGGCGGTGAGGACCGGGAGATCCCGTAGGCGTCGGCCGTGGCGGGCACCGGAATGGTGGGCCGCTTCGGGCTCTTCTCGGCAGTCGGAGCAGCCGGGGACGGGTCCGAGGTCAGGCTCATCGACGACTCCCCTCGTCGTACGTACGATGGTCAAGCTGACGATCACCAGGCTGATCGCCGGTTCGTCCGGCAGTGCGGCCCGGTGGGTCCGCCCGGCGGTCGGGCCGTGGCGGGGCGCCGCCCGGCCTCCCGGCATCACCCCGGCCTGGAACGGGGCGGCGGGTGGACCAGGCGGCATGGGCGCCTGTGCTCACCTGCGGCCTCCTCAGCGATCGCGCTCGGTCACGAAGCGGGCGAGGGCGAGCAGCTCCGCCTCGACCGTGGCCGGCATCGACAGCGAACGCAGCACGTTCTCGCACGCCTTGAGCTGCCGGTCGGCCTCGGCGGTGGTCCAGTCCCGCCCGCCCGCCTGTTCGATCAGTTCGGCGATGTGGGCGAGTTCGGCTTCGCTCGACTCCCCGGTGCCGACGAGGAAGGCGCGCAGTTCGTCGGCGGCGCTGCCGCCGGCCTCCAGCGCGACCACCACCGGCACGGACTTCTTGCGGGAACGCAGGTCCGACAGCACCGGCTTGCCGGTGACCGCCGGGTCGCCCCAGATACCGAGCAGGTCGTCGATGAGCTGGAAGGCCGTGCCGAGCCGAGAGCCGTACTCGGCGAGCGCATCGACCATCTCGTCCCCGGCGCCGGCAAGCACGGCGCCGAGCGACGCCGAACAGGCCAGCAGCGCGCCGGTCTTGCCGTCCTCCATCCGCAGCGTGTCGGCCACGGTGACGTCGGAGCGGCTCTCGAACATCAGGTCCTCGGCCTGGCCGCGGACCAGGTCCTGCACGCCGGCGCCGAGGATCAGCGCCGCACGTCGGGCGGCCTCCCCCTCGACCTCCAGCAGGACCTGGGTGGCGAGACCCAGCAGGGCGTCGCCCGCCAGGATCGCGCCGTCGGCGCCGAAGACCGTCCAGGCCGTGGGCCGGTGGCGGCGTTCGGTGTCGCCGTCCATCAGGTCGTCGTGCAGCAGCGAGAAGTCGTGCACGAGCTCGACGGCGACCGCGGCCGGCAGGCCGACCTCCGCCGACGCACCGGCCGCCTCGGCGGACAGCAGCGCCAATGCCGGGCGGACGAGCTTGCCGCCACCACCGGGCAGCGGTTCGCCGGCGGCGTCCACCCAGCCGCGGTGGTAGGCGACGACGTGGCGAAGGCGCGGGTGCAGGCGGTCCACCACGGCGCGCAGCGCCGGCACGGTAAGGGTCCGCCCCCGCTCGATCGCATCCGGAACCGTCATGGTCATACCGGGAATCCCCCTGTGGATGAGTGCCCTGGCTGGCCGGTGGGCACCGGCCCGGTGACCGCCTTGGTTGCGGCGGTCACCGTGTTCTCCCCCCGTGGATCCGGAGAATCCGACGAATCCGATGCATTCGGTGCAACCGCTTGATCCAGCAAAAGCGAGGTGGTTGATGAGTGGGTGGTATGCGTGCTCGGCGCCTCATCGGCGCTCTGCCTCGGAAGGACCCGAGCCGGTGCAGGCGATCGCCCGGCAGCCTTCCGATCTCCCTCGGCGGACCCAGCCAGCCCGTTGACGACGACCCCCATACCGGCCAGGCTCTCACGGGTTGCAGCGAGTCCGCTACGCACAGCAGATTCCATGGTCGCCGGCCAACCGGTGTCGGTCCACGTGCCGGCCAAGGCAAAGCCGGGCAGTCCGGTCGAGGTACCCGGGCGCAACGCGAGCGAACCGGGCGCCTGCCGGAAGGTGGCCGTGCGCTCCCGGGTCACGAAGACCTCGAGCGGCGCGGCCGCGCGGGCGGCCGGGAACAGCCGTGCCATCTCGTCGACGAACAGGGTACGTAGCTCGTTCGCCGACCGGTCGATCCACGGCTCGGCAGCCGACTGGGACAGCGCCAGGTACTGGGCACCGGGCGGGCCGGAGGCGGCGAGGCCGGACGAGATGGTGCGGTCGAAGATCCACTGGATCGGCGAATCGACGACGGCCAGGAACGGCCCCTCGATCACCTGCCGTGGATAGATCATGTGCACGTTGATGATCGGCGAGTCACCGAGTTCGCGCAGCCGCGCGGGCTGCGGGCCGGCGCCGGCCGGCAGCAGGTCCGCCGCTGCCGGTGGCGGCACCGCGAGGACCACCGCGTCGGCGCGCAGCCTGCCCGCGGCGTCGGTGCCGGGCACCGCCTCACCGCGGTTGGTGCCACCCGCGGTGACGGCCAGCTCCCAGCCGCCGCCCGCGGCGGTGATGGAGCGAACCTTGGCCCCGAGATGCACGTCGGCGCCGGCCGCGGCCAGGGCCGCCATCGCCGCGTCGCCGTGCAGCCGGGCCAGCGGGACCTCCGCCCAGCCGAGGTCACCGGCGTCGGCGCCGTCCAGCAGGCCCGTGCGCACGACCTTCGCCGCCAGGCCCAGCGAGGCCTCGGCAGCCGGCGCGTTCAACGTGGCCACGGTGAGCAGCTCCCACAGCGCCTTCGTCGCCGCCGGGCCCTGGCCGTGACTGGTCAGCCACGCGCCGAACGACCGCTCGTCCACCGCCGCGGAGCGCTGGTCGAGGCGGCCGAGCTGGAAGGCCGCGAGCCCGGCGCGCAGCCGCTCAGCGAACGGCAGCGCCCGGTAACCGAGCAGCGCCGGGGCCAGGTGCAACGGCGCGGGCAGGCGGACGCTGGTGCGCCGCAGCCGGGTCCGGGTGAGCGAGTCACCGAGGAGCACCGGAACGTCGAGGCGGGGCTGCAGCGTGGTCAGGTGCTCCACCCCGAGACGCGCCAGCAGCCCGCGGTAGGCGGTGCAGCAACGCATGAACACGTGCTGACCGGTGTCGATCCACAGGTCGTTGCGCCGGAACGAGGTCGTCTGGCCGCCCAGGCGCGGCCGGGCCTCCAGCAGCGTCACCCGCGCGCCGCTGTCCACGGCAAGCAGGGCCGCGGCCATCCCGGCGAGGCCGCCGCCGACGACAACCAGGTGCGGTCGGGAGCCGCCCCGGCTCGCCGCCGCACCGGCCGCTTCGGCCCCGGCGGCCACATCACTCGTCCCAGCGGTCATGCCGCGCTCGTCTCCGGCCGCCCGGCGAGGCTGCGAGCGGCGACAACCGCCTTCTGCCAGCCCGGCAGCGCAAGTCGGCGGTCCAGCACGGCGGCCGGATCGTTCTTGATCCGCCGGTTGAGCCGCAGGTAGATGCCGGCCATCGCACCGCAACAAGCCGCGCTGCGCCGATCCAGCAGGTCGAGCAGAACCATTCCCCGCTCGTACCATTCCTCAGCGCGCTGCGCCGAGGACCGTAGATAGCCCAGCAGTGCCGTGGGCGGGCCGCCGAGACGACCGCTGGCATCCACGACGAGCTCGATCCCGGCGGCCTTGAGCTCCTGCGCCGGCAGGTAGATGCGCCCGCCGAGCAGGTCCTCGCGGACGTCACGCAGGATGTTCGTCTGCTGCAGCGCCACGCCGAGGGCGTCGGCGATGGCCGGGGCGGCACGGTCGGAGGCAGCCTGCTCGGTGCCGAAGATCCCCAGCGAGAGCCGGCCGATCGTGCCGGCGACGAGCCGGCAGTAGCCGACCATGTCGTCGAACGTGTCGTAGGTGGTGCCGTGCACGTCACTCTCGACGCCGTCGGCGAGTTCGATGAACGCCTCCAGCGGGATCGGGAAGCGCCGGGCGGCGTCGTCGAGGGCGACGTACATCGGGTCGGAGCTGCCCGCACCCAGATTGTTGATCTCGGCCCGGACCCGGGCCAGCCCGGCGAGCTTCTCCTCGGGCGGCAGGTCCCCGTCGCCGACGTCGTCCAGGTGGCGGGCCAGCGCGTAGACGGCGCTGAGCGCGCCCCGTTTCTCCGGGGGCAGCAGGCGGATGCCGTAGGAGAAATTGCGCGCCGCCTCCTTCGTCAACGCTTCGCAGGCGGCGTACGCCTCGGCGACGGTCGGTCGGCTCACCGGGTTCGACACCGGGCTGCTCATCGGCCCTCCTCCGAGGCTCGCCGGGCCGCGATGCCGGTCGCGCTGGTCGCGGTCGCGACCGCCGCGGCAGTGCGGGCCGCAGCCGGCGCTCCCGGGGCCGCCGACTGGGCCAGCGCCACCAGGGCGAAGCGGGCCATCCGCGGCTTGGGGGCCTTCGGCGGGCCGCCGAGCACGTCGTAGTCGGCGCGACGGATCGCGTCGAACGCCGCGCGGCCGCCGCCGACGAATCCGGCCAACGCCAGCTTCAGCCGACCCGACACCGTCGAGATCAGCGGAGCGCCCTGGTCCATGACGGTGCGGGCCCGGCTGACCTCGAAGGCCATCAGGTGGCGTACCGCGGAGCTCGCCACCCGCGCCCGCAGATCGTCCTCGGTCACCCCGAAGGTGTCGAGATCCTCCTGCGGCAGGTAGATGCGCCCGGCGGCGAGATCCTCGGCGACGTCCTGCCAGTGCTCGGCGAGCTGCAGCGCGGTGCACACGCGGTCGGAGAGCACGACCCGGTCGGGGGTCGCCAGTCCGTACACGCCGAGCACCATTCGGCCGACCGGATCGGCCGACAGGGTGCAGTAGCGGACCAGGTCGTCGAACGTCTCGTACCGGGTGACCCGCTGGTCCTGACGGTTGGCCTCGACGAGCCGCTCGAAGGGCTCGGCGGGCAGGTCGCAGGCGTGCACCGTGCGCGCGACCAGGCGCAGGACGGGCAGCTCCGGCTCACCGCCGGTCCAGATCACCGACAGATCCTCGGAGAGGCGGTCGAGCAGGGCGAGCCGGTCGCCCGCGGCCTCGTCACCGATGTTGTCGACGAACCGGCTGAAGGCGTACACCGCGTTGAAGTGGGCGCGCACGGCTGCGGGCAGGACGATCGGCGAGACCGGGAAATTCTCCGCCGGCGCGGCACGCAGCAGGTGTTCGGGGGGCGTGGACAGGCCCGTCGCGCCCGACGGCGCAGGCGTGCGTGATGGGCCGGTTGGGGCGTCGATGGCGGTCATACGCCTCTCCTTCGATGACGGTCTGCACTCCGGGCGCGGCGTGCCGGGCTGGGGCCCCCGCGGATGCCCCGACCGGCGCCGGAACCCGGCCGGCGCCGGGAACGTGGACGGCGCCGAGGTTCGGCGGGTTCTGCGCTGGCGACGACCCGGTCCGCCGACGGGACCAGGGCGCCCGATCGCACCGGATGGTCATGGGCGCGTCTCACGCGGACCTGCTCGGCAGGTCCAGGCGGACCGGCTCATGCGACCGGTCCTGACAGGCGCGCCGTGCCACCACCCGGGTTACGGGGGGCGCGGGGCCGACGGCGCCCTGCGCCCCCGGCCCCACCCCGGCGCGTCTGCCACCGACGACCCGAAGGCCGCCGGGGCTATGGTCGGTGTCACTCACCCCCAGGTGGCGGCGACACAGGCCAGCCGGCAGGACGCGCCCAACGCCGGATCATCCGAAGACACCCGCCAGCTTGCGGTACAGCGACGGCACCGCGCCATGGACTCGTACCGCTCCAAGCAGCCAGCCAGGCACCCAGACCTCCGCGCTGCCCCGTCCCGCTCCCGCCAGCATGCGCTCGGCGACCAGCGCGGCCGGGATCGGCCGCGGCCATCGCCGCACGTACGGTGCGCCACGGCGGTGGAAGAACGGGGTGTCGACGACGCCAGGTAAACACAATGTCACCGTGATGCCGCGTCCAGCGACTTCGGCCCGCAACGCGTCGGCGAAGCCGACCATCGCCGCCTTCGTCGCGGAGTAGGCCACCTCGCCGCGCACGCCGAGCGCACCGGCGATGCTGCCGACGATCAGAATGCGCCCCTGCCCACGATCCAGCATGGCCGGCAGCATGGCCCGAACCAGCGCCATCGGCGACAGGACGTTGACCGCGATGAGTTCCGCGATCGCCTCCGGCGACATCATGTCGTACGGGCCCGCGGCGCCAAGCCCGGCGGAGCACACCAACAGGTCCACATCGCCGAGCAGTTCACTGGCCCGGGAGGCGACCGCGACCTCCGAGCCGGCGACCGACAGGTCGACGGAGATGCGGTGCCCCTCCGTCGCGGCGGCGACCTCGTCCAGCGCCGCACCGTTGCGGCCGACCAGCAGCGAGCGGCAGCCACCGGCGGCCAGCAACAGGGCGGTTTCCCGGCCGATGCCGCTGGAAGCGCCGGTCACGACGGCCGTTCGAGGTGGCCAGGTGGCGGGGGTCGTCCCCGTTCGCGCGGTCCGGTTGGTGAGGACGGTCAACCCTCCCTCACGGAAAGCAGGCCGGGACCGTGTGCTCATGACACACCACTTCCGGTCGTTCCTTTCACGCAGCTCTCCCCCGCGGGCACTGGTTGCACGTCACCTACTGCTTTCCCCACTCATCTCGCCCCGCGTCGCGAGGTGGCCCGACCGAGCATGATCGGCATGGTCCGATGGCACGAGCTCTGCCGTCGGACCACCGCATCGACCACACTCGATGGCCATGCCGATCCGGACAGCTACTGCTTCTCAGGCGTCGGACTCCAGGACCCCGGGCGCGTGAGCGCCACCGAGTCCACGACTCCCACCATTTCACCGCCCCGCCGCCGGATCGTCCATGGTCAGATGGGCGACATCGGGCGGGCGGATCACATGCGCGGCTCCGGACTCCCTATCACACTCCCTCTGTCGTGACTGCCCCCGCTATCGGGGCTGCCCCGCTATCACGACCGCGGGTGCGGCCCGATTTGACGGTCGTGCGATGGATTCGGGATCTTCTCCTGGGACGCGTGAACTACTTCACCCGGCCGGCCGGGTATTGGGGTGATTTCCCACCGCATTGCCTACGCCGGATTTACCCGGCGACGACCCGCTACCGTCACCACGACCTCACAACCGACAAGCACGGGTCCACCACGTCGGGTGTCAGTACCCTGCCGCCAGTCCGATCCGGTTGCCACCGGAGCCACCCGATCGGTGCACAGGTTCATCGGTGGATCGTTCCCGCGCCGGATCGAGCCGAGCTGTGACGTACGCCGGACAGGCTGGTGGGGCATCGTCCGAGCACTGATCCATCCTCCACACGACGACCACCCTACCGCCTCCGACAAACGTGATCGAAAGCGGCATTTGCCCGAACCTAATGGACGGACCGCCGGGTGTGGATATCACCCACAGCGGTGACCTCCGACACATTGGTCCCGAAGATGCATCGCGAGAGGTCCGACAGTGGCCGCGACCACGACGACGTTGGCACGTTCGGTGGTCGCCGGGGGTGCCGACCACCCCAATCGGACACGCGACCGAAACAGACGATCACCCGAGCAAATGCGGTTCAATCCACCCACGCATCCAACGGATGGACTACCCCGGGTGGATACCCCGCCGGCTTTGGCCCACCGATCCCGATGATCCCGCCGCCGTGCCCGCGGGAAGCGCGGCCGAGGAAGAAACCGATGACGCGGGCAGTGCCGCGGATGTTACGAATTCCACGCACGATCCGGTGGTCGCAGCGAGTCGGACACCCTCGCCCGCGGCCGAGCGGCAAGCCGATCCCGGCAACCGGGGCGCCGGATCCTCGGCGCCAAGCGCGGCGAACGTGGCGGCCACGATCTCGCGCCGCTCGGCGGCGGAGATCAGCGGAGGCATCCCCTGCGGCAGCCGAGCGACAGCGGTGCGCAGCGCCGCCGTGCAGAGCTGCTCCCCACGGCCGGACACACCGGGCAGGCCGGACGACCCACCGAACACGACCGGCGCCTCACCGAGGATCACTCCGACCCCGGCTGCGCCCTCGGCCCGGGCACCCTGAGCCTGGGCCTCCTCGGCCTGGAGCTGGGCCCCCTCGGCCTCGAGCTGGGCCTGGGCGCGCTCGAACGCCATCCCGAGAATCCCCGAGCGCAACGCTCCGAGCGCGCAGTGCGCCCGCAGCAGTCGGAGGTCCGACGGTTGCGGGCCGGCGAGCGCCCGGACCAGGGCCTGCTGCAGGGAGACCATGTCGCTCTTGCCGATCTTGCGGTGGATCACCGAGGGATCGTTGACGAAGGCGAGCAGCACGCCGCCGGGACCGGCCATGACGTCAACTAGCCGCTCCAGCAGGAGCAGTGCGCTCGGCGGCGGGGACTGTCGGACCAGCTCGACCAGCCGGCCCAGTTCGGAGACAAACGGCTCCAACAGCGCGTCGAGGATCGTCTCCTTCGACGAAAAGTGATAATAGAGTGCTGCCTTCGTCACGCCGAGTCGCTCGGAGATGTCCCTCACAGACGTGCCGGCATACCCTTGCTCTGCAAAGAGACTGATCGCGGCGGCGAGGATGCGTGACCTGGTATCGCTCGCTGACCCGGGTGATGTTGGCTCGACCATGGCAGCCCCACACCCCTCCGATCGAGTCCGCGCCGAATGTTACCCTCAACCTTACCTACTAAACGACCGGTAAGTTTCCAGGTAGCAGGCCACCACTGCTGCAGATCAAGACGTCGCAGGTGACGACACCGACCGATCATCAACGTTCGAGGGGAAACCGTGGCATCGCTCGCCCGTTGGTGCTTCAGGCACCGCCGGCTCGTACTGCTCCTATGGATCGTCGCGATTGTCGGCCTCGGGGGGATCAGCCAGGCAGCCGGAAGCGACTACAAGGACGCCTTCTCCCTGCCCGGCACCGACTCACAAAAAGCGATCGACCTGCTGCAGCGTGACTTTCCGGCGGCTTCGGGAGACAGCGCCACCATCGTGCTGCACAGCAAGAACGGCACCGCCATCACCGACCCGGCCCTGCGCGCGCCGGCGACGGAGATGCTCGCCAAGCTGACCAAGGTCCCGCACGTCACGGACGTCGGCAGCCCCTACGGCCCGCGCGGGGCCTCGCAGATCAGCAAGGACGGGCTCACCGCCTTTGCCACGGTCGACTTCGACCTGCAGGGCATCGACCTGGCCAAGGACGACATCCAGCAGCTCGTCGACACCGCTCGCGGCTACGACTCGAACACGCTGCAGGTCGAGGCGACCGGCCAGGTCGTGTCGATCACCGAGCAGGCGAAGCAGAGCTACAGCGAGCTCATCGGCATCGTCGCCGCGGCGATCATCCTCTTCCTCGCCTTCGGCTCGCTGCTGGCCGTGACGCTGCCGCTGATCACCGCCATCGTCGCGCTCGGCGTCGGCAGCCTGCTGATCATCCTGCTCTCGCACGTGCTCACCATCGCCGAGTTCAGCCCGGTCCTCGCGACTCTGATCGGCCTCGGCGTCGGGATCGACTACGCGCTGTTCATCGTCAACCGGCACCGCATCGGCCTGCGGGCCGGCAAGTCGCCTGAACAGGCCGCGATCACCGCGGTGAACACCTCGGGCCGCGCCGTGCTGTTCGCCGGCATCACGGTCTGCATCGCGCTGCTCGGCATGTTCGCCCTCGGGGTGAGCTTCCTGTACGGCGTGGCGATCTCGGCGGCCGTGGCCGTGGCGATGACCATGGCGGCGGCCGTCACGCTGCTGCCCGCCCTGCTGGGCTTCTACGGCATGCGGGTGCTCAGCAAGCGCGATCGGCGCAAGCTCGCCGACACCGGCCCGGAACACGAGAACGTCGCGGGCTTCTGGTGGCGTTGGGCCAAGGGCATCGAGCGCCGGCCCCGCCTGTTCGCCGTCATCAGCGGCGTGGTGATCCTCGTCATCGCGATCCCGTTCTTCTCGCTGCGACTCGGCTCGTCCGACCTCGGCAACGGCGACTCGGCCAAGACCACCAAGCGCGGGTACGACCTGCTCGCCGACGGCTTCGGCCCCGGCTTCAACGGGCCGTTCACGATCGTCGCGGAGATCAAGTCGCCGCAGGACACCGCCAACCTGAACGCCGTGGTGAAGGCGGCCCGCGCCACCCCGGGCGTCGCGTCGGTGTCGGAACCGCGGCCGAGCCCGAACGGCCAGGCGTCGATCGTCTCCCTGTATCCGACGACCAGCCCGCAGGACGAGGCCACCTCGAAGCTGCTGAACAAGCTGCGCGACGACGTCGTCCCACAGGCCAACCAGTCGAACACCGGGATCTACGTCGGCGGCATCACGGCGATCTTCGAGGACTTCTCCAGCACGCTGTCGAGCAAGCTGCCGCTGTTCATCGGCATCGTGGTCGTGCTCGCGTTCCTGCTACTGGTGGCGGTCTTCCGAAGCCTGCTGGTGCCACTGACCGCGTCCGTGATGAACCTGCTCGCCGTCGGCGCGGCCTTCGGCGTCGTCGTCGCGGTGTTCCAGTGGGGCTGGGGGGAGTCGCTGTTCAGCATCAGCGGCGGCCCGGTCGAGGCGTTCATCCCGGTCATCCTGTTCGCGATCCTGTTCGGTCTGTCCATGGACTACGAGGTGTTCCTGGTCAGCCGGATGCACGAGGAGTGGACCGCCCGGCGGGACAACCGGCTGGCCGTCTCGCTCGGCCAGGCCGAGACCGGCCGGGTCATCTCCGCCGCCGGCGCCATCATGACCCTGGTGTTCGCCTCGTTCATCCTCGGTGACGAACGTGTGATCAAGCTGATGGGGCTCGGGCTCGCGAGCGCGATCGTGATCGACGCGTTCATCATCCGGACCATCCTCGTGCCGTCGCTCATGCACATCTTCGGCAAGGCGAACTGGTGGGTGCCGGCCTGGCTCGACCGGATCCTCCCGCGGATCTCGGTCGAGTCCGCCGACGACATCGAGGAGCTGCAGCACATCCCGCTGCCCGCGGATGCGTTGTCCGCGGCCGGCCAGCCGATCGGCACCGGCGGTCACGTCCGCCCGGTCCCCGGCCAGCCGGCGCGGGAGGAGGACAGCCCCCGCGCGGGGGAACCCACCCGCTGAGCGACCCGCCGGGGACGCCCCCGAGCAGCGGGCATCCCCACGCGGACCGATGAACCGGGGCCCCGGCAGGCACGTGTCTGCCGGGGCCCCGGCGCGTGCGGGGGTGCGAGCGGTGCGGGGGGGGTGGTCAGCTCGTGGTGAAGCCGTCGGCGACCGTCAACGCCTCGTCGAGGATCGCGAGACCGGTCCGCACCTCCGCCTCGGAGATGGTGCACGGCGGGACCACGTGCACCCGGTTGAAATGGGTGAACGGCCACAGGCCGCGCTCGCGGCAGGCCGCGACGACCGCACCCATCGGGGCCGCGGCCGGGCCGGCGGCGTTGAACGGCACGAGCGGCTCGCGGGTGGCACCGTCGCGGACCAGCTCCACCGCCCAGAACACGCCGAGCCCGCGAACCTCGCCGACCGACGGATGGTCGGCCGCCAGTTTCGCCAGCTCCGGCCCGATCACCTCGGTGCCGAGCATCCGCGCGTGGTCGAGGATCCCCTCCGCCTCGAACGCCTCGATCGAGGCGACCGCGGCGGCGCAGCCCAGCAGATGCCCGGAGTAGGTCAGCCCACCCGGGTAGGGGCGCTCGGCGAAGGCGTCGGCGAGGTGCGGGGCGAGGATCACCCCACCGAGCGGGACGTACCCGGAGTTCACGCCCTTGGCGAAGCAGATCAGATCCGGGACGACCCCCCAGTGATCGACGGCGAACCACTCGCCGCACCGGCCGAAGCCGGACATCACCTCGTCGGCGATGAAGACGATGCCGTGGGTGTCGCACAGCTCACGCACCCCGGCGAGGTACCCCTGCGGCGGTACCAGGATCCCGTTGGTGCCGACGACCGGCTCGACGATGATCGCCGCGATCGTCGCCGGACCCTCCAGCGCGATCACCTCCGCGAGATGGGCGAGCGCGCGGCGGGACTCCTGCTCGGCGTCGACAGCGTGGAACGGCGAGCGGTACAGGTAGGGCCCGAAGAAGTGCACCACGCCGGGGATCCCCGGCTCGCTGGGCCAGCGCCGCGGCTCCCCGGTCAGGGTGATCGAGCCGCCGGTCGCGCCGTGGTACGAGCGGTAGGCAGCGAGGATCTTGTGGCGGCCGGTGGCGAGCCGGGCGATGCGCACCGCGTTCTCGGTGGCCTCGGCCCCGCCGTTGGTGAAGAAGACGCGGTCGAGGTCACCCGGCGCGCGCTCGGCGATGAGCCGCGCGGCGCGGGAGCGCACCTCGTGGGCGTGGAACGGCGCGACGGTCGTCAGCGCGCGGGCCTGCGCGGCGATCGCCTCGACCACCGCCGGATGCTGGTGGCCGATGTTGGCGTTGACGAGTTGCGAGGAGAAGTCCAGGTAGCGCCGGCCGGACTCGTCCCAGAACCAGCTCCCCTCGGCACCGGCGACCACCAGTGGGTCGAGGGCCGCCTGAGCCGACCATGAGTGGAACACATGCCGACGGTCGTCGAGGTACGCCTCGCTGCGGCCGGCGACGCCGGGGGTGGCGGAGGTGGTCGTCATGGGATCGGGGTCCTCTCCTCGTCGTCGGCGTCCCGCGGGTGGGACCGCCCGGTCCGGGCGGACGCGCCACGGACCATCGGATCTCACCGACGCCGGGAGCGGGGGCGCCGTCGATGTGACGGCTGAGACGCTGTGACCTCCCACACCGCGCAGAGCATGCCGGTCGGATCGGTGCCGGCCGGATCGCCGGGCAGCGGGACGGCGGCGACGGCCGCGGTCACCGCCGTGGTGGTCGACAGGGCGGCGTCGGTCATCCGCCGGCCGCCGGGGCGATCGGGCCCGCGGGGGGCACGGCGGGAGGCCTCGCCGACGGCGCCGAGGTCGCCGGGG
>NZ_JAMPTM010000470.1 GCF_025403375.1 Frankia gtarii
CGTCCCGGTCCCGCCCGCATCCTCGCCGGTCCGAGGCCGGGACGGGGTGAACCGGTGTGGCCGGCGCGTGGCGCCCCCGGACCCGACCCCGGTCGCGCCTCGACGAGCAGAAACCTTCCCGTCATATTTCGAGTTTCTGACAGGATGTATTCCTGTAACTCAACAGACTTCGCTATTGAGATGATCGATCGGCTGGAGTCCGCACAGGTTCCCTGCCAGCCCTGGTTACCGACATTGCGCCGGGCCGCCCTCGTCGCGAGCCCGACTCGCCCAGCCGGGTAGGTACCGTTACCACACCGGAGCGGATCGCATACTCTGACATAGATGTCCGAGAACGAGATCCTCCGACGGGCCAGCTACGGTCCGACCAGCCCCGTGGTCGGCGCGCGCGGCACCCGCACTCGTGCGCGCATCGTCACAGCGGCGCTGGACCTGTTCGAGTCACAGGGCTTCCACGGAACGTCGGTCGACGAGATCGCCACCGCGGCCGGCGTCTCGCGCGCCACCCTCTACCAGTACTTCGAGAGCAAAGAAACGATTTTTGTCGAGTTGCTCAACGAGTGCGGCGGCGCCCTCATGCGGGTCGTGCGCCGGATCGGCCCCCTCGGGCCCACGGCTCTCGGCTTCGACAACCTGCACTGGTGGCTCGGCGAGTGGGCCTGGGTCTACGACAAGTACGCCACAATGTTCGTGCAGTGGGCGAACGTCGACTCGCCGCGGACGTCGGTCCGCCCGATGATCAGCGGATTCCTGGAGTCGTACTACGACCGGATCGCCGAGCGCCTGGTCTCCTCGCAGGTCGAGGGCATCGATCCCGCCGACGCCGCGATGACGCTCACCACCCTGGTCAACCGGTTCAACTACTTCCGGCACAGCGGTTTCGGGGACGGGCAGCCCGTCGAGAAGCTCGTCGACAACCTCGCCGTCGTCCTCCAGCTCATCCTGTTCCCGCACACCCCGGCCAGCGCCTTCGCGCAGCTCCTGACCGAGACCGCCGTGCCGGTCCAGGCTCCCCGCCCGGTGCGCCGCCCCGCGCTGGCCGCGGTCCCGCCCACACCGATGCCCGAGGTGAGCGAGCGGTTCGCCTCGTTGAGCCCGCGCGCGTCCGCGACCGTCCGCCAGATCCTCGACGCCGGCATCACCTGCTTCGCCGAGCGCGGCTACCACCTCTCCTTCGTCGACGACATCGTCGCCACGGCCGGTCTGGCCCGCGGCACCTTCTACAAGTACTTCGACGAGAAGCTGGACCTGCTGCTGGCACTGAGCGCGGAGGCGTCGGCGGTCAGCACCCGCCTCGGGGTGGAGATCCGCGGCATCACGCTCGACCCGCAGGGCCTGGGCCGGCTGCACGGCTGGCTCGCCGACTTCGTCGCCTTCCACCTGCGCTACGTCGGGGTCACCCGAACCTGGATCGAGTCGGCGCCGCAGGACCCCCGCCTGGACGTGGTGCGCCGCCAGGTGGGGCACGAGATGTGGGCCGACTACGCGGCCCTGCTCGACCAGGTGGAACGGACCTATCCCCTCGACCTCGACGTGGCCGGCCTCGTGTTCTTCTGCCTGCTCGAACGGCTGCCGGACACCGCCGTCAACATGGCCCCACCGAAGACCCCCGACGAGGCCGCCGCGCTGCTGGGCACCGTCATCGAGCGAGGCCTGCTCAACGGCCGGCCGATTGGCCACGCGGCCGCCTGAGGCCGCCGGTGGCTACTGCGCGCGGGCCAGCACGCGGCGGGCGGCGACCGCCAACGCCTCGTCGATCATCTCGCCGTCGAGGCCGACCGCGCCGGCGCCGCGGCGATGTGCCTCCGCCAGCGCCGCGAGCACCGCACGGGCCCGGGCGACCTCCTCGGCCCCGGCGGTGAACGTCTCCCGCACGGTGGCGATCTGCGCCGGGTGGATGACCCACTTGCCGTCGTAGCCCAGGTCACGGGCATGCTCGGCGGCCTCACGCAACCCGGCGTCGTCCGCGGTGGCGAGATACGGCCCGTCGATGGCCCGCAGGCCGTGGGCGCGCGCGGCGGTGAGCACCTGGTCCTGGACGTACAGCCAGCGCTGCGGCGGCGTCGTCGGGGCCCGGCCCAGCGACGCGCCGAGGTCGGCGTACCCGAGGATCAGGCCCTCCAGCCGGCCGCCGGACGCGGCGATCTGCGCCACCCGGGACAGGCCCTCGGCGCTCTCGATCAGCGCCTGCACCCGGACCGGTGCCGTGCGCCCCGTGGCCGCGACGATCCCGTCGAGCAGCCGCTCGACGAAGGCGAGATCGCCCGTGTCCGACACCTTGGGGATGACGAGTGACAGCGGGCCGTCGCCGGCCGCCACGCAGGCCGCGATGTCGAGATGGCACCACGGCGACCCGATCGCGTTCACCCGCACGGACACCCCGACGCCGTCCGCCCGGGGCCCCGCGAGGATCTCGGCGAGCACGCCGGCCAGCAGGGCACGGGCGTCGTCCTTGCGCCGCGGCGCCACCGCGTCCTCGAGATCGAAGACGAGCTCGTCGGCGCCCCGGTCGAAGGAGCGCAGGATCCGCTTCTCCTCCGTCGCCGGCACCGACAGGATCGCCCGGCAGCGGTGCGCGCCCCCGCCC
>NZ_JAMPTM010000471.1 GCF_025403375.1 Frankia gtarii
GATCAGCGGGGTGGGGTTGTCTGCGCCGGGTCGGAACCGGCGCGGCTGGTCGGGTCGGCGGCGAGGGCGCTGAGGGTGGCGTTCAGCGCCGCGTCGGCGCCGTGGCGGCGCAGTGTCCGGGTCAGAACATCGAGACCGGCCAAGGCCGGCAGCGGACGGCGCGGCAGGCCGGACAGGAACGGTTCGAGCGGCAGGGCGTCGGCGGACAGCGTCAGGGCGGTGGCGACGGTGTCGTACACGGTGGCGGCCCAGATCGTGAGCACCGCGGCCAGCCAGCCTCGCCATTCACCGCGACGGGTGGCGAGCCGCCCGGCCAGCCACGCTTCGACGCCTTCGACGATCTCCGAGCGGATCGGTGGCGGGCAGTCGAGGGCTATCAGGTGCAGGTGGCCGAGCAGCGTTCCGGTGTCCGCGGGTTCCCCGCCAGGGCCGAGTGCGGGCGAGACCAGCACAGCGCCAGGCGCGCTGGCGGGGTAGAGCACGTGGGTCGGGGTGAGGGCGCCGAAGGCGACGCCGGCGCGGGCGAGCAGCACCGGGTCCAGCGCGGAGGCGAGCCGTGCGAGCCGGGCCGCGAGGCTGCGCGTGAGTGCCTTGGCCTCGCTGACCTCGCCGGCGTACGGGGGCTGCGGGTGGAGGTGGTCGGTCGGGTGGCTCAACGCCTCGGTGACCACGCGGGGAAGGGCGCGGGGGCCGGTGGGCGCGGCGGCCTGCCGCAGCGGCCCCGCCGGATCGCGGTGCAGTTCGGTGAGGTCGTCCATCAGCGTCATCAGCAGCTCGGTCAGCACCGCCGGCCGGGCCTGGACCCGGCCGGCCAGGCTCGTGCCCGTCACCCAGCGGGTGAACAGCACCCCGTCCGCCGTCGCGGCCGGTGCCGCGATCCGCAGGCCGCTGTAGACGGCCAGCGCCGTGAGCTGCTCGGCCTCCTGGTCAGTCCTGTCGGCCCGCGGCCCGTCGTCGCCGGTCAGCACCGCGGTGAGATCGCCGTGGTCGCCGCGCACCACGCTCGCCAGCGTTGCCCCCCTCGGGTGCAGCGTCGCGCACAGCGTCTCGCCGTCGACCTGCACCCGGCGCACCACCGCACTGCCTCCCGTGACCATCGGCCCGAACGCCACCTGCGCCTGCGGCCACAGGTGGGCGGTCGCGGCGGCGATCCGCCCTTCGGCGTAGGCGAGAAGGCGGGTGACGTCGCCGTCCGACCAGCACGCCGAACAGCCGGACAGCGGGCTCACCGGATGCGCCCGATACCGGCGTAGATCGGCAGCCGATCCTCGGACGTTGCCGTCCGGGACTGCTGCCGGTCGTCGGCCCAGCCGGGAAGGAGGACCACGCCGGGCTCGATCAGGTCACAGTCGTCGAAGAACCGCAGGACCTCGGTCCGGCTCCGCAGCCGGAACGGCGCCGTCGTGCGCCGGTACAACGTCGCGGCATCGGTGACGGCCTCGGCCTGTCCGTCACCGGTGGCATGGGTGAGCACCAGGTAGCTGCCCGCGGGGAGCGCGTCCCGCAGCGCGCCGATCAACCGTTCCGGGTGGGCGTCGTCGTCGAAGAAGTGCAGGATCGCGACCAGCAGAAGCCCGACCGGTTGGGACAGGTCGAGCAGCCCGGTGACGTCCGGGTGCTGGAGAATCTCCTCGGGACGGTGGAGATCGCCTTCGATGGCGACCGCGGCGGGCGTGCGCGCGAGGAGGATCTGGCTGTTCGCGACGGCGACCGGGTCGTTGTCGACGTAGGCGACCCGCGCGTCCGGCGCGACGCCGTAGGCGACCTCGTGGACGTTGCCCATCGTCGGCATGCCCGAACCGATGTCGAGGAACTGGCGGATACCCGCCGGGCCGGCGAGGTAGCGCACCGCCTCGCCCAGGAACGCCCGATTGACCCGCGCGGCCTGCTGGATTTGCGGCCACGCCTGCGTCAGCTTCGCTGCGGCGTCACGGTCGACGGCAAAGTTGTGGGCGCCGCCGAGCAGGTAGTCGTAGATCCTCGCAATGTTGGGATCGTCATGTCCGGTGGACTCGAAGCCGTCGGCGGTCATCACGCAGACCTCGCCGCCAGCCGGTCCGCGCCGGCCGGGGTGACGCACGCTCGTCGACGCTCTCCCTTGCTCGCCGCGTCGGATCTGGGCTTGGCGTCGAAGGCGGCGTCGGGGAGCGCGGCCGTCGCGGGGGCGGTCCTCATCATAGGAACAGACCTCACTGAGAGTAGACATCGGGGAACCGCTACCACCATCGCCCTGACAAGGACGACGGACATTCCCGCCAGCCCGAAGAAACAGTTCCGCTCCCCGCACCCCCTCCGACCTGGAGTAACACCCCCCGGCAGGGTGCATTAATTCGGGTCGCACGCCCCCTCTTGCTTCCCGAGGCGTGATCGCACGACTACCGTGGACCTGTCCCGGATGGAAAGGGGGATCACGGTGACGGGGAAGAGGGGCGCGGCGTCGTCATGAGTAGGCCGAGCCGGCGGGTGGAACAGGACGCGCTGCGGGAACGGATGCGCGCGGTCGGGATGAGCCACGACGAGATCGCCGTCGAGTTCACCCGCCGCTACCGGCTACGCCCCCGCACCGCCCACCGGCAGGCCCGCGGC
>NZ_JAMPTM010000472.1 GCF_025403375.1 Frankia gtarii
GGTGGGTGCAGGCCGAGGGCGGCGAGCACGCCGGCGGCCTTGGTGTAGGTCTCGGCGACCTCGCCGGCGGCGGTGGAGTGGCGGACCAGCGTCGCCCCCACCGGCACCCGAAGCTGACCGTCGGGGGTGATCTCCGCCGTGCGGATGAGGATCGGGGCGTCGAGCGTCTGCTGACCGGCCTCGTCGCGTCCGAGCAGGGCGCACACCCCGGCGTAGTAGCGCCGCCCTCGGCGTTCATGGCGGGCGATGACCCGCAGGGCGTTGTCCAGCGGGCTGCCGGTGACGGTCGGGGCGAACATCGTCTCGCGCAGCACGTCGCGCACGTCGGCGTCGCCGCGGCCGGCGAGCAGGTACTCGGTGTGCACGAGGTGGGCCATCTGTTTGAGCTGCGGGCCGATGATCTCGCCGCCGTGCTCGGCGATCCGGGCCATCATCTTCAGCTCCTCGTCGAGCACCATGTACAGCTCGTCGGTCTCCTTGGGATCGGCGAGAAAACGCAGCAACGCCGCGGGGTCCGGACCGGTGGCGGGCAGCCGGTGGGTGCCGCTGATCGGGTTCATCATCACGAGCCCGTCGTCGACACTGACGTGCCGTTCCGGGGTGGCGCCCACCAGGGTCCGGGTTCCGGTGTGGACGAGGAACGTCCAGTAGGCGCCGCGTTCGCCGAGCAGCAGCCGGCGCAGCGCGGCGAGCCCGGCGGCCAGCGGCGGGCCGTCGAGGGCGGCGGTGTAGACGCGGTGGATGACGAAGTTCGCGCCCTCGCCGCGGCCGATCTCCTCACGCAGCACCGTGGAGACGGTTTCGGCGTACTGCTCGTCGCTGAGGTCGAAGTGCCCGTCGGTCGCGGTGACGGCACGGTCGGGCAGCGCGGCGAGTACCGCCGCGAGCGGGACTCGCTCGTGCTCGTCGACCCGCAGGCATTCCAGCGGCATCGCGTCGTCGATGCAGGTCAGGCCGCGTTCGGTGAGCTGGCGGTAGGGGACGAGGGCGAGCGTGCGCGGCCCGGCGGGACCTGCGGGCAGGGGAATGTCGGCGAGCCGGTCGACGACGTCCAGTTCGCCGCGCAGCACGTCGAGACGGTCGGCGCCCTGGCGGCGCAGCAGGGCGAACGGGCCTGGTTCGCCACCGGCGATGGCGGTGGCGAGCAGGGGATGAAGCAGATCCATGATCGTTCCTCGTGGGGTCGGGCGGGCCGTCGTGAGCCGACGGCCGTCCCTCGCTCGCTGTGCCGAGGTGACGATGGCGGCCGCCGGGGTGGGCGGCCGCGTGCTGGACTACGCGCGCTGGGTGCGGACCGCCGATGTGGCGGCCCACCAGAAACTCCGGCGCGCGGGCATGCGGTCACTCTAGCGCACGGTCGGCGTCGGTCCGCTCGGCGTGCGCGGACGGTCGCCTCGGGACTAGGCGGGAGCTCGGCGGGCAGCGCGTCGAGGGCGGCCCCGCGGGCGTCGAGGGCGGCCCCGCGGGTGAAGAGCGAGTTCGGGGGATAGCCGACCCGACCGATCGGTATGCTGAGGATCGTGAAGTTCGTCGTGCTTTCGCTGATCATCAATGCTCCGGATCCGCACACCGGCGTGACCATGAACCAGCATGACAAGCTCGCCAGCGTCCTGGACCAGGCGGCCCTGGTCGAACAGCTCGGCTACGACGCCTACCAGATCGGCGAGCGGCACGGCGCACCCTTCCTGTGCTCGTCCCCGTCGGTGCTGCTGACCGCGGTCGCCGCCCGCACCAGCCGGGTCCGCCTGCTCACCGGCGTCACCGTGCTGAGCATCCACGACCCCGTGCGGGTGGCCGAGGAGTACGCGCTGCTCGACCATCTCAGCGGCGGCCGGCTCGACCTCGTCATCGCGAAGGGCAACCACGCGCCGCACTACGCGACCTTCGGGCTCGACCCGGCCGAGCAGTGGGAGGTGCTCGCGGAGAAGTACGAGCTGCTGCGCCGGCTGTGGTCGGAGGAGAACGTGACCTGGTCCGGGCGCTTCCGGGAGCCGCTGGTCGACCTGACGACGCAGCCGCGCCCATACCAGCCGGCGATCCGGGTCTGGCACGGCAGCGCGACGAGCCGGCATTCGACGGAGCTCGCCGCGAAGCACGGCGACCCGCTGTACTCGGCCAACGGATTCTTCAAGGTGGCCCAGTACAAGGACCTCATCGACCACTACCGGCAGCGCTGGGCCGAGCACGGCCATCCGGGTGAGCCCCTGGTCGGCAGCGGCTTCCCCGCCCTGCTCATCCGCAAGACCTCCCAGGAGGCCCTCGAGGCGTACCGGCCGTTCTGGAACGCCCAGCGTGCCACCCCCGCCGCGAAGCACAACAACTCGCCGTTCTGGGAGCTGGAGGAGTTCATCGAGCAGGGCTCGGCCCTCGTCGGCAGCCCGCAGCAGGTCCTCGACAAGATCCACCGTTTCACCGAGCTGTACGGCCAGCAGCTCACCGGCATCGGCGTCGACTCCCTGCCGATCGCCTGGCAGCGCGAGCAGCTCGAATGGTTCGCCGCCGACATCGCCCCCGAGCTGCGCCGCGCCTACCCCGACACGCTGTGGGAGCCCGCACCCCCCGCACCC
>NZ_JAMPTM010000473.1 GCF_025403375.1 Frankia gtarii
GCCCCGCCCCCGCCGGCCGGCGCCCCGGCGCGCCGGTGCGCCGCTCGCCCGATCCGGGAATCGGTGACGGAGGAGCGGACGACTTCGATGCTTCGGGTTCGGCCGCGTCTGTCTCGAGCAGACGCGTGAGGAGCCCGGTGAGCTGCCCGAGTTCGTCGGCCGGGAGGTTTCTGATCGCCGGGGGCGGGCGCAGCAGGATGGCGTCGGCGGTCGCGATGGCGTCGTGCCCGGCGGCCGTGAGCGCGACCAGCTTGCGGCGCCTGTCATCGGGGTGTGGGCGGCGTTCGACGAGGCCGTGCGCTTCCAACTTGTCGACGATCAGGGTGGCGTAGGGTGCGTCGACGCCGTTGGCCCGCGCGATTTGGCCGAGGGTCACCGGTCCGTCGCGGAGCTGAAAGAGGATTTTTCCTCGGCCTCCGCCGAGGCGGAAGCCGAGCGCCTCGGCGAGCTCGCCTCGGCGGTTCTGCGCCTCGACGAACCGCTGCATGAGGGCCCAGGCCCGCTGACCGGGATCGGCGTTCACCACGCGACCGTCCGGCCGAGGAAGTCGACGTAGTGCAGACCGGGGCTGCCCTGGAGGGTGTCGAGCGTCTTGACGACGTTCGGGATGCTCTCGTCGATGCCGTACCGGGCGTCCGGGCCGCCGAGTTCGGTGCGCACCCAGCCGGGGGCCATGAGGACCAGAGTCCGCTGCTCGCCGTGGTGGCGGGCAGCGTAGCTGCGCATGAACGTGTTGAGTGCGGCCTTGCTGCCGCGGTACACCTCGTGGCCGCCGCGCTCGTTGTTGGCCACGCTGCCCTGGCCGGAGGACATCACCCCGATCGTGCCCGCAGGTTCGATGTGGTCCTGGAGAGCCTCGATGACGCGCAGCGGGCTGAGCGCGTTGGTGACCATGACCCGGGTGAACTCCTCGGTCGAGGTCTGCGCCACCGTGCCCTCGGGCTCGTTCGTGACGCCGGCGTTCACGAACAGCAGGTCGAACGTTCGGTCCGCCAGGCGATCGTGCAGCGTCGCGATCTGCGCGGGCTCGGTGACGTCGACGGTCTCGATCTCGATCCGCCCGGCGCAGGTATCGGCGAGGTCATGCAGAGGGGTCCGGCCCGAGCCGCGCACGGTGGCCACGACCTGCCGACCGCCCTGCGCCCACTCCTGGGCCAGCGCGAGACCCAGCCCGCGGGACGCGCCGATCAGGAGCACTCGTCCGCGCGGGGCCGACGGCGGGCCGGCGGTAACGTGTGAGTTAGTTATAGGCATAGCAACTATTGTGCGAGGTATAACTAACTCGTGCAAGCGGCGGTGGTTCGCCGCCTGGTCAGCGCTGGACGCCGACGGACTGCCACACCCGCAGCAGGACTTCCTCGTCGGGGGCGTCGAGCGACCACTGCCACGGCTTGGCGAAGACGAAGACCTGGGCCTCGTGATGAGTCGGGTCGCTGCCGTCGAGCATTGTGATGGTCACGCTCTTGTCGCCGGTGAGGACGAAGAAGACCTCGTGGTACTGCCCGAGGTGGACGTCGAGGACGACGGCGTCGGGGCCGTAGCGGTGGACGTCGACCGTCCGGGTGCGCGGCGTTGCGGGACCCGTTGCGGGACCCGTTGCGGGACCCGTCGCGGGATCGGCGGGGGGCGGCGCCCCGTCCTGCCTCATGCCCGCGCGCCTAGAGGAAACGGCGGTTCGCCGTGTCCGCGGGAACGGTGATGCCGAGTTCCTCCAGCAGTGGACGGGTGTCGGCGATGTACTGCTCGCGGAGCTGGGCGTTGTTGAGCTTGCGCAGGCCCCAGCGGACGTAGGCGTCGCTGAACTGCGAGTCCGAGCGGCCGAACATGTCCAGCGCGGCCGGCCACCAGATCTTGATCTTCTCGTTGGCCTCCGCGAGCCCGGCCGGATCGGCGCACACGCGGCGCAGGTTCGACAGGCCGAACGTCGCGTGGAACACCTCGTCCTTGTGCAGGCGCTCCGCCACGTTCAACAGGGGCTCGTAGGGCACGTCCTCCCACGTCTCCCCGATGTAGCAGCCCACCCGGTCGCCCAGGGCGTTGAAGTACGCCATGTCGCAGAACGTGTCGATGGGCAGGTGGAACAGGTACTGCTTGATCGGCTGCTCGATCGTGCCGACACCCAGGCCCGCCAGGATCCGCGCCGTGATGACGCCGTGCTCGACCTCCTGCTGCATGAGTTTCGCGAAGGTTGTCTTCAGCCGCTCGTCCGGGGCGAGCGTCATGCAGCGTTCCCACAGGTGGTTCAGCAGCTCGGTGTAGTACCGGTTCGTCGAGTTCTCCAGGTGGTGCACGAGCATGCGCACCAGCAGGTCGGAGAACTCGCTCGGGATGTCGGCGTCGTTCTCCCGGTACACCCGACGCTCGCCCACCATCGCATCTCCCATGACCTCATCGTAGGAAGGTCCATCATTATTGTCAACTCATGAGTCGAAGGAATTCGCTGACGTGGAAACTTGCCTGTTTGTAGTGACAAAACGGATATAAAACCCTGTGGAAAGGCAAGGGCATGACCGAGGGGCCCGGCGAACGCGGGCGGGGGAACGACTGTGGGGGAG
>NZ_JAMPTM010000474.1 GCF_025403375.1 Frankia gtarii
CCGCCACCCCGGCCGCCGACCCGGCGGTGGAGCGGACGCTGCGCCGCCTGGAGCTCACCGTGCTGCGCCGCCTCGACGGGATGCTGCTCGGCGACCACCTGGGACTGCTACCCGGCCAGGGCAGCGAGAAGGCGGAGAGCCGCGAGTACTCCATCGGCGACGACGTGCGCCGCATGGACTGGGCCGTCACCGCCCGCACCACCGTCCCCCACGTCCACGACCTCATCGCCGACCGGGAGCTGGAGACCTGGGCCCTGGTCGACCTCAGCGCCAGCAGCGAGTTCGGCAGCGGCGCCTGGGAGAAGCGGGACCTCGCCGTCGCCGCCACCGCCGCGGTCGGTTTCCTCACCGCCCGCACCGGCAACCGGATGGGCGCGGTGGCGCTCACCCAGACCGGGACGAAGCTGATCCCGGCCCGGCCTGGTCGCAACGGTCTGCGGGCGCTGCTGCGCGGCCTGCTCACGCTGCCCCGCACCGCGCACGACCGGCCACAGCGCCGGCCCGACCCGGCGGCCGCCACCGACCTCGCCGCGGCCGTGCAGGGCCTGCTGCGCCCGCCGCGCCGACGCGGCCTCGCCGTCGTCATCTCCGACTTCCAGTCCACCGATCTCGGCTGGGAACGCCCGCTGCGCGTGCTCGCCGCCCGCCACCAGGTGCTCGCCATCGAGATCGTCGACCCGCTGGAGCTGGCCCTGCCCGCGGTCGGCCTGCTGCCCGTCGTCGACGCCGAGACCGGGGCGATGCTGGAGGTGCCCACCTCGTCGCGCAAGTTCCGGCAGCGATACGCGGCGGCCGCCGCGGCGCACCGCCGGACGGTGTCACTCGCGCTGCGGCGCGTCGGCGCCGACCATCTCGTGCTGCGCACAGACTCGGACTGGCTCGTCGACATCGTCCGCTTCGCCTCGGCGAACCGGCGCGACCGCGGCGCCGGTCGGCGCGCGCCGGTCGGTCGCGCCGGCCCGGCGGCGGACGGCTCGCCAGCCCGGCCCGCCTGGGCGGGTAACCGGTGAGCTTCCTCGCCGGCCACTGGCTGTGGCTGTATCTGCTCGTCGCCGCGCTGCTCGGCGCCTACATCGCCGTCTCCGCGCGGCGACGGGTGTACGCGGCCCGCCTGTCGTCCACCTCGGTGCTGGCCTCGGTGCTGCCGCGGCGCCCGCAGTGGTGGCGCCGCCACGTCCCGGCCGCGCTGCTGCTGCTCACCCTCGCCGGCATGGTGCTCTCACTGGCCCGCCCGGCCCGCGCCGAACGGGTTCCCCGGGAGCGCGCGACGATCATCCTGGCCATCGACGTGTCGAACTCGATGGCGGCCACCGACATCACCCCGAACCGGCTGGAGGCCGCCAAGCAGGGCGCCGAGGCGTTCGTCGACCAGCTCCCGCCGCGTATCAACCTGGGCCTGGTCTCCTTCGCCGGCAGCGCGACGGTGCTCGTGCCCGCCTCCACCGACCGCGAGTCGGTCCGCGCCGGCATCCGCGGCCTGCAGCTCGGCCCGGCGACGGCCATCGGCGAGGGGATCTTCGCCTCGCTGCAGGCCATCAACACCGCGGGCAAGCGGTTCTCGGAGGCCGGCCAGAGCCCGCCGCCGGCGGCCATCGTCCTGCTCTCCGACGGCGAGACCACCCGCGGCCGGCCGAACACGCAGGCCACCGACGCCGCCCGGCAGGCGCACGTCCCTGTCGACACCATCGCCTACGGCACCAGTGACGGCACCCTCGACGTCGGCGGTCAGGAGGTGCCGGTGCCGGTCAACGAGCAGGCCCTCAACGAGATCGCCGACCAGACCGAGGGCTCCTACCACCGGGCTGCCACCGGCGACGAGCTGCGTTCGGTCTACAAGGGCCTGGGCAGCTCCATCGGCTACCGCACCGAGTACCGGGAGATCACCACCTGGTTCCTGGGCCTGTCCCTCGCACTGGGCTTCCTTGCCGCGGCGAGCTCGCTCGCCTTCACCTCCCGCCTTCCCTAAGCCCCCGTCCGCGAGAAGCTCCCGTCCGCGAGGCCGGCACGGCAGTCCGCGGTGCGCGGGAGCAGCGATTGCGGTACGCAGTGCACGGTCCGCGGACTCAGACCGGGCACTACGTACCGCAGTCGGCCCCGCCATGGTTCGGCTCATTCCGTCGGGGCGCGCGTCGAGCCGCCGTGGTCAGAAACGAATCTGCCAACACCTCGAGACCTGGGGTGCGAAGAACAGAGGGGGGCTGGGCTGTCTGTTCCTTCTGGGGGACGAATCGGACGTCGCCCCCCCCAGAAGAAACAGGTGGGTGCCCTCTCACGTATCCGCCGCCGACGCTCGAACCACCGGCCGTTCCACGACCAGCGTCAGCCGCACCATCTGGTGTCACGGAACGTGTTAGCGCGAGGGAGAGGGGGCTTCTGAGGGGGTGCACTAGTGGTCGTCGCTGCAAGTTCGTCGGTTATGCGGCGAGGGTGAGGCGGCGGGTGGTGTCGAGCAGGTCGGCGCGGGTGTACTTCCAGTCGAACGGGGTGGCTGTCTGGTTGTAGAGGGCCTGGAA
>NZ_JAMPTM010000475.1 GCF_025403375.1 Frankia gtarii
CCACCGCTCGGAGCCTGCTCCAGCACAACATGGGCGTTGATGCCGCCGAAGCCGAAGGCGTTCACCCCGGCCCGGCGCGGCGAACCCGGCTCGACCACCCATGTCCCGGCGCGGCGCACGGGGGTGAAGCGGCTTGCCTGCAGGGCCGGATGCGGGTCGTCGCAGTGCAGGGTGGGGGGAAGCGTCCGGTGGTGCAGGGCGAGGACGGCCTTGATGAGCCCGGCCATGCCGGCGGCCGGCATGGTGTGCCCGATCATGGATTTGACCGACCCGATTCCGACCATGGGCAGGCCGGATTCCGCCGGCCCGAAGACACCGCGCAGGGTGGCGAGCTCGGCCGCGTCACCCGCGCGGGTCGCGGTCCCGTGCGCCTCGATGAGCCCGACCGCGTCGGGTGCGGTCGGGTCGAGGCCGGCGTCGTCCCAGGCGCGGCGCACGGCGAGCATCTGCCCCTCGGCGGCGGGCGCCAGCAACGTGGCCGCCCGCCCGTCGCTGGCCGTTCCCACCCCGCGGATCACCGCGTAGATCCGCTCGCCGGCACGCTGGGCGTCAGCGAGCCGTTTGAGCAGGACCATCCCGACGCCCTCGCCGAGCAGGATCCCGTCCGCCGCCCGGTCGAACGGGCGGATCCGTCCGCTGGTCGACAACGCACGAAGATGGGAGAAGACGTTCCAGAAGGTCACGTCGGGGCCGAGATGCACGCCGCCGACGATCATGGCGTCGGCCCGGCCGGCCCGCAGCTCGCGCACGGCGGCCTCGGTCGCGATCAGGGACGACGCGCAGGCGGCGTCGATCGTGTAGGCGGGGCCGCGCAGGTCGAGGCGGTTGGCGATCCGCGAGGCGGCGAGGTTCGGGACCAGCCCGATCGCGGCGTCGGGCCGTTCCGGGCCGAGCGATGCCACCAGCGCGGCGCGCACCCGCTCGACCGCGTCGGCGCCCAGCCCCGGCAGCACCTCCCGCAGGGTGACCGCCACCTGATGCGCGATCTTGACCCGCTGTTCCAGCCGGCCGACGCCGGGTCCGACATAGCCGCCGCGGCCGATGACCACCCCGGTGCGCCCGCGGTCCCCGACCGACGCGGGTCCACCGGCGTCGTCGATCGCCTCGGCGGCGAGGCGCAGCGCGAGCAGCTGGTCCGGCTCCGTCCAGTCCACGCCCAGGGGGACGATGCCGAACCGGGTCGGGTCGAAGTCGGCGAACTCGTCGACGAAGCCACCCCGAAGCTCACCGAGGCCGGGGATGTCGGTATCCCAGCGGCCCGGCGGGGCGTCGCGGATCGCGTCGACCCCGTCGACGATGTTCCGCCAGTACGACGCGAGATCACCCGCCCCGGGGAAGAGCGCCGCCATCCCCACCACGGCGACGGCGTCGTCACCGTCGACCACGGTCCGCTCAGCCACCGAAGGCCTCCGGGGTGCCGCACATGTACACGACCTGCGCCGGGCCCGCCGGGCCGGCACCCAGCTCGCGCAGGAGGGCCGCCACCCCCTCGTCGGGGTCGATGAGGCCGATCCCCCGCCGGGCGTACTCCCGTTCGAGCGCCGGGGTGACCATGCCCCGTCCGGTCGCCTCGCCCCGTCCGGTCGCCTCACTGCCCCAGGGGCCCCAGTCCACGCTGACGACCCGGCCGTCGACCCGCTCCCCCCAACTGTGGGCGAGGCGGTCGAGGGCGTCGTTCGCCGCGGCGTAGTCGGCCTGGCCGCGGTTGCCGAAGACGCCGGCGACGCTGCCGAACAGCACGACGAACCCCGTCTCCGGCCGCAACGCGGCCATGAGCGCCCGAGCCCCGTCGACCTTGGTGGTGTAGACGCGGGCGAACGACTCCGGCGACTTGTCGCGCAGCAGCCGGTCCTCGAGGACCCCCGCCCCGTGGATCACACCGTCGAGACGGCCGTGCCGCGCGTGGACATCGGCGACCACCGCGGCGACGGCGGCCGCGTCCCGAACGTCCACGGCGTGGTAACGCACGGACGCGGCCTGGCCGCCCAGGGCCGCCAGGGTGTCGGTGATCTCGCGTTCGGCCAGGAGCCGGGCCGCCGCCGCCTCGATCTGCGCCGGCCGCGTCAGTCCCGACCCGATGAGCGCCTGTCGCAGAGCGCCCGGATCGGCCGCGGCGGCGGTGGCGGGATCCTCCGGCCCGACCGGGAGTGCGGTCCGCCCGATCAGTTCGATCGCGCATCCCGTCCGCCTGGCCAGGGCGACCGCAACCCGGGCGGTGATCCCGCGGGCGCCGCCGGTGAGAAGGACGACCGACGACGGCCCGAGTCCGAGGGGGGTCATCGCGGCGTCCACCAGAGGGCTCTCGCGCAGCCGCGGCGTGACGCGCACCCCCTCCCGGTATCCGACGACAACCGGCCCGCCCTCGGCGAACATCTCGGCGAGCACACCCTCGGCGAGGGCACCCGGGGCCTGCTTCGCATCGACGTCGACCAGCCGAACATGCGTGGTCGTGATCTCCCGGGCCACCGATTGCAGCAGCCC
>NZ_JAMPTM010000476.1 GCF_025403375.1 Frankia gtarii
GCCTCCACCCCGCCCCCGCCCGGGCGACTGGCGTCCGCGTCCATGTAGGCATGGGCATGGGTGCCGGCGGCAGTGCCGGTGCCGCGGCCGATGCCGGTGCCGTCGGTGTCGTGGAGGCCCAACGCGCGCGCGGTCTGCCGGGCGCGGGCGGAGCCGTCGGTGAGCACCCTCGCCCGGGCGGGCAGTGCTCCGGCCGTCGCAGCGGCCGCGGTCGTGGCCCGGCGCAGCCCGTCCGCGTCGACCTCTTCGTCAACGGGGAACCGGGCGGCCCGTAGCGCCGGGGTCGGAGCCGCACTGACCACCGCCAGCCGCACCGTTCCTCCTGGCCT
Source organism: Frankia gtarii (assembly GCF_025403375.1). Classification (GTDB taxonomy): domain Bacteria; phylum Actinomycetota; class Actinomycetes; order Frankiales; family Frankiaceae; genus Frankia; species Frankia gtarii. Next base: position 330 of record NZ_JAMPTM010000476.1, read on the forward strand.
CATCGGACTACGCAACCCACGTCGGGCGCCGACGGCCACTTTCGTAAACGATCTCTGCAGGTGCCGTCATTGCGGTCTCCGTCCGCCCCCGAGATGGTGGGTGCAGCACGAGGAAACATCCTCGCGAAATCGCTGCCATGAGCGGTTTGATCCGTTCGGCATGTCGAGAATTTTTAGGTCGCAGGCCTTGCTGAAAATGTCGGGAGCTGTCGATTCCCGATAACTCCGAGTCGGGCCAGAGACCTCGTTTTTCATGACCTTCTTCGGGTCGGCGAAGCGCCCGGTGTCCTTTCTTCGACGCGCCGCGGGCACCCTCCATGAGGAGGAGAAGGCTGTGATGGCATCCGGGAAGAGGAGGAGCCAGGCTTCCAATTCGGCGACGGCGAGGACGTAGTGCGCGGAGCGGAGTTCCTTGTTCAAGGCCTTCTGTACCCGTTCTCTCGCCTCCGGGTAGCCGACACCGTCCACCCTGTCAAGATCCTCATGGATGAAGACGCAGGCCAGCTCCGCATCCTCCAGGAGTGCGCGAGCTCGAGCCTTCCGTGCCAGAGTCCTGACTCGCTCGGCGAGTCGAGTCTCGGTCGCGGTCCGTAATCGCACTGGATCCTTGATCTCGACGATTCGGCCGCGCATGTCCGGGCAGGTGGCTTCCAGGAGCACGCGCAGGCTAAGCCGGTCGGACGCGTCCTCACCGGCGAGCACCACGACCGGTTTGCGGGTTGCCCGGGTGTGGGTTCCGCGGCTCACAGATCGCCGCCCAGAGCTCCGGAAAACCACAGGTCGCCAAGCGGAAGCCCCTCGCTTCGGGCGACGATCTCGCGAAGTTTGTCCGTCGAAACCGCAGGAATAATCGAGGATCCGTCACCTGTCCGCTCGCAGACGATCAGTTCTTCCGGCCTGAGGCGGTCGGCCAGGGCCGGGGAGTGCGTGGCGATCAGGAACTGGGTGCGCTCACTCGCCTCCCGCAGCCGCTCCACCAGGAGCTCCAGGGCCTGGGGATGCAACCCGTGGTCGATCTCCTCGACACAGGTGAGCGCGGGAGGTTCGGGATCGTAGAGCAGTGCCAGCAGTCCGAGAAGTCGGATCGTGCCGTACGAGGCATCGCCCAGCTGAGTGGGCCCACGCAGGCCCCGCTCGCGCAGGATGAGGACGACCTCCCTGGCCGAGCCAGACGGGTAGTCGAAGTCGATTCCGCTGAGCTGCGGCAGTACCGTGCACGCATCCTCGACCAGGCGGTCCCAGGTGTCTCGGTCCCGGCCCCGCAGCGCCAGCAGGAAGGCGGCCAGATTCGCCGCATCGTGGTCGAGAACCTCGCCGCGGCCCCGTGGGAATCGGGACGGCAGGCGCGCCCGCGTCACATCGACGTCGAAGACGCGGAAGGATGCGAGGCGCTCCGCCACCGCGGCGACCTCGGTTCCACCCTCCTTGGTGGACAGCCGGGGGAGCGTGGACAGGCCGCTGCTCATCCGGCGGATGCCGAAGACCCGTTCGCCCGACACCTCATCGCGGCGGTCGAGTCCGACAACGGCCGCCTCCTCCCCGGTGATGGTGATTCGTCTGCCGCGGCCCTGCGTGCGCTTGAACTGGAAGGACTCGCTACGGGACAGGGTGAAGCCGTCACCAAGCGTCCGCCGATTGACGTCAAGCCGGTAGACATCCGGCGCGTTCAGGCTGCTGTACCTGGTCCAGGTTGCCTGCAGGCCGACGCTGATCCTCCTGGGCGCTCGTTTCCCCCCGCGGAAGGCCACCTCGTCGAACCCACCTCGGACATCTAATGCGGGTTCCAGATCGCTGAGGATCACATCGGAGAGGAAGCGGAAGACTTCCAGGAGGTTGGTCTTGCCGGCGCCATTCGGTCCGACGAGGACGTTGAGTGGGCCGAGGGGCACCTTGACCCGCCGCAGACTTCGGAAGTTCTCGACCTCCAGCTCGATCAGACGTCGCTCCATCCCACCTCCCTCGTGCGATCATCTTCGCAGATGGCGGGCAGGACGCAGCGGGAGGCGGTCCGCTTCGTCGCGTCGAACAGCAGAGGTGACCAGCGCCGCGCCGATGCGTCAACGCCGGACCGGGTGAGTTACCGCTTCCGTCAGGTGTTGAACGGGGAGCGGTCGGGGGTCTCGGTGTGGCGGGGGCG
>NZ_JAMPTM010000477.1 GCF_025403375.1 Frankia gtarii
ACCCCAACCCCGACCCCAACCCCGGCTCCGAGTCCGGCTCCGAGTCCGGCTCCGGGTAGGAATCCGGGGGGCACCTCCGCCCGCCAGCGGTCGACCAGGCGAGGCCCCCGCGCTGACCCGACAATCCGCCGTACAGACCCGCCCGTCGATCTCGCCATCACGCCCGGCACCGTACCCGCCTGCGGGCTCGTCGGATCATTCTGGACGAACTTCACAGCCGCCGGCCGCGGGAGGCGGGTCAGGTCCGGCGAGGGTGAGTCAGGTCCGGCGAGGGCGGGTCAGACTCGGATGGGAGCCTGGCTCGCCCGCCGTGGCGCCGGCGGCCGAGGGGCGCAGGCCGGCCGCGGCAGGGCGCGCCGCGGCTCGACCGTACGACCTGTCGGCAGGATCTCGCCGGTGTCGTCGAACAGGATCACCCCGTTGCACAGCAGGCTCCAGCCCTGGTCCCAGTGCTGGTTTGTCACCCGCGCGGCGTCACGGTCGGCACCGTCCGCGGTTGGACAGGGCGGGGAATGAGGGCAGCCTCTGCGCGGGGGGGTGAGCGCCCGAGCGGCCGCGGCGGCGGAGGAAGCGTCTGGGTCATCGGTCGACGCGGGAAGCGCCGGCACCTCGTCTGAAACGCGAACACCTTGCACGAGCACCAGACGTTACGCCTCCCCGTAAGAAGCGTCACACCGAGGCGCGTGTGACAGCCCGGCGTGTCTGCCACGCCACAACGCAGGCCAGCCGCGGGGCACCTCCTGATCGGCCCTGACCAGCACAGGAGCCGCGCGGCGCGCAAGTACAACCCAGCTCGACGGACTACGGAGGTGTCCGCGGTTGGATACCGGTAACCGGACCATGCGAGCAGATCGGTAGGTTACGGGACTGCGGCCGAGCGATCCGTGGCACCGGCCGCCAGAATGGCTCGCGTCGGTCTGCTGATGCGTCCACCTGCATGATTGGCGTCGGCAAGCCGGAGACCGGTCATCGGACTCCCGTCATGGACAGCCACCGGTGGACGGTCACGGGCACGCCCGGCCATGGAGGGGGTACGGACGATGGAGAGTGCCACGGGCGGCATCGGCGCCGGCACCGTCGGGGAGACTCCCGCCACCAGCGGGGCAACTCTTTCGCGGGGGCAGGCGTTCGAGGTCTCGGTCGTGATGCCGTGCCTCAACGAGCAGGACTCGGTCGGGGTGTGCGTGCGCAAGGCCCTCGCCGGGCTCGCCGCCGCGGGCGCCGTCGGCGAGGTCGTCGTCGTCGACAACGGCTCGACGGACCGGTCGGCCGAGCTCGCCAAGGCGGCGGGCGCCCGGGTCGTGCACGAGACGCGACGCGGCTACGGCAACGCCTACCTGGCCGGTTTCGCCGCCGCCGAGGGCCGGCTGATCGTGATGGGCGACGCCGACGACTCCTACGACTTCTCCGATCTCGACGCGCTGCTCGCCCCGCTGCGCGCCGGGCGGGCGGACTACGTGCTCGGCTCCCGCTTCGCCGGCAAGATCCTGCCGGGCGCCATGCCCTGGCTGCACCGCTATGTCGGCAACCCGGTGCTCACCGGCATCCTCAACCACCTGTTCGACGTGCGCTCCTCCGACGCCCACTCGGGGATGCGCGCGTTCAGCCGCGAGGCGTACCAGCGGATGCGGCTGCGCTGCGAGGGGATGGAGCTGGCCAGCGAGCTGGTCATCGCCGCCGGGCGCGCCGAGCTGCGCATCGAGGAGGTGCCGATCACCTACCATCCGCGGGTGGGTGACTCCAAGCTGCACTCGCTGCGCGACGGTTGGCGCCACCTGCGGTTCATGCTGCTGCTCGCGCCGCGGTACCTGTTCGTCCTGCCGGGTCTGGTGCTGCTGGCACTCGGGCTCGTCGGCCAGGCGGTCCTGCTGCCCGGCTCGCTGGACCTCGGCTTCCACCGGTTGGACCTGCACTTCTCGATCCTGTTCGCGCTGCTGGCGCTGCTCGGCTGGCAGGTGGTGCTGCTCGGTGTCTGCGCGGACGTCCACAACCACGCGGTCGGCTGGCAGGAGCGTCGCCGCTGGCCGCTGCCGCTGGTCCACCGGGTGTTCACCCTCGAACGCGGACTGGCACTCGGGGCCGGCCTGTTCACGGTCGGGTTCGTGGTCGACATCGTGGTGCTCGTGCGGTGGCTCGCGAACGACCTCGGTCCCCTGAACGAGATGCGGCCGGCGCTGTTCGCCATGACCCTGATGGTGCTCGGCGCGCAGACCGCCTTCGGCTCGTTCTTCCTACGCCTGCTGACCGCGGGGCCCAGCGGCGGGCACCAGCGCGCCACCGCCCGCCCGGCGCTGCGGGCGCCCGGCGATCCGCCCGGCGGCACGCCGCTGGTCGGCATGCACTACCAGTCGCAGGAGCACCCGGCCGAGGCCGTCGGGTTCTGAGAACGGCGGACTTCGACGATGGTCGTCCTGGGCAGGCACATGTTCCCGCCGCCCCCTGATCAAGAC
>NZ_JAMPTM010000478.1 GCF_025403375.1 Frankia gtarii
GCGGAGCCCACCCCGTTGCACTGGGGCGAGGCGAGCCGTTTCGACGTCAACCGCCCCGGCGCGGCCCTCGCCCCGGCCGAGATCCACCAGACCCCAGACCCGACCTGGACCGGAGACGTCCCCCTGAGCGGCGACGGCCCCCGGCCCGATGACACCTCGCCCGGCGGCGATAACACTCCCCGTGACGGAGATCCGGCGACCGGTGACCGGCGGCGGGCCGGTGAGGCGTTCACCGTCCTCGGCCCGTGGGCGGAGCCGATCTCCACGGCACCCGCGCTTCCCCCGCCTGCGCCGAACATGCCGGTCCGGCGGGTCCTCGCGGCACCGGTCCGAACGGCGGGCTCCTTTGTCGCGCCCCGGGCCACCGGCATTGCCCAGCAGCCCGCGCCCGCACCGGTGGCGAGCACGGCTCCGGTGGGCGCCGACGGGCTCGCCCACCAGCGTCCGCGGACCGGGGGCCGGCGCGTGCTGGTCGGCGGGTTCGGCGGCGGCGGCGGGCGGACGACCGTCGCCGCCGGGGTCGGCCTGGCGATGGCTGCGCACCACGGCCACCGGGTCGTGGCCGTCGACGCTTCCCCCGACCAGTGCGGGCTGCTTGCGCACCGGGTCGGCCTCATGCCCCCGGGGGTCGGCCTGCGGGAGTTGGCCGGCGCGGTCCCGCCGGTCTCCTCGCTTGAGGACGTCCGCCGCTTCCTGGCCTCCGACGGGTCGGGTGGGCTGGAGGTGTTGGCCGGAATGCGTGACCTTGCCGGCCCCGGCCTGTTGCCCGAGGAGCTGGCCTGGGCGCTGGATCTGCTCGGCCACTGGTACCCGGCCGTCGTCGCGGACGCTCCGCCGGGCTGGAACCAGCCCGTCCCCGCCACCCTGCTCGCCCGCGCCGACCTGCTCGTGCTGACCGTCCGCGCCGGGGAGGCCGAGATCGCGAGTGCGGACGACGCGCTGACCGCGCTCACCGCGGCCGGCCGCGGTGATCTCGCCGCGACCGTCATCGTCGCCATCGTGGAGACCTACCCGTCCCGGCTCAGCCGCAGCGCCCGGATGCGCCTGGACCATCTGGAGGACCGGGCATATATGACGGTTCCGGTGCCGTTCGACTCGGGGCTCGCCGACAGCCGTCCGATCAACTGGTTCCGCCTGCGACGGCGGACCCGGTTCGCGTTCCAGCGGCTCGCCGGTGCGATCGCCACCGCCCCGCTGCCCGGCTCCCATCCGGCGGCGGTGCTGGCCCGCCCCGCACTTGCCGCCCCGGCCGTTGACGCCCGCGTCGCGGCATGGTCCTCGGGGAGCTGATTCACAGCGCTGATGGGCTGGCGGCTGCTCGTGTCGGTCCGGCCTGGGCAACCGCGGGAACGATCGGTGGGGCAGGGTCGGCTCGAGGCTTGGCGTGCGCACTGGCCGCCACATCATTCGTATCTTTCCGTGGTCACTTGTGTGCGGAATCGCGCCGAGGTTTAGTTGCGGTTTTCGACCGAAAACCGTGCGTAGGCCTCGGCATGATCTGGCCGCGACACGGCCGGAAACCGGGCTGGCGGGCGGCAGTGGTCGCGTGGCGCCGATGCGGTTGGCGAGCAGTTACCCAGAGTAACTAAAATGATTCGGAATGACTCGTCTAGGCTGCGAAGAATGGCACGCCATCTGCTGACTCCGGCCGGGCAGGGAGACGACGGGGCGGCCGACGAGACCCTCGTCCGGGTGCTCGCCGCCGGTGGCCCGACCGGTCGCGTCGACCCTGCCGCCCTGACCGACGCCCTGCGCCGGGCCCGGGTCTTCGTCGCGATCGAGGCCATGCTCACCTCGACTGACGCCACCACCGGCGCCGACAAGACCAGCGAGATGGCGTTGGCCACGCTGCGTACCCCCGCCGGCGCCAGCGCTCTGCCGATCTTCTCCAGTGTGACGACGCTCGCCGCCTGGCGCGAGGCAGCCCGCCCCGTCCCGGTGACCGCCCCGGATGCCTGGGCGGAGGCGGTCCGGCTCGGCCTGGACTCGGTGGTGATCGACGTCGCCGGCCCGTACTCGACCAGCCTGAAGGTCGGTCCCGGCGGCGTCGACATGCCGGTCGGTCCAGTTGCCGCCGCCGAGGCCGATCGCGCAGTCGCCGCCGTGGACGCGCCGGAGCGTGGGGGGCGGGGGGAGTCGCCTGCCGATTTCGCCCTGACGGCGCTGCGCCGGCCCACCACCCCCGATGGGCCGTTGGCCCGTCCGCGGGTGCGGGAGGCCCTGCGCTCGATCACGGAACGGGTCGAGGTCTGGCCGGCCGAGCTGGTGGGGCCCGGCGCGGCGGCCCCGCGAGCTGTTCTCGCCGTCGCGGTCCATGGGCCGGCGGGAGCCTCGCCGGCAGCGGGGGAGGCGATCGCCCGCCGGCTGTCCCAGCTCTTGGCAGCGGACCCGCAGGCCGGCGGCTCGGCTTCGACGGTGCCGGCACATCCGCCAGTCTCCACATCCCCGAC
>NZ_JAMPTM010000479.1 GCF_025403375.1 Frankia gtarii
GCCCGTCACCGCGGCAGGGGGCGGACGGTAGGTTTCCCTGCGTACCGCGGCCTGGGCACGCACCGGTGATGAGCAGGTTGGCGCCGCGGGGGCGAGGCGTCGCCTCGGGGTGCCCACCGGATGTGCACCCGCCCATCCGGACTTACGGCGGGTGCGGGTGCCTGGATGAGGGTGTCGGCGGTGAGGGCAGCGGAGGTCAGGGTGGGGCTGCGCGAGCGGCTCGCGGGCAGGCGTGTGTTCGTGACCGGGGTGACCGGGTTCATGGGCGAGGCTCTGCTCGAACGGTTGCTGTCGGATTTCCCCGACACCTCGGTGGTGGCGTTGGTGCGGCCGCGGGGCAGTCATACGGGGGCGGCGCGGTTGGCGCGGATGCTGCGCAAGCCGGCGTTTCGCCAGCTGCGCGACCGGCTGGGTGCGGCGGGGCTGACGGAGCTGGTGGCGCGTCGCGTCGAGGTCGTCGAGGGTGATCTGTCGCGGTTGCCGGCGTTGCCCGGTGACATCGACGTGGTCATCCACTGTGCCGGGGAGGTGTCGTTCGACCCGCCGATCGACGACGGGTTCCGGATCAACGTCGGTGGGCTGCAGGAGCTGCTGCGGGCCTTGGCGGCCGCCGGGGCGCGCCCGCATCTGGTGCACGTGTCGACGGCCTATGTGGCGGGGTTGCGTTCGGGGCATATCGCCGAGGGGCCGCTGGCTCATGACGTGGACTGGCGTGTCGAGCAGGACTGCGCCTCCCGGGTGCGTCAGCAGACCGAGGATGCCTCGCGGTCGCCGGAGAACTCGGCGCTGTTCCGGGCGCAGGCGGGTCGGCGTTTCGCCGCGGCCGGGGCGCAGACGGTGTCGACGGAGGCGGAGAAGCTGCGCCGGACGTGGGTGGCGCGCCGGCTGGTGGAGGCCGGCGGGCAGCGGGCGCAGGTGCTGGGCTGGACCGATGCGTACACGTTCACCAAGGCGTTGGGGGAACGGTTTTTGGAGCAGGAGCACGGCGAGCTGCCGTTGACGATTCTGCGTCCCTCGATCATCGAGAGTGCGTTGGCGCGGCCGTTCCCCGGGTGGATCGAGGGGTTCAAGATGGCCGAGCCGCTGATCCTGGCTTATGGTCGCGGGGAGTTGCCGGACTTCCCGGCCTCTCCGGACGCGGTCGTCGACATCATCCCGGTGGACCTGGTCGTCAACGCGACGCTGGCGGCGGCGGCGACGGTACCGCCGGTGGACACCCCGGCCTACTACACGGTGTGTTCGGGGTTTCGTAACCCGCTGCTGTTTCGGGATCTCTACGCCTATGTGCGGGAGTATTTCCTGGCCGATCCGTTGCCGCGCCGCGGTCGGGGGGCGATCGCGGTGCCGGAGTGGCCGTTCGCGGGGGCGACGTCGGTGGAGGCGCGGTTGCGTCATTCCGAGCGGCTGGTGGGGTTCGCCGGGCGTGCGTTGGCGCAGATCCCGGCGTCGCAGCGCACGCGGGCGCTGGCCGGGGAGCTGGAGCGGGCGCAGAGCCGGGTGGCGTTCCTGCGCCGCTATTCGGATGTGTACCGGGCGTACACGAAGGCGGAGCTGGTCTACGTCGACGATGCGACGCGGGCGTTGCACGAGGCGTTGGACCCGGCCGATCAGGTGGAGTTCGGGTTCGATCCGGCGTGCTTCGACTGGCGGCACTACCTGCAGCAGGTGCACTGCCCGGCGGTGACGGCGGTGCTGCGCCGGCCGCGGGACGCCGCGCCGCGCCGGCGGCTGTCGGGGCATCTGGGCGCCGGTGACGGGGTGCTCGCAGTGTTCGATCTTGATGGTGCGGTGGCGAGCGCGACGGTGATCGAGTCGTATCTGTGGATGCGGCTCGCCGATGCGGGGCCGCGGGGTCGGGCGCGGGAGCTGGTGGGGCTGGCGGCGGCGCTGCCGGGGTACGTGCGGGCGGAGCGCCGCGACCGGGGGCATCTGATGCGTGCGGTGTACGCCCGTTACGCGGGGGTGGATCCGGTCGAGTTGGAGCGTCTGGTCGCGGAGGTGGCCGGTGACATTCTGCTGCGGCGGGTGAAGCCGGCGGGGATCCGTCGGGTGCGTGAGCATCGGGCGGCGGGGCATCGCACGGTGCTGGTGACCGGGGCGGTGGAGGTGCTCACCCGGCCGTTCGCGTCGCTGTTCGACGAGGTGGTCGCCGCCCGGCTGGAGGTGGGTGCCGACGGGCTGCTCACCGGCCGGTTGGCGTCCTCGCCGCTGGTCGGTGACGCGCGTGCGGCGTGGCTGGACCATCATGCGCGGGCCGCGGGGGCGGATCTGGCGGCGTCGTGGGCGTATGCGGACAGCCAGTCGGATCTGCCGTTGCTGCGCGCGGTGGGTAACCCGGTGGCGGTGAATCCGGATGTGGCGTTGCATCAGGTGGCCCGCGGTGCCGGCTGGCCGATCGAGGAGTGGGCGGCGGCGGCGGGAGAAGGGCGCCTGGTGGTGGGGAGC
>NZ_JAMPTM010000047.1 GCF_025403375.1 Frankia gtarii
ACCCCACCCAGACCCGCTATGAGCTCGCGGACGGCACGGTGCGCGGGAACAGTGAACATCTCCGGGGCCAGCGTGTCGAACATCGGCCCTACAAGTCCCGGAAACTGGACCGCGAGTTTGAGCGCCTCACGCTCCACGATCACGACCGGATCTGTTGCGGCGGGCTCCCGGCGGCCCGCGGCCGACGCGACGGACGCGGAGTGGCCGCCGCCGGCCTGCTGCGCCCGGTGCTCGGCGACCCGGCGCGCCACGAACCTCTCGTCGAGGAAGCCCAGCCAGCGGTCCAGGTTCACCGCGTAGCCGTGGCGCAGGCCGGCGTCCTTGATCCTGTTGATCAACGGCGCGGCGGCGTCCAGAGCGGCGAGGCGGCCCTCGGTGGTGTCGAGGTTGTAGCGGCCGAGAACCCCACGGATCGCGAACTCCACGAGCGGGACGCGCCGCGCGATCAACTCGCGCACCGCGGCGTCCCCACCGCGCATCCACAGCTCGCACGGGTCGAGCCCGGCGGGTTCCACCGCGACGAATGTCTGGGTGGCGAAGCGCTCCTCGTGCTCGAAGGCCCGCAGGGCCGCCTTCTGACCGGCGGTGTCACCGTCAAAGGTGAAGATCACTTCGCCGTGGCGCTCGTCGGAGTCCATGAGCAGCCGGCGCACGACGGCGACGTGCTCCGGGCCGAAGGCGGTCCCACAGGTCGCCACGGCGGTGGTGACCCCGGCGAGATGGCAGGCCATCACGTCGGTGTAGCCTTCGACCACCACGACCTGGTAACGCCGGGCGATGTCGCGGCGGGCCAGCTCCGCCCCGTAGAGCAGGCTCGCCTTCTTGAACAGCGGCGTCTCGGGCGTGTTGAGATACTTGGGACCGGCGCCCGGTGTGTCGTCCTCGGCGAGGCGACGCCCGCCGAAGCCGACCACCTCACCGGCGAGGTCTCGGATCGGCCACATGAGCCGGTGATGGAATCGATCGATCAGGCCCCCGCGGGATCCCTGTTTGGACAGCCCCCCGAGCACGAGTTCCTCGCCGGTGAAGCGGCGTGACAGCAGATGGCGGGTGAGCGCGTCCCAGCCGGTCGGGGCGTAGCCGACGCCGAAGCGCTGTGCCGCGGTGAGGTCGAAGCCGCGGGCGGTGAGGAAGTCCCAGCCGGCCCGGGCCGAGGGATGGCCGCCGAGTTGCTCGGCGTAGAACTCGGCCGCGATCCGGTGCGCCTCCAGCAGTCGCTGACGCTGGCTGGACACGGTCCGGCCGGTGGTGCCACCGCCCTCGAAGGTCAGCGTGACCCCGGCTCGGCGGGCCAGCCGCTCGGCGGCCTCCCGGAAGCTCAGCCCGTCGATCTCGCGGACGAAGGAGTAGACGTCGCCGCCCTGCTGGCAGCCGAAGCAGTGGAACAGACCGGTGGCCACGTTGACGTAGAAGGAGGGTGACTTCTCCTCGTGGAACGGGCAGAGCCCGACCAGCTCGTTGCGCCCTGCCGGGCGAAGCTGGACGTGGTCGGAGACGACGTCCGCGATCGGCGAGCGCTCCCGGACCAGGGCGACGTCGGCGTCACGGATTCGTCCGGCCACCCGTCCCTCCCCTCGTCCGTGTCGGGCGAGAGGTACCTCGCCCGGGGCAGAACGCCCGCCAGTAGTGCGCCATCCCATCGCCGCGGAACCGACCGCCACGGCACCGGCGCCGGACCCCCGGCCAATGTCGGCGGTGACGGCGGACGCGGCGCCGCTCACATCGGTCCTACCGGTGCGATGGTACGTGTCGTAAGCACGACAGTACCGATCATGCCACGTGAATGTTGAGGACAATGGCCGCCACCTGCACACCTGTGCGGAAGATCAGCCCCGCGGCCGGCCGTGGCGACCCTCCCTAAGGCGGGGGATGCACCCCTGCCCCCTTCGGGGACGGCGTCGCTCCCCCCGCCGGGGGAGCGACGATCACCCGTCGGAGGGACCCGGGGTCACCCCTCGACGCGCGCCAGCCGGGACGGCGCCACCCGCACCCGCCGCGGGCTGTCGCCGACCGGCGTGCGGGCTCAGAGCACACGATGCACCGGCCGTCCGCTCAGCGCGGCGTGACGCCGCTCGGCACTCGCATCCGTCAGGCGGGCCACCTGGTCGACGACCACCCGCAGCCGGGCGGCGTCGTCCGGTGCCGCCTCGAAACGGGCACGCAACGACGGGTCCAGTGACCGCGGCGCGGCGCGCAGCAACAGTTCCACCAGTTCGGCGACGACCTCCCGCTGCCGGGCCTGCCGGGTCCGCGCGCCCGGCCGCTCCATGACGTACCACGCGGTGACCCCCTTGAGGGCGGCGCACTCGGCCACCGTGGCGGGATCCACCGCCAGGTCCGCGCCGTAGCGCCGCAGCGGCCCGGTGGGGTGGCGTTCCCGGGTGGAACGCACCGCCGCGCGGGAGAACCGTGCGATCAGCTCGCTCGTCATCGCCCGCAGCGCCGCCTGGCCGCGGGCCGACGTGATCTCCGAGCGGATCCACCAGGGCTGGGCACGCAGCATGTCCAGGGCCGCCGACACCGCCGCCGCCGAGACGCCGTAGCGCCGCGCGGTGGCGGCGGCCAGCTCCTCGCGGTGCCCCGGGTCGTCGAGCGCGGCGAGCTCGATGTGCCCGCCCACGACCCCGTCCTCAAGATCGTGGACCGAGTAGGCGACGTCGTCGGCCCAGTCCATGATCTGGGCCTCGAAGCACCGCCGCCCCGGCGGCGCACCCGCGCGCACCCACTCCAGCATGGGCAGGTCGTCGTCGTAGGCGCCGAACTTCCCCGCGTGCTCCGGCGGGGCGTCCCGGCGCACCCAGGGGTACTTGGTCGCGGCGTCCAGGCTTGCACGCGTCAGGTTCAGCCCCGCGCTGCGCCCCTCCTCGTCAACGATCTTGACTTCCAGTCTCGTCAGCTCCCGCAGGCTCTGTGCGTTGCCCTCGAACCCGCCGCAGGCTGCCGCCGCCTCGTTCAGCGCCAGCTCACCGTTGTGCCCGAAAGGGGGATGTCCGAGGTCGTGTGCGAGACACGCCGCATCGACGAGGTCCGCATCGGCTCCCAGCTCCGCCGCGAGTTCCCGCCCCACCTGGGCGGTCTCGAGCGAATGGGTGAGCCGAGTACGCGGAAAATCGTCGTCGAGCGGGCCTACGACCTGCGTCTTTCCCGCCAGCCGGCGCAGCGCGCTGGAGTGCAGCACCCGAGCCCGGTCCCGTACGAACGGGGCCCGCGGCACAGGTGTAGCCTTCGGCCGTTCCAAGACCCGACGGACTGTATCCGAAGCGTCATACCACTCACCGACCACGAGGTTGAGCGTATCGGCGCGATTCGGGGACCTCGGCCGATCGCAGCGACGATACTTTGTGCGCACCCTTCACCAATCGGCCCGGAGGCCCGCCGTGGACAAGATCATTAAGTATGGCGCGATCGCGTTCATCGTCTTTTTTGTGGTGACCGCACCAAACAGCGCTGCCAGTATCATCGACCGTGTGTTCGGTTGGCTGCAGTCATGGGCCGACGGGGTGTCCACGTTCGTCACCGACACCGCCCTGTAATGCCAGCCCAGGCAGCCCTGATGTCTGGGACACTACGGGCGTGGTGAGACTTCAGCTCCCGGATCCGGCCCAGCGCGACACCAAGTACCTGGCGTCGCAGGAACGTCTGGTCATGATGGTGCGGCTGCACTGGGCCGTCCTGCTTCCCGTCCTCCTCCAGACCCTGGGTGCGGTGCTGCTCGCCCTGGTGGCGAGCGTCCTGTTCGCCGCGCAGGACGTCGACGCGGGCTTCATCACCACACTGTTGTGGTACTTCGCGCTCTTTATGATCTTGCGAATGCTCTGGAAGGTCGCCGACTGGCAGTTCGATCATCTGATGATCACCGACAAGCGGTTGCTGAAAGTTTCGGGGATCTTCTTCCGCAAGGTCCAGACGATGCCGCTGTCCAAGATCACAGATCTGACCTACAACCGGGATCCACTGGGGCGGCTGCTCGGCTACGGCGAGTTCGTGGTCGAGTCCGCCGGGCAGGACCAGGCCCTATCCAAGATCCAGTTCCTGCCGCGGCCTGACCGGCTCTACCTCACCCTGGTCGACATGACCTTCGGTGGGGCGCCCTCCCCTGCCGGCGACGACTAGACGCTGGCGGCACGCCGATCCAACCCGCGGGGGACGACGCGGGAGTGGCCGAGCCGTCGGACCAGCCGGGCGTGTGACGGCGCCAGGCCTCGGCGGGGCGGCCACGGGCATCACGACAGACAGCGGGGCCGGGGGACGACGTCCTTCCGGCCCCGCTGCCGTCACGCACCATCTCCCGGTCCGGCGCCGCGGGGCACCGCGCGCCGGTGCCGGGAGGAGGACGGTCAGCGCAGCAGGTCGCGGGCCGCCTCGACGATGTGCTTCGCCGAGATGCCGGCGGCGTCGAGCAGCTCCTCGGGCGTGCCGGAACCAGGCAGGGAACGCACCGCGAGATGACGAACGGACAGCGGCAGCCCGCTGTCGTCCAGCGCCCCGAGCACGGCGCTGGCCAGGCCGCCCTCCGGGTAGTGATCCTCGGCGACGACGATGCGCCCGCCGGTGGCCCGGGCGGCGTCAAGCAGGGTCGCGGCATCGACCGGCTTGACCGAGTAAAGGTCGATCACTCGGGCGGCGACCCCCTCCGCGGCGAGCGTGTCGGCCGCGGCCAGGGCCTGGTGCAGGGTGACGCCGGCACCGATGAGCGTGACGGTGTCGCCGTCCGAACGGCGCAGCACCTTGGAGCCGCCGGGGGCGAACGGCTCGTCCGGACCGTAGAGCACCGGGTAGGCGCCACGCGTGGTGCGCAGGTAGCTCACCCCGGACAGGTCGGCCATGATCTCGACGAGCTTGGCGGCGGACGTCGCGTCGCTCGGGTAGAGCACCGTCGACCCGCCGACGGCCCGCATCATCGCCAGGTCCTCCAGCGCCATCTGCGACGGACCGTCCGCGCCGATCTCCACCCCGGCGTGGCTGCCGGACAGCCGGATGTCGGCCTGGGAGATCGCCGCCATCCGGATGAAGTCGTAGGCGCGGGAGAAGAAGGCGGCGAAGGTGGAGGCGAACGGCACGTAGCCGCGCACCGACAGGCCGACCGCCGCCGCGACGAGCTGCTGCTCGGCGATGAAGATCTCGAAGAACCGGTCCGGGTACGCCTTGCCGAAGTCCTCGGAGTACGTCGAGTTGCTCACCTCGGCGTCGAGGGCGACGACATCGGTGCGCGCCCCGAGGGCGGCCAGCGCCTGCCCGTAGGCCCGCCGCGTCGCGACCTTGGCCCCGAGCTCGTAGCTGGGCAGGGTGATCGCCGGCCGACTGAAGGGCTCCGGGCGCGGGAAGTCCGGCCCCGGCACCGGGCCGCGGATGCGCAGGTTGCGCTCGCCGCCGAGCTCGGCGATGGCACGCTCGGCCATGTCGGGCGGGAAGGGCTTGCCGTGCCAGCCCTCCTTGTCGGAGGTCTCCGAGAAGCCGGCGCCCTTGTGGGTGCGGGCGAGGATGACGGTCGGCCGGGTCGCGTCCTCGGCGTCGGCGAGCGCCTCGTCGATCGCGGCGATGTCGTGGCCGTCGACGACGACCGCGCGGGCGCCGAACGACTCGACCCGCTTGGCGTAGGTGTCGAGATCCCAGCCGAGCTCGGTCGGGCCGCGCTGGCCGAGCCGGTTGACGTCGACGATCGCAATGAGGTTCGACAGGTTGTAGTAGGACGCCTTGTCCAGCGCCTCCCAGACCGACCCCTCCGCCATCTCACTGTCGCCGCAGATCACCCAGACGCGGTAGGGCACCTTGTCCAGGTACTTGCCGGCGAGCGCCACCCCCACGCCGTCGGGCAGGCCCTGCCCGAGCGAACCGGTGGCGACGTCGACCCAGGGCAGGATCGGGGTGGGGTGGCCCTGCAGCCGCTCACCGAAGCGGCGGTAGCCGTTGATGAGCTCGGCGTCGCTGACGACCCCGACCGCCTTGAAGATCGAGTAGATCAGCGGGGAGGCGTGCCCCTTCGAGAAGATGAGGTGGTCGTTCGCCGGGTCCTCGGGGTTGTCCCAGTCGTAGCGCAGGTGCCGGGCGACGAGGGCGGCCAGCACGTCCGCAGCGGACATCGAAGAGGTGGGATGTCCGGAACCGGCCGAGGTGCTGCTGCGCACCGAGTCGACCCGCAGCTGCTGCGCAAATTCCCGGACTGTCTCCAGATCGGCCGTCCCGACCGCACTCTCGGATACGGGAGTTGCCACGCCAGTCTCCTTCGGAAGTCGTTACACTCACGGAAGGTAATCTCCGGAGTGTTGTCGCACGCGTCGGGTGGCCGTCTCCGCCGCCTTGCGTCACTGCCGCTTGTCGCACTACCCTTTCACCCGGCGATCCGAACCGTACCAGCGTGGGTGACCACCGAAGAGGGTCGAACGCGCCGCGGGTAGGTCACATCGAAAAATCACCCGATATCGCCCTCTGGCCGTCCCACGACCCTCGGCCGCCCCACCGCTGCCCACCGCCGCGTGGCGGCGCGCAGCCCCGGCGGGTGATCCGCCCACCGCGCCGGAAGGTGCCGAGCCGGTCAGTGCCGGCGGCAGGCCCATCCGCGCCGGGAAACGCCCGCCGCTGGAAACGCCCGCACCGGGAGCAGAGCTCAGACCGCCCGCGTGGTCGCCGAGGGTGGCGATGCCCGGTGGAAAAGCTGGTACCAGCGGTAGCCGATGCCCTCGCGAATGATGTAGCGGACCTTCGTGTCGATGCCGTGGACCGCCGGGCCGCGGGTGACCGGCGACGTGGCCGCGTCCAGCCCGAGGTCGCGTGCCATCGTCCGGGATCGCAGGCTGTGCCAGGGATCGGTGACCAGGACTGTCGACCGCCAGTGCCGGGTGTTCATGACACCGGCGACGGCCGTCAGCGAACCAAGGGTGTCCGAGCCCTCCGGGATGACGATCACCCGATCCGCGGGGATGCCGCGGCGGCGCAGGTACGCGGCGCCGGCCTCGGCCTCGGTGTAGCGGTCGCCGGGCTGCTTGCCGCCGATGGTGATCACGTTCGGTGCGACGCCCTGCCGATAGAGCTCCAGCGCATGGTCCAGGCGGGCGGCGAAGACCGCCGAGGGGCGCCCGTTGTACTGCGAAGCTCCGAGGACGACCAGGGTGTCGGAGGTGGGCCGGTGATCCTCCCGGCCCACCCACCACACCTGACCGAACGTCACCACGGTCAGGACGACGATGGCGACCACGACCGCGACCACAGCCCGGACCGCCCACCGCCACCAGGGAACCTGATACCAGGTCGCGCGGAAGGGATGGACGGCGAGGCTAGGACGGGACAGACCCACGCGATGGAACAGTAGCCCTCGTCGGGGACTATCCGACGCAGCGCGGCCTATGTGCACGTTCGTTCTGGTTCTTTCGCGGGTGACCGGACGGCGGTCCGGAGGCGGCGTCAGTGGCCGGCGGTGGACAGCGAGCCGAGCGCCTCCCAGTCCAGGGTTCCCGCCGTGAGATCCCGGATCCGGGCGAGCAGGCCGAGCCGGGCCGCGCGGACCGCCGGATCCGGATCCATCACCATCAGCGCGTCGAAGAACCCGTCGATCGCGGCCGGCAACTCCCCCGCCGCGGCGACCAACTCGCCGAGCGGCACGACTGCCGAGTGAGCGGGCGAACCTGCCGGCGCGTCGAGGCGCCCCGCCAACGCGGTGACCACGGCCAGGAGTCGGGCGGCGGCCGGCTCGACGAGCCGCTCGGCGTCTGCGGTGGCGGGGGTGTCGGCCGGAACGATGCGGCGGACCCGCTGCAGCGCCGCCGCCAGGGCGGCGAACCCGGCCGGGTCGCCCACCGCCGCCGCCGCCGCTGCTGCGGGCGGCTGGCCGGCGCCGGCCAGCGCCGCCCCGGCGGGCTCTCCGAGCAGCCTGCGCAGCGTCGCGAGGGTGCTCGCCGCGCGTGCCGGCGTGCCGGTGAGCGGGGCTACCGCGCCGACCAGGCGGTGGTCGATCCCGCTGTCGAGCAGCTGCTGGGTGTAGCGACCGCGGACGAACGCCTCGGCCGCCGCGAGCGCCTGCGGGGACACCGGCACCGGGGTGAGCCGGGCCGCCCGGGCGAGGAGGTCGGCGATGTCGAGGCTGGCGAGCTCGGGCCGGCTGCCGAGGATCGCGGCCGCGCCAAGCGCCGCCCGGCGCAGCCCGAACGGGTCGGAGCTGCCCGTCGGCGCGGCGTCCAGGGCGAACAGCCCGACGAGCAGGTCGAGCCGGTCGGCGAGGGCGAGCAGCGAGCCGCCGATGGTGGCGGGCAGGTCGTCGCCGGCCCGCCGCGGCAGCTCCATCTCGTAGAGCGCGGTGGCGACGGCCTCGGGCTCGCCGGCCCGGCGGGCGTACTCCCGGGCCATCGTGCCGGCGAGGCTGGACAGCTCGATCACCATCTGGGTGGCCAGGTCGAACTTGGCGAGAGCGGCCGCGCGCTCCAACGCCGCCCGGTCGGCGGCACCGAGGCCGATCTCGTCGCCGAGCGCGCCGGCCAGCGCCCCGATCCGATCCGCCCGGTCGGCGACCGAGCCGAGCCGCTGTTCGAAGGTGAGCTTCGCGAGCCCGGCACGGAAGGTCTCCAACGGCACCTTGACGTCGGCGTCGTAGAAGAACGCGGCGTCGGTGAACCGGGCGCGGATGACGTCCTCGTTGCCGGCGCGCACCAGCGCGTCGTCGACGTTGCCGTCGGCGACGGCGACGAAGGCCGGCAACAGCCGACCAGCGGCGTCGCGCACGGGCAGGTACCGCTGGTGCTTGCGCATGACGGTGGTGAGGATCTCCGCGGGCAGCTCCAGGAAGCGGCCCTCGAAGGAGCCCAGCAGCGGCCGCGGGAACTCGACGAGGTTCGTCACCTCGGCGAGGGTGTCGGCGTCGGCCACGGGATCGATGTGGCCGCCGGTGTCCGCGGTGAGCTTGGCGGCCGCCTCGACGATGAGGTCGCGGCGCACCGCCGGGTCGAGCAGGATCGAGCGGGCGGCGAGCAGCTCCGGATAGCCGCGGGCGGAGGCCACCTCGATCGGCGGTGATCCGGCCCGCCGATGGCCCAGGGTGGTCCGGCCGGCGGCGAGGGAGGACACCGCGACCGGCACCACCACCTCACCGAGCAGGGCAACGAGCCAGCGCACCGGACGGCTGAAGGACAGCGCCGGATCGTTCCAGCGCATGTTGCGCTCCGCGCGCAGCCCGGCGACGAGCTCGCCGAGGAGCTCGGCCAGCACCTCGGTGGCGTCCCGGCCGGCCTCGGTGCGGACCACCGCGACGTGCTCGACGTCGCGGTGGGTGACGGTCTGCAGATCCGCCGGGTCCGCGCCCTGGCCGCGGGCGAAACCGACGGCGGCCTTCGTCGGCGCACCCGCGGCGTCGTAGGCGGCCGTGACCCGCGGACCGCGCACCACGCGCTCGACGTCCGGCTCCCGCGGGGCGACGTCGTCGACGA
Source organism: Frankia gtarii (assembly GCF_025403375.1). GTDB lineage: Bacteria > Actinomycetota > Actinomycetes > Frankiales > Frankiaceae > Frankia > Frankia gtarii. The sequence goes on from NZ_JAMPTM010000047.1 coordinate 9,411, forward strand.
TCGCGACGATCCGGCGGGGGGTGCCCAGCACGCGCACGTCGCCGTGGGTGAGGCGGGTGGCGGCCAGCCGGTCGAGCAGGCCGGCGCGCACCGTCTCCACCGTCCGGGTCACCTCGGCCGCGGGCAGCTCCTCCGTGCCGATCTCGAACAGCAGGGTGGCCGGCTCGCGCACCGGAGTGGGCACGGCGGCCGGCACGGCGGGCGGGGGCGGCGTGGCCACGCCGAGCGGGTGGCCGAGCTCCTCGCGGCGGTCCCGCCACAGGGCCGCGACCTCGCGGGACAGCCCGCGCATCTGCGCGAAGGAGGTCGCCCGCTCGGTGGTCGACACCGCTCCGCGCGAGTCGAGGATGTTGAACGCGTGCGAGCACTTCAGCACGTAGGAGTGCGCCGGGACCGGCAGCCGGGCGTCGACGAGCCGGCGGGCCTCGGCGGCGTAGTCGGCGTAGAGGCGGCGCACGGTGTCGATGTCGGCATCGTCGAGGTAGTACCGCGACATCTCGTACTCGGCCTGGCCGAACACCTCGCCGTAGGAGATGCCCGGGGCGTAGGCGAGCTCGCTGAAGTGGCGAACCCCCTGCAGCGCCATGAGGATGCGTTCCATGCCGTAGGTGATCTCGACGCTGGTGGTGTCGAGGGTCTGGCCGCCGGCCTGCTGGAAGTAGGTGAACTGGGTGATCTCCAGTCCGTCGAGCCACACCTCCCAGCCGAGCCCCCAGGCGCCGAGCGCGGGTGAGGCCCAGTTGTCCTCGACGAAGCGGACGTCGTGGGCGGCGGTGTCGACCCCGATCGCGGCCAGGCTACCGAGGTAGAGCTCCTGGGCATTGCCCGGGTCGGGCTTGAGGATCACCTGGAACTGGGTGTGCGTCTGCAGGCGGTTGGGGTTCTGGCCGTAGCGGGAGTCGTCGGGGCGGACCGAGGGCTCCACGTAGGCCACCCGCCACGGCTCCGGACCGAGCACCCGCAGCACCGTGGCCGGGTTGAGCGTACCGGCGCCGACCTCGGTGTTGAACGGCTGCATGATCATGCAGCCCCGGTCGGTCCAGTAGCGGGTCAGCGCCAGCAACGCGTCCTGCATGGTCAACATCGGGTGAGCCTCGGCTTTTCGCTGTCACGGTCACGAGCGGGGCGGGGCGCCCCACCCACGGTCCGGCCCCGGGCCGCGCGCGGCGATCTGCCGGGGACAGACCCTCCGATGATCATTGGTGGGTGTCCCGAAGATCCGGCCGGCCCGCTCGCCCTGGGTCCGGTCCCCCCGAGATCCGACACCACGATGCATCGGAGCGCGGAGATCCATGGGTCGGTGATGCTGACCCGAGGCTACCGGTCGGCACCGACAATCCGGCGCCAGGCCGGGCCCGCGCCACGACGTCCCGGCCGCGGGCACCACGGAACACCAGTCGACCAGGGCCCGGTCAGGACGAGCCGGGCGCGGCGGTATCCGCGTCCGCGGCGCGGTCCGAGCGGTAGGTCCTACCGAGGTGGTCGACGTCCCCATCTCCCACCTCGGTAGGACCGACGCCGGGCCGGCCGCCGCCGGTGCCCCGCGCCACGGGCGGGTCCACGGCGGCGAGCACCTCGAAGGCACCGGGCACGTCGACGGCGTGGGCGAGCAGCGGCGTGAGGGCATAACGCACCTCGAACGCGGACAGCGCCCGGCGCCACGGGCCGGGGCCGTCCCACTCGGTGGTCAGCAGCCAGGACGCCGGCTCGTCGAGCGCCCGGGCCAGCCGGCCGGACCGGAAGCCGGCGGCCCGGGCGAGCGCGCCGAGCGCCGCCCGCGCCGCCGCCGGAAAGCCGGCCGCGGCCGCCCCCGGCACCGCGAAGCGGATCTCGGCGACCACCGGCGCCCCGGAACCCGCGGCCGCCCAGCCGCCGCCGACACCCCCGGGCTCGGGTCCGCCACCCACCGTCGGGCCCGGCCGGGCCGGACCGGCATCCGTGAGCTCGCCGGCGCCGGCGTCGGCCGGCCGGTCAGGCACGATGGGCGACGATCCCGCCGTAGCGCCGGTCGCGGCGGGCGTACTCCTCGCACGCCTGCCACAGATTGCGCCGGTCGAAGTCGGGCCACAGCGTCTCGACGAACGAGAACTCGGCGTAGGCCGCCTGCCAGAGCAGGAAGTTGCTCAGCCGCTGCTCGCCGGACGTCCTGATGACCAGGTCAAGGTCGGGCATGTCGGGCTCGTCGAGGTAGCGGCTCACCGTGGCCTCGTCGATCCGGTCGGCCCGAAGCCGCCCCTCGCGCACGTCCCGGGCGATCGCCGCCGCCGCGTCCGCGATCTCGGCCCGCCCGCCGTAGTTCACGCACATCACCAGCGTGAGCCGGTCGTTGTCGCGGGTACGCTCCTCCGAGGACTCCAAGCGCCGGATCACGTTCCCCCAGAGCCGCGGTCGGCGCCCCGCCCACCGCACCCGCACCCCGAGCGCTTCCATGTCCGCGATCCGCCGGCCGAACACCTTGTCGGTGAAGCCCATCAGGAACGCCACCTCGTCCGGCGAACGCTTCCAGTTCTCCGTCGAGAAGGCGTACACCGACAGCCATCGCACGCCGAGCTCGATCGCACCCTCGACGCAGTCGAACAGCGCGTCCTCCCCGGCCTCGTGCCCCTTCGTCCGGGCGAGCCCGCGCCGCTTGGCCCAGCGGCCATTTCCGTCCATGACGATGCCCACGTGCCGTGGCACCAGGCTGCGCGGCAGCGCCGGGGGCCGGGCCCCTGAGGGATGGGGGTGCGGATCACGGAACCGCGTCCCCACGTCATTGCGCAAAGTCACTGCCTACCTCCCCAGAACCGGCCGGGGCAGCGCCGAGCCGTCATCCGTCGTACCGGTACCTGCCATCGCCACCCCGTCCCCCTGCCAACGCCGGATCGCGCCGGGAGCGCCCACCGCCGCTGTCCACCTCACCATGTCCGTCCTCGTCCCCTCCCAGCGCATCCCCGACCAGCGCGTCCCCAACCAGCACGTGTCCCCTGACCGGCACGTGTCCCCCGACCGGCGCCCGGCGAGTCGTGGACCGACCGGAACGACGCCGTCCCGGCGCGACTACTCGAACAGCGCGGTCCCGCGCCGGCCCGGCCACGGCCACTCATGCCCGTTCCAGATGCGGTAGCGCGCGCAGCCCCCGTTCGAGATGCCACTGGAGATAGGCGGCGACGATGCCACCGGCCTCCCGCCGGGCGCGGACATCGCTGACCAACGCGCCGTCCCAGTCGCCGCGCAACAGGTCGGTGAGGAGCCGCACCGCCCCCGCCGAGACCGACGCGGCGCCGTGCGGACGACATTGCGGGCACACTACGCCGCCGCCCGCGACGGACAACGACAGGTGCTGCCCCGGCTCCCCGCACCGCGCGCAGTCGTCCAGGGCCATGCCGTAGCCGGACACCGCCAGCGATCGAAGCAGGAAGGCATCCAGCACGAGCGGAGCCGGCCGCTGCCCCGCGGCCAGGGTGCGCAGACCACCGACGAGCAGCAGGAACAGCCGCAACCCGGGCTGACGCTCCTCGCTGGTCAGCCGCTCGGCGGTCTCGAGCATCACGGCCGCGGCGGTGTGCCGGCCGTAGTCGAGCGCGATCGTCGCCCCGTAGGGGGAGATGATGTCGGCCTGGGTGACGGTGTCCAGCGACCGGCCGGAGTGCAGCATCAGATCGACATGCGTGCCCGGCTCCAGCCGGGAGCCGAACCGCGAGGACGTCTTACGCACACCCTTGGCTACGGCCCGGACCCGGCCGTTACGCCGAGTGAGCACGGTGATGATGCGGTCCGCCTCGGCGAGAGGGGTCGTTCGCAGGACGACCCCTTCGTCGCGATACACCGGCACCCGCCCATGGTTGCACGACCCTGGGTCGGCACGGTAAGGCGAGGTCATCCGACAGAGGGCGGCGACGCACCAGCCCCGCTTTGCAACCTCCCGTATACAAGGAAGTACAAATAGACAACTCTGCCGATGGATACCGGCCTCGCCTGCACCGCGCGCCGCCGGTTGCGGATGATGGTTCGGTGCGGGTGGTACGGCGGGCGGCGCGAGCAATCCTCATCGACGGCAACGGCCGCCTGGTGCTCTTCCGGCGGACGCTGCCGAAGCGCAAGCCCTACTGGTCCACGCCCGGCGGCGGGGTGGACCGCGAGGACGGCTCGGTGGAGGCTGCGCTGCACCGCGAGCTCGCCGAGGAACTCGGGGCGACGGTCGACCGCGTCCAGCAGGTGTTCCTCACCAGCCCGCCGCGCGGCGACGGGATCGCGGTGTCGCACTTCTTCGTCTGCCGCCTGGTCTCCATGGACCTGAGCAGGCGCACCGGCGAGGAGTTCACGAACCCCGCCAAGGGCCGCTACGACGTCGAACGGATCGATCTGCGCGGCAAGAAGCTCAACCGCTACGCCCTGCAACCGCCGGAGGCCAAGGAATTCATCCTCGCCAACCGCCAGGCGCTGCTGGTCGCCGCACTCACCGACGACGCACCGCCGCTGACCCTCGTCGAAGCCCGCTGCGCCAGCGCCGCGACGAACGCCGACAACGAGGCCGCGCCCTCCGTGGAAATCCCGACCTCGAACCAGACCGCGAGCTCGGACGAGACCGAGGGCTCGGACCAGACCGCGAGCTCGGACCAGGCCGCACGGTGGGACGAGACTGCGGCCTCAGACGGATCCGCGACTCGCCGCGGGCCCTTGGCCCCCCAGGGGGCCCCAGCCGCCGGGGAGGCCCTGACCGCCGCGGTGCCAGCAGCCGACGGCGAGGCCGCCGAGCCCGTGCGGAGCCGGCGCCGAGCTATGCCACCGATGCTGGAGATCGTCGATGGGGCCGTCGTCCAAGAGGGGTCGGCCGTGACCAGACCCCTGCCGCCGCCTGCGCCCTGGTGGCGGCGGTGGGCGTCGCGACGGGGAAGGCCATAGGTGCAACCCGAGACTTCGGAAGTTCGGGACACCTGAATGGTCCCGAATCCTTCTCGCGACGCCAGATAGTCACTTAGCCAGGCCTTGAGCTTGTTGATCTGTCGTTCGACCGGTGCTCCGCTCGTAGTGGTTGCATCGGAAATTGCTGAAGGTTGATGGCGGCTGGCGGACCGGTCTTCCCACTTTACGCGATCGACTGGGCACGGAATGTACCGACGGTCGGCATGATCTGCGACCCGGGGGCTGCACTCGTCCCTTGCCACCGCCACCGCGATGGTTCGTTCCGGGCAGGGCGAGCGGGGAAGGCGGCGACCGTGCTGCTCGGTGGCGGCCTGGGACCGACCCGGCTAGAAACCCAGGCGGCGTAGCTGGCGGGGGTCTCGCTGCCAGTCCTTGGCGACCTTGACGTGCAGGTCCAGGAAGACCGGCGTCCCGAGCAGCGCCTCGATCTGCCCGCGGGCCCGGGTGCCGACCGCCTTGAGTCGGGAGCCGCCGGCGCCGATGACGATCGCCTTCTGGCTGGGCCGCTCGACGAAGACGTTGACCCGCACGTCCAGCAGCGGGTTCTGCGGTGATCGGCCCTCCCGGGGGATCATCTCCTCGACGACCACCGCCAGCGAGTGGGGCAGCTCGTCGCGGACCCCTTCCAGCGCCGCCTCCCGGACCAGCTCGGCAACCATGACCTGCTCGGGCTCGTCGGTCAGCTCGCCGCCGGGGTACAGCGCGGGCCCCTTCGGCAGCCGGGCTGCCAGCAGTTCGGCGAGCACGTCCACCTGGTAGGAGCGGATGGCGCTGACCGGGACGATGTCGCTGAACTCGCCGAGGGCGGCGACGTCGAGCAGCCGCGCGCCGATCCGGTCCGCGTCGCCGACCTTGTCGGTCTTGGTCAGGATGGCCACCACCGGTGTCCGTTTCGGCAGGCGGGACAGCTCCTCGGCGATGAAGCGGTCACCGCGGCCCACGGGCTCGTCGGCGGGCATGCAGAACCCGACGACGTCGACCTCGGACAGGGTGGCCCGCACGACGTCGTTGAGCCGCTGCCCAAGCAGGGTGCGGGGTCGGTGCAGGCCGGGCGTGTCGACGAGGACGAGCTGGGCGTCGGCGCGGTGCACGATGCCCCGGATGGCGTGCCGGGTCGTCTGCGGCCGGCCGCTGGTGATGGCGACCTTGGTACCGACAAGGGCGTTGGTCAACGTCGATTTGCCGGCGTTGGGCCGGCCGACGAGGCAGGCGAACCCGGACCGGAACTCGATCGGGGTCGTGCCGCCGGGGGCGGGGCTTGGGGTCGACACGTCAGCTGGTCGCCCTGCGGCGGGCCACGCCGTCGGTGCCACCGAGGAAGACGGGGACGCCGGTGCCGAACTCGGCGAGGGTGGCAAGGTCATCGCTCGCAATTTCGTCACCCTCGGTAACAACAGCCGCGGCCTCGAAGCGGCGGGCCCCGCTGGAGACCGCCGCGGCCACGGCCGCCCGCAGAGCCGAGATCGCCAGCTCGGGCCGGCTCAGGCCGACGGTGGCGGCGGCGTAGGTGCGGCCGTCGGTGTCGCGCAGGGCCGCGCCCTCGGCGGGCTGGCCCTCGGGGACATGAGCGCGCAGCCGCGCCGAGCGGGCCAGGACGAGCAGCTTCGCGTCCTCCGCGGCCAGGTCGAGGGCCGCCCCGGCGGGCGCGGTCGCCGGCCTGGTCGGATCTGGGGTCACGAGATCACCTTTCCGTGCTGTGATGAGCGCCCGGCCGGCTCACCGCCGTCTGCTCCGCCCGAGGCTGGGTCGTCGGCGCGGGCCTGCGGGCGCGGCGGGCGGCTGACGACGATCGTGCCGATCTGGTTGCGCCGGCCGGCCGCCCGTTCCGCGGACAGCCGGAGGCCGCCGACCGTCACCGTCGCGCCCGGAATGGGCACCCGCCCCAGGGCAGTGGCCAGCAGGCCACCGACGGTCACCGAGTCGTCCGCGCCGGGCAGCTCGTCGACGTCGAAGTCGAACAGTTTGGCGAGGCCGTCCACGTCGAGCCGGGCGGTGACCCGGGCCGTGTCGGGATCGAGCCACTCCACCGGTGCCACCTCGCTGTCGTACTCGTCGGTGATCTCGCCGACGATCTCCTCGAGGATGTCCTCGATGGTCACGAGCCCGGCGGTCCCACCGTACTCGTCGATGACGATCGCCATGTGGGTCCGCGACGCCTGCATCTCCCGCAGCAGATCGTCGGCGGGCTTGCTCTCCGGTACGAGCACGGGCGCACGCATGATCTCGGCGATGGGGCCGTCCTCGTCGCCGTCGCGCTCGCGGCGGACCATGTCCTTGAGGAAGGCGATCCCCACGACGTCGTCGACGCTTTCGCCGATCACCGGGATCCGGGAGAAGCCGCTGCGCAGGGCGAGCGAGAGGGCCTGGCGGACGGTCTTCGTCGACTCGATGAACACCATGTCCGGCCGGGGCACCATCACCTCCCGGACGAGGGTGTCCCCCAGCTCGAACACCGACGCGATCATGTCGCGTTCGCCGCGCTCGATGACCTCGTTCTCCTCGGCGAGGTCGACCAGGTCACGCAGCTCCGCCTCGGAGGCGAAGGGCCCGTCACGGAACCCTGGACCCGGAGTGACAGCGTTACCCAGCGCGATGAGCAGGCGCGGCAGCGGCCCGAAGATCCGGGCGAGGCGGACGGTGAGCCCGGCGGTGGCGAGCGCGACCGCCGGCGCGTGCTGGCGGCCGAGCGTCCGGAACATCACCCCGACGAGGATGTAGGCGATCAGGGTCGCCACCAGCGTGCCCAGCCCGACCGCGGCGAGGCCCGTGCCGTAGGCGTGCGCGAACAGGATCGTCAGGCAGGCGGCGGCGAGCATCTCGCCGACGATCCGCAGGAGCAGCAGCAGCGCGAGGAAACGGCCGGGGTCGGCGACCACGGTGGCGAGGTTCACCGCGCCCGCCCGCCCCTGGCGCGCGAAGTTCTCCACCGACACCCGCGACACCCTGGTCAGGGCCGCGTCCACGCAACCGAGCCCCGCGGCGGCGAGGGAGGCGACCACCGTGATGAAGACAAGAAGAAGATCGCCGGAGCTCATCGGCTCCCCCGTGCCGGGGTCAGCGTGCGGCGGTGGGGCCGGGCTCTCCAGCTCCGTCCGCACCGACCGCACCGTCGGCGGGACGTTTCCCGCCGACGGCCTCCACCGCGACATCCCAGGACGCCAGCAGCTTGTTCTGGATCTTCAACATCTCGCGTTCCTCGTCCGGCTCGGCGTGGTCGTACCCGAGCAGGTGCAGGATGCCGTGGGTGCACAGCAGATGCAGCTCGCGTTCGCGGGAGTGCCCCGCCTGCTCCGCCTGCCGACGCGCGACCTCGGGGCAGAGCACCACGTCACCGAGCAGCGTCGTGGGGTCGTCATCGGCCGACTCCGACCAGGATGCGTCGAACGCGTCGTCCTGGGCGAAGGACAGCACGTCGGTCGGGCCCTCCTCGCCCATGTACCGCACGTGCAGGTCGGCCATGGCCTTCTCCTCGACCAGCATCACCGACAGCTCCGCCAGCGGGTTCACCTTCATCGCGTCGAGCACGAACCGGGCGAGCGCCGTCAGCCGGACCTCGTCGACGTCGTTCGCGCCTGACTCGTTGGCGACGAACACGGCCATCAGCTGTCCTCTCCGAACCCCGACACGGTCACCGACGCTCGCGGCGGCCCGGACGGGCGGGCGCCGCCGGAGCACCGGCACGGTCCTCGACGGCGTCCCAGCGGGCGTACGCGTCGACGATCTCGCCCACCAGCCGGTGGCGAACTACGTCGGAGCTGGTCAGAGACGCGAAATGGACGTCCTCGACGCCGTCGAGGATCTCCCGGACGACCCGCAGCCCGCTGCGGGTGCCGCTGGGCAGGTCGACCTGGGTGACGTCACCCGTCACCACGATCTTGGCCCCGAAGCCGAGCCGGGTGAGGAACATCTTCATCTGCTCGGGCGAGGTGTTCTGCGCCTCGTCGAGGATGATGAAGGCATCGTTCAGGGTCCGGCCACGCATGTAGGCCAGCGGGGCGACCTCGATCGTCCCGGCCTGGATCAGCCGCGGGATCGAGTCCGGGTCGATCATGTCGTGCAGCGCGTCGTAGAGGGGGCGCAGGTACGGGTCGATCTTCTCGTACAGGGTGCCCGGCAGGAAGCCGAGTCGCTCCCCCGCCTCGACCGCCGGCCGGGTCAGGATGATCCGGTTGACCTTCTTGGCCTGCAGCGCCTGAACCGCCTTCGCCATCGCCAGGTACGTCTTGCCGGTACCGGCGGGCCCGATCCCGAACACGATCGTGTGGTGGTCGATCGCGTCGACGTAACGCTTCTGGTTGAGCGTCTTGGGCCGGATCGTCCGGCCCCGGTTCGACAGGATGTTGAGAGTGAGGACCTCGGCGGGCCGTTCCTCGGAACCGCTGCGCAGCATCGCCAGGGAGTGGTCGACGTGCTGCGGGCTGAGCTCGGTGCCCGCGTCGAGCAGCGCGATGAGCTCCGCGAACAGCTGCGCGGCCAGCTCGTTCTCCGCCGGCGGACCGGTGATGGTGATCTCGTTGCCGCGCACGTGGATGTCCGAGGAAAACGCCCGCTCGACGGTGCGCAGCAGCTCGTCCTGGTGGCCCAGCAGACTCACCATGCTGTGCGGGCCGGGGACGACGATGCGCGTCGTGACCGGAGCGGGCGACGCGACGGGTGGCGTGACGGATTCGGGCATAGAGAGCGGCCAGCTACGGCCGCGGCACCTCTCGGGATCGATAGCCGTGGTGGATGGTGCGACGCGGCGGCTGGGCCTCAGGTCAGCGCCCCGCCGAGGCGGGAGCCGCCCACCGAAAGCCAGCCGCGGGCGTTACCCCGCCAGTCTATCCATCATCACCCCGAGCGTCCCAGCGACCGAGATCGGCGAGGACGACCGCGGACGCGACGACGCCGGCGGTGGAGGTACGTAGCACGGTCGGACCCAGGCGCGCCGCCGCGGCGCCGGCCCGACGCAGCGCGTCCACCTCCGCCTCGGCGATGCCGCCCTCGGGCCCCACGACCAGCAGAATCTCCGCGGCGCCCACGTCCGCGGCGCCGAGGCGAGCCAAACCCACCAGCGGGTCGCCGGCCTGCTCGTGCAGCACCACGGCGAGCGCCGCCGACGCCACCCGCCGGGTCAGCTCCGCCGTCCCGACCAGGGCACCGACCACCGGCCAGTGCAGCCGGTGGGACTGCTTCGACGCCTCCGCCGCGGCCCGGACCCAGCGTTCCCGGGCCCGCGCGCCACGCTCGCCCTCCCAGCGGACCACCGACCGCGCCGCCGACCACGGCACGATCTCGTCGACGCCGACCTCGGTCAGCATCTCCACCGCCCGCTCGCCGCGGTCGCCCTTGGCCAGCGCCTGCACGACGACGAGACGCGGACGGGGCGCCACCGCGTCGACCCGTCGGCGCACCGCGCAGTCGATCTCGTCGCGCCGGACCGCCACGACGGCGCACTCCAACCCCGCCCCATGACCGTCAGTGACGTCCACCGGCTCGCCTGGCCGCAACCGGCGCACCGTCGCCGCATGACGCCCCTCGGGGCCGGCCAAGGTGAACACGTCCGCGGTGGGCAGCGGGGACAGCCGGAACAGCGCGTTGGTCAGTGGAGGTCCTCTCCGGCGGGAAACGAGCGTCGGTCGGCCCTGGGGCCGACCGTGACGGCGGGTTAGCGCCCGCGCCGCGCGCCGCGACGGCGGAACAACCCGCTCGCGCCGCCGCCGGTGGAGCCGCCCACGACCGCGGGCGCCTCCTCGTCGCGGATCTTCGCCAGCTCCCGCAGCAGCCGCTCCTGCTCCGCGTCCAGCTTCGTCGGCGTCTCCACGTTGATGTGGATGTGCAGGTGCCCCCGCCCGGCGGCGCGCAGGTGCGGAACGCCACGGCCGGCGAGCTTGATGACCTCGCCCGGCTGGGTGCCCGGCTTCACCGCGATGGTCTCGGTGCCGTCGAGGGTCTCCAGGGTGGCGGAGGTGCCCAGCGCCGCCGAGGTCATCGGCAGCGGCAGCTCACAGTGCAGATCGTCGCCCTCGCGGGTGAACACCTGATGCTGGCGCTCGGAGACCTCGACGTAGAGGTCGCCGGGCGGCCCGCCACCGGGACCGACCTCGCCCTCCCCGGACAGCCGGATGCGCATCCCGTCCTCGACACCGGAAGGGATCTTCACCGTCAGGGTGCGGCGCTTGCGAACCCGACCGTCCCCGCCGCAGTCGCGGCAGGGATGCTCGATCAGCGTGCCGGTACCCGAGCAGCGCGGGCATGGGCGAGAGGTCACCATCTGCCCGAGAAAGGATCGGGTGACCTGCTGGACCTCCCCCCGACCGCCGCAGGTGCCGCAGGTCGAGGGATGGGTGCCGGGGGCAGCCCCGGCACCGGTGCAGGTCGAGCACACGGCCGCCGTGTCCACGGTGATCTCGCGGGTGGCGCCGAAGGCGGTCTCGGCCAGGTCCAGCTCGATCCGCAGCAGCGCGTCGTTGCCGCGCCGGACCCGGGAGCGGGGGCCGCGGGCCGTCCCGCCGCCGAAGAAGGCGTCCATGATGTCGCCGAGCCCACCGAAGCCGGCGCCGAACGGCGAGCCGGCACCCCCACCACCGCCACCGGGCGCGAGCGGGTCACCGCCCAGGTCGACGATCTGGCGCTTCTCCGGGTCAGAGAGCACCTCGTAGGCCGCGGTCACCCCGCGGAAACGCTGCTGCGCTTCCGGGTCGGGGTTGACGTCTGGATGCAGTTCCCGGGCGAGTTTGCGGTAGGCCCGTTTGATCTCGTCGTTCGACGCGTCTCGGCGCACGCCGAGCACTGCGTAGTAGTCCACGGCCATCAGTCGGCACCCAAGAGTTCACCCACGTATTTGGCGACGGCCCGGACGGCCGCCATCGTCCACGGATAGTCCATGCGCATCGGGCCGACCACTCCCATTCCGCCCAGGGCGAAAGGACCGCGGCCGTAGCCGGTGGCCACCACTGCGGTCGTCCGCAGGGCGTCCACGTCCGTCTCTCGACCGATGCGTACCGTTACAGTACCGGTCTCGCGGGCCGAGCCGATGAGCTTCATCAACACGACCTGCTCCTCGAGCGCCTCCAGTATCGACCGCAACGAATCGGCGAAGTCGACCGAGGCCCTGGTGAGGTTCGCCGTGCCGGCCATGGCGAGGCGCTCTTCCGGGCGCTCCGCCAGGGATTCCAGCACCACCCCGGTCATCGTCGCCAGGCACGGCCGCAGCTCGGGGCGGGTCTGGTCGGACAGAGTGGCGACGACCTCGGGTGCGTCGGCCAGCCGTTGGCCGGCCAGCGCGCAGTTGAGGGTCGCCCGGAGCTCGCCTGCGATCTCGTCGTCCACGGGCGTGAGGCTGTCGATGATCCGCTGCTCGACCCGCCCGGTATCGGTGATCATCACCATGAGCATCCGGCGCGGCCCGAGGGTCACAACCTCGATGTGCCGGACGCTGCTGCTCGACAGCGACGGGTACTGCACCACCGCCACCTGGCGGGTGAGCTGGGCGAGCAGGCGAACCGAGCGGCGCACGACATCATCGAGATCGACCGCGCCCTCCAGGAAGCTCTGGATGGCCCGCCGCTCGGCCCGGGACAGCGGCTTCACCCCGGACAACCGGTCGACGAACAACCGATAGCCCTTGTCTGTCGGAATACGCCCGGCGCTGGTGTGGGGCTGCGTGATGTAGCCCTCTTCCTCCAGCGCGGACATGTCATTACGGACAGTAGCCGGCGAGACGCCGAGACTATGACGCTCCGCCAGCGCCTTGGAACCCACCGGCTCGTTACTGAGGACAAAGTCCTCCACGATCGCCCGTAGGACTTCGAGCCGCCGATCCTCTAGCATGCGGTCGCACCCCCTTCACCAAGCGGGACGTGGCCGGGCCACGGTGCGCGCACCTGCACCGACGGACACCGGGCCTGGCACTCGGCCGCAGTGAGTGCCAAGTGTAGCCGCCGGCCCTGTTTGAAGCACAGAACATGAGCCGCTCCACGAATGGCAGGTGAGGAGCTGGCGACATCCTTCCCACCGAACGACCACGGGGGCACCCCGGTTCCGCACCGCCGCAGCCGCGCCCGATCGGGCGCCGGTCAGTCGGGCAGCAACGCCCGAACCACCGTGTCGGTGAGCAGACGACCACGCCGGGTCAACCGCACTCGGTCGAACTCGAGCGCACCCGGTTCGATCAGGCCTGATCGGGCGAGGTCCGCGCAGGCCGCCAGTCCGGCTTCGTCGAGCTCGGCGACGCCGAGCCCCTCCGCCAGCCGCACCCCCAGCATGACGCGCTCGACCCGGCGGGTGGACGCGTCGAGTTCCTCGCGCGCCGCGGCCGGACTGCGCTGGGCGGCGAGACGGGCGGCGTACTCCGCCGGATGGCGCACGTTCCACCACCGCACGCCGCCGACGTGGCTGTGAGCCCCCGGGCCGAAGCCCCACCAGTGATCGCCTCGCCAGTAGCCCAGGTTGTGCCGGGAGCGGGTGGCAGAATCCCGCGACCAGTTGCTGACCTCGTAGTTGGTCAGCCCGGCGGAGGTGAGGATCTCGTCGGCGAGCAGGTAGCGGTCGGCTAGCAGGTCGTCGTCCGGCTCGAGCAGCTCACCGCGGCGCACCCGGCGCGACAGCTTGGTGCCCTCCTCCACGGTCAGCGCGTAGGCGCTGACGTGGTCCGGCCCCAGCTGCACGGCCGCCCGCAGGCTCGCCGCCCAGTCGGCCTCGGACTCACCCGGAGCCCCGTAGATCAGGTCGAGACTCACCTGTTCGAACCCGGCCTTGCGCGCCCAGCGCATCACCTCGGAGACCCGCCCGGGGGTGTGCCGACGGTCCAACGCCGCCAGCACATGCGGCCGGTCGCTCTGCATGCCGAACGAGATCCGCGTGTAGCCCGCTGCGCGCAGCTGCTCGAGCTGGGCCGGATCGACCGACTCCGGGTTCGCCTCGGTGGTGACCTCCGCGTCGGCGGCGAGCCCGAACTCGGCGTCCAGGGCACGCAGCAGGCGGGCGAGGTCGCCCGCGGAGAGCAGGGTCGGCGTGCCCCCGCCGACGAACACGGTCGAGATGGCCACGTCGACGTCGCCCAGCACCGCCCGGGCCAGCCGGATCTCCTGCGTGGCGATGTCGACGAAGGTCGTCAGGCCCACCGAGGAGACCAGCGCGCCGCCCAGGTCCGCCGCCGTGTAGGTGTTGAAGTCACAGTAGCCGCAGCGCGCCGCGCAGTAGGGCACGTGCACGTACGCCCCGAACGCGCGCTCGGTCAACTCGGCCAGCGCGGCCGGCGGGAGAGCGCCGTCGTCGGGCGGAGGTGACCCGTCGGGAGGCTTTTGTGGCATGCCCCCAGTGTGCCCCCAACGCAGGGGGTTGTAGCAACGCCACGTTTGTCAAGCGCACGAGCGGGCCGCCGATGGCCACGCCGGGACCACGGCGGGACAAGCATCGGAAACGGCCAGCCCGGCTGCGCAGACGAGACGTCGAGCACGTTTTGTCACCGTTGTGTACGGAGGATCGGATATGGGCGGGCCATCGTGGCCCGGTCGAGCCCGATGCGAAAAGATCAGGGCATGGACGATGACGTACGGGCCGTTTTCGAGGAGATCTCCGAGCTGCTCCCGCCCCGAACCACCGTGTATCGTTCCAGCGCCGCCGCGCCCGCCGGTGATCTTCCGGTCGCCGAACCGGCGACCGAACCGATCCGCCTGCCGGCGAGCCCGCTGTAGGTCACTTGGTCGTCGCGGACTTCCCGGTGTCGGTGGACAGCGCGGCGATGAACGCCTCCTGCGGGACCTCGACCCGCCCGATAGTCTTCATCCGCTTCTTGCCCTCCTTCTGCTTCTCCAGCAGCTTGCGCTTGCGGGTGATGTCACCGCCGTAGCACTTGGCCAGCACGTCCTTGCGGATCGCCCGGATGTTCTCCCGGGCGATGATCCGGCTGCCGATCGCCGCCTGGATCGGCACCTCGAACTGCTGGCGGGGGATCAGCTCGCGCAACTTGGTCGTCATCGCCACACCGTAGGAGTACGCCTTCTCCCGGTGGACGATGGCCGAGAAGGCGTCGACGGTCTCGCCCTGCAGGAGAATGTCGACCTTGACCAGGTCGGCGAGCTGCTCCCCGGCCTGGTCGTAGTCGAGGCTGGCGTATCCACGGGTGCGGGACTTCAGCGCGTCGAAGAAGTCGAAGATGATCTCACCCAGCGGCAGGGTGTACTTGAGCTCGACCCGGTCGGCCGACAGGTAGTCCATCCCCTTGAGCACGCCGCGCCGGCCCTGGCAGAGCTCCATGACCGCGCCGACGAAGTCGGTGGGCAGCAGCAGCATCGCGTCGACGATCGGTTCGTACACCTCGGCGATCTTGCCGCCGGGCCAGTCGCTGGGGTTGGTCACGGTGACCTCGGAGAGATCCTCCATCACCACCCGGTAGACGACGTTCGGCGCGGTGGAGATCAGCGTCAGGTTGAACTCGCGCTCGAGGCGCTCCCGGACGATCTCCAGGTGCAGCAGGCCGAGGAAGCCGCAGCGGAAGCCGAAGCCGAGCGCCGCCGACGTCTCCGGCTCGTAGGTCAGGGCGGCGTCGTTGAGCTGGAGCTTGTCGAGTGCCTCCCGCAGCGCCGGGTACTCGCTGCCGTCGATCGGGTACAGCCCCGAATACACCATCGGCAGCGGATCCCGGTAGCCGCCGAGCATCTCCGTGGCCGGATGGCGGGCAGTGGTGACGGTGTCGCCCACCCGGGCCTGGCGGACGTCCTTCACCCCGGGGATGACGTAGCCGACCTCGCCGACCGACAGTGAGCCCGTCGGATGCGGATCCGGCGAGATCACCCCGACCTCGAGCGTCTCGTGGCTGGCGCCCGTCGACATCATCAGGCAGCGGTCCCTGGTGGTCAGGGTGCCGTCGATGACCCGGACGTAGGTGATGACGCCGCGGTAGACGTCGTAGACGCTGTCGAAGATCATCGCACGGGCAGGTCCGGCGGGGTTGCCGACCGGCGCGGGCACCTGCCGGACGATCTCGTTGAGCAGCTCCGGCACGCCCTGGCCGGTCTTGCCCGACACGCGCAGCACGTCGCCCGGGTCGCAGCCGATGATCGCCGCGATCTCCTCGGCGTACTTCTCCGGCTGGGCGGCCGGCAGATCGATCTTGTTCAGCACGGGGATGATGGTCAGGTCGTTCTCGATGGCGAGGTAGAGGTTCGCCAGCGTCTGGGCCTCGATCCCCTGCGCGGCGTCAACCAGCAGGACCGCGCCCTCGCAGGCGGCCAGCGACCGGCTCACCTCGTAGCTGAAGTCGACGTGGCCGGGCGTGTCGATGAGATGCAGGATGTAGTCCTGCCCATCCTGCGCCTGCCAGGGCAGCCGCACGTTCTGAGCCTTGATGGTGATCCCACGCTCGCGCTCGATGTCCATCCGGTCGAGGTACTGGGCGCGCATGTTGCGGGCGTCGACGACCCCGGTCACACCGAGCATCCGGTCGGCAAGGGTCGACTTGCCGTGGTCGATGTGGGCGATGATGCAGAAGTTGCGGATCATCGCGGGGTCGGCGCCGGGCGCCAGGTGCGGGGCTGCGGACACGCGGAAGGTTCTCGTTTCGCTCGCGGTGGTCACGGGAGCGTGTCCCGTGCCGGGATCTGGGTCGACCTATCCTTCATCGTGCCAGGAGCCGGCACGGAGGTTGCGCCGGTGCACCGGCCGCCACCGGTTTGGTATTCTGGGTGCCGCCTTGGTGGGCCGCATCGCCGTGCCAAGCGGTCCGGCCGCTCCGCCTCCCGGTGACACCGGGTTCGGCGCAGGTGGCCGGCTTGCTGAGGCGCCGGTAGTCCGGGCCGCCGTGCGCGGCCGGCATCCGTATGATGACGTGTCCGCACCATCCCGACTCGACAACCAGAGGTTCCTTCGCGTGGCCAACATCAAGTCGCAGATCAAGCGCAACCTCACCAACGAGAAGCGGCGGCTGCGCAACAAGGCTGTCAAGTCCGAGCTCAAGACGCACGTGCGCCGCTTCCGCGACGCGGTCGAGGCGGGCGACGCCGATCGCGCCAGCGCGACCCTTCGGGCCGCCTCCCGCAAGCTGGACAAGGCCGTCAGCAAGGGTGTCATCCACCCGAACCAGGCCGCCAACAAGAAGTCGGCGCTGGCCCGCGCGCACGCTAGCCTGACCGCCAGCTGAAACCGCGCGGCGGAGCCGGGGCGCCACGGGTGCTCCGGCTTTTCTGCGTGCCCGCACTGTCCGCCGCCCTCAGCGTGACCGACATGGCGCCTACCGGGTAGCTGGGTCGCCCGGCGGGTTGCGTGCCGTCGCGGGATCCGAGTCCGCCGGATCGCGGTCCGCCGGATCGCGGTCCGCGGGGTGGAGCATTCGGTCGAGCACCTCGTGGTAGGCGACCATCGCGGCGACGACCAGCGGCAGGACGCCCACCACCCAGGCGCTCGCCAGATCCCCCAGCGCGACGACCACCGTGACCAGTGCGGTGACGGTCATGAGCAGCGCGCGCATCCAGCCGGCGGGCAGGACCCGCAGCCCGAACCAGCCGCCCGGCGGCGGCGCGTCGGAGTCGTCGGGCTTCCCGGCGTCGCGCCCCTGAGCCGGCCCGGGCCGGCCACCCGCGCCGCCCTGCGACGGGGACGACTCGTCCGGCGGTGGCTGTACCCCGGTCAAGGACGCCCACCACGGTGGGCCCGGTCCCGGGGGAAGGACCGCGCCGCGGCCACCTCGCGCAGGAGCTTCTCCAGCGCGTAGCCGGCGTCCATGGACGCCCCCTTCACACCGGCGTCCGCCGTCGCCGACGCGCGCAACGCGAGCCCCAGGCCCGGATCGGACCAGGCACGCGCCGAACGTTGCGCCTTCTCGATCTTCCAGTCGGGCATGCCGAGCGCGCGGGCGAGGTCCCACTTCGTCCCCGGACCCGCCGAGGACACCCGAGCGAGATCCCGCAGGCCGCCGGCAACGGCACTGGAGATCAGCACGGCCGCGGTCCCCCCCTCCATCGCCTGGCGCAGCAGCGTCAGCGCCTGTGGCAGGTCACCGCCGATGATCGCGTCGGCGACAGCAAACCCGCTGGCCTCGGCGCGCCCCCGGTGGAAGCGGGCCACCGCGGCCTCGTCCAGCAGGCCGCCCTCGGTGTCGGCGACGAGCTGGTCGCACACGGCGGCGAGCTCGCGCAGATCGCCACCGACGGCATCGAGCAGGGCCCGCACGGCGCCATCGCTGATCCGCCCGCCGAGGCGGCGGACCTCGGCGACCACGAAGTCGTGCCGGTCCCGCGGCCTGGTGATCTTCGTGGCCGGGATGACACGGGCGCCCGCCGCCTTCATGGCGTCGGCCAGCTTGCGATTCTTCACCGCGCCGCTGTGCACGAGCACCAGGATGACGTCGTCGAGGGGATGGCTGAGGTAGGCCAGCAGCGCGTCGCGCAACTCCTCCCCGAGGTCCTGCACCCCCCGGACAACGACCGCCCGGCCACCGCCGAACATCGACGTGGCGCCGAGATCCACCACGTCCGCCTCGGTGAGCTCGGCGCCGTCCCGGTCCACGATCTCCACCTCGGGATCGCGGGCGCGGGCCGCGTCGAGCACCTCGCGAACGGCTCGGCCCACGAGCAGATCCTCGTCACCGGTGACGAGCACGAGCGGGGGCGCTGAAGAAGCTGGCACGCGGGTGAGCATGTCACGATCCGTTCCCCGACCGGTGGCGCACCACCGAGACCGGGTCGCGCTCCGCCGCCGCGGGCCGGGCCGACGGTTTCACTTCGGGCCCGGGACATCGCTGGCCTGGCTGGCCGGTTCCGGGCGGTGTTCCCGGTGCGACCACGGCGAGCGCCCCGTCCCGGTCGGTTCGGGCGACGGACATCCCGGCCCGCCGCAGCGTGCGCAGGGTCGATGCCGCCGGATGGCCGTAGTCGTTGCCCGTGCCGACGCTGATCAGCGCGAAGCGGGCTCCGGTCGCCGCAAGAAAAGCGGAATCCTGGTTGGCGGACCCGTGGTGCGGAACCTTGAGGACGTCGGCCCGCAGTTCGGCCCGGGCCTGCGGGTCGCCGACCGACAGCCGTTGGGCGGTCGCCTCCACATCCCCGGTGAGCAGGACACGCGCGGCGCCGACCCGGGCGGAGAGCACCAGGCTGTCATTGTTGGGATCGCTGTCGGTACCGTGCAGGACGGTCCGGGGCGCCAGCACCGTCCAGCAGACCGCGCCTGCCCGACCCCCGGCGCCGGCTCCGATGGTGCGCAGCGGCACACCCGCCCGGTCCACCCATCGACGGACCGAACGCCACTGGCCCGCCGGCTCCCGCAACGGGCCGACCAGCACCTCCCCCACCGGCAGCCGGCCGAGCACCCCGGGGAGTCCGCCGACGTGATCCGCGTGCAGGTGGCTCAGGACAATCATCGGTAGGCGGCGCACGCCGAGCTCGTCGAGGCAGCGGGCGAGCAGATCCGGATCGGGCCCCGCGTCGACCAGCACCGCACTGCCGGGCCCAGCCGAGAGCACCAGCGCGTCCCCCTGCCCGACGTCGCAGGCCACCATCCGCCAGCCGGCGGGTGGCCACGAGGCGAACCGCTCGACGACGGCGCAGCGCGCCAGGAGCAGGCCGACGACGGCCGCGGCGGCCACCCGGCGCCCCCACCGCCGGCGCAGTACCGCCACCGCGGCGACCACGGCGAGCGCCGCCGCGGTGGCCCCCAGGACTCCCCCGGGCCAGCCGACAGTGGCCGCCGGGAGATGAGCGCAGCGACGCGCGACCGTCACCAACCACCAGCAGGGCAGGTCCGCGACGTGGGCAAGCAACCGCGCGAGCGGTGGCGACACGGCTGCGACGACCAGGACTGCGATGCCCAGCATGGTCGCCACGGGCACCGCCACCACGGCGAGGACGTTCGCGGGGATCGCGATCAAACTCAGGCCGCCGCCGATCCACGCCAGCAGCGGCGTGCAGGCGAGCTGCGCGGCCGCCGCCACCGCGAGCACCTCGGCGAGCCGGTCGGGCAGCCGCCGCGCGAGGGCTGCGTGCCACCCCGTCGCAAAAACAATCATTCCGCCGGTGGCCAGGACGGACAGCGCGAAGCCGACGGAGACCGCGAGGGCGGGCTGCGCCAGGACGAGCACGGTGACGCTCGCGGCGAGGGCAGGCAGGACTGCCCGGGGCCGGCCGACGGCGAACGCCGCCAGTCCGATGAGCCCCATCACGGCGGCACGCAGCACACTGGCGGAGGGTCGGGCGAGCACGACGAACCCGAGCAGCGCGGCCGCGCCGCCCGCCGCCCGCCAGCGCAGACCGCGCCGCGCCCAGGCCGACACGACCAGGGCGGATGCGGTGACGACGGCGACGTTGCCGCCGGAGACCGCGGTCAGGTGTGACATCCCGGCCTGGCGGAAGTCAGCACGCAGGCCCTCGTCGAGGCCGGACACATCCCCGACGACGAGCGCCGGGAGCAGGCCCCGCCGCGGTTCGGGCAACCCGGCGGCCGCATCGCGCAGGCCGGCCCGCAGCCGGCCGGCGAAACGCTGCAGCGCGGCGGGTTCCCCTCGCAGGCGTGGCGCTCCGGTGGCCAGCACGACCGCGGCAACGGTGTCGCCGGCCCGGGGAACGGCGAAGCGGCCGACGACGTCCAGACGCTGGCTGGGCAGCAGACCACCCCAGCCGGCGCCCCGCCCGAGCAGGACCGCTGAGGCGCGCAACCGCACCGCGACGGGCCCGGCGGCAACCCGCTCCAACCGGACGGGCACGACGAACGTCGTGGCGGCGCCCGTCGGCGGACCGACCGAGGGCGCGGACGTGGCGGCCCGCCGCGGATCGTCCGTGACAACGACCCGCGCGGTCATCGCCGCCCCCCGCCGCACCAGGTCGGCGAGCGGGCCCGTGTCGCCGGGACGCGTCGCCAGCCCGCCGGCGAGGACTCCAGCGGCGAGAAACACCACGGCCGTCAGGGCCGCCGCGGCAGCCGGGGCCAGGGGGTCACCGTCGCCGTCGATGGGCGCCGACGCCGCGCCGCGCCCGCTGCCGGTACGGCGAACGCGCACCAGGCGGGCCCGGGCCAGCAGGCCCACCGGCACCGTCAGGACTGCGGCGGCGGCGACGGCGAGCGCGGCGTCCGGCAGCGACCAGCGGACCGCGACCGCGGCGCCGGCCCAGGCCGCCAGCGCGGGCATGACCAGCCGGGCGTCGGCCGGCTGCGCCGCGGGCGACGATGGGGGCAGTGCGAGGCCAGTCTCCATGCCCAGCGTGACCATCGCCGTGTCACACCTTCACCAGCGGCAGCAGGTCCGCCAGCCGCTTGTCACCGAGACCGGTGACCTCCCCGAGCTGTTCCGGCGAACGGAAGGGACCATGCTCGGTGCGCCACGCGACGATGCGCCCTGCCAGCACCGGACCGACTCCGGGCAGGCCGTCGAGCTGCTCGGAGCTGGCGCTGTTCAGGTTGATCGGACCGCTCTGCCCGCCCCCGCCGCCATCGGAGCCCTCGCTCGTACCAGCGACGGCGGACGCGGCCACGGCAGGCGCCGGGACAGCCCTGGCGGGCGGGGGCCCGGGACGGCCGTCGACAAGGATCTGTTCACCGTCGACCAGCACCCGGGCGAGCCCGATGCCGGTCGTGTCCGTGCCGGCGAGCACTCCCCCGACCCGGTCGATCGCGTCGACCACCCGCGATCCGGCAGGCAGCCGGACCACGCCGGGCCGCGTCACCCTGCCGGCGACGTCGACCACCACCTCGGCGGCGGTACCGGTGCTGGCCGCCGGAGACGCGACCGCGGTCACCGCGCCCGCCGCGGCGGTCCGGACGAGAGCCGTCCTGGCGTCGACGGAGCCCCCGGCCGGGGTCCCGTCCGGCGCCGTGACCACCACCGAGGGCCGCAGGGCGGGCGCGGCGACTGACACCGGCCGATGCTGCCAGGCGAACCAGGTGGCGAGGAGCGCGGCCGCGAGCGCGACCAGGGCAAGGACCAGCGTCGCGCTCGCGGCCGGCGCCGTCACCACGTCGCGCAGGCTGGCCGGGAACCGGCGCGTCAGTCGCTCGCGAACCCCAGGCCAGCCACGCTCCGACGGGACGGGACGATCGACGATGACGCCGCCATCGGTGCCACGCGGGGTGGATCGCCCGTCTGCGTCGTCGTCGCCGCGGTCGGCCCATCCCAGGACAGCGGCGTCGGCGTCGGACCACTCGTCGTCGTCGGCGAAGAGGCCTTCGCGCACCCCGATGGGCGGCGGCGGCTCGCCTGCGGGTGGGAGCGATTC
>NZ_JAMPTM010000480.1 GCF_025403375.1 Frankia gtarii
CCCACATCATGAATCGACCTACTCAACCCCGACTTCCCCCCCTGCCCGTTCGCCAGGAACACCCCCGACAAGTCCGGGCCCGGCCCGGGCCTCGCCCGGCGCACCATGCCCGTGACGGCGAGCTTCTCCACAGCGATCAGATCATGACCGCGGACCAGCCCCAGCGCCGTCCTGTGGGCATGATCGAACCGCTGCCGGACAACACCCCGGCCGATCGTCCCCACCCAGGTAGCGGCCTTCCCGCACCGCGCCGAACCCCGCCTCCTACGGGACAGATCCCGCTGCGCGACGGCCAGCCGGCCCGCGGACCGCTCGAGGCATGTCGAGTTCGGCTCGTGCTCACCGTTCGAGGTGGTCAGGAACGACGCGACGCCGACATCCACACCGACCACGGTGCCGGTGGGCGGCAGCGGCTCAGCGGGGGCGTCGTCGCAGGACAGGATGACGTACCAGCGTCTGCCCTCACGTTTGATGCTGACCGTTTTGACCCTGCCGAGCACCGGCCGGTGCTGGTGGACCTTGACGTGGCCGACGCCCTGCAGGCGCACGAACGTCCGCGTGGGATTCTCCGGCTGCGCGTCCCAACGGCAGCCGTCGCCGTCGGCCGGCCACTGCACGGTGCCGAACCGGCCTGCGCCCTGGAAACGCGGATAGCCGGGGATCCCACCCGCCTTCACCCGGCGGGAGAATCCGGCGAACGCCCTCTCCAGCCGGCGCAGCGTGGCCTGCTGCGAGGAGAACGACCAGCCGGGCCTGATCAGGGTCGTCCGCCCGCATGTCCTTCACCTGAGCCGACTGATCATCGTAACGGATGCGGGTTTACGACGGGTGTCGGTAGGCATCACGCCGCTCCTGCAACGCCGCGTTGTACAGAGCGCGATGGTCGTCGAGCATTATGCCGAACGCGACCGTCTGCCCGGCGGTCGGACGCAGCAGGAACGTGTACGCACGCCGCACCAGACCACAGGTGCGCGAACTCGGCGCACGTGCGACGTGAAACCCATCCACCTGATTGGCGACGTGCGACGGGGAATGCTCCGGGTGAGCCTCGACGAACAGGTGAACACGGTCAGGTTCGATCCCCAACACGACGACCGGCCAGTCGCACGCGGCAAACACCGGCACGGCCGGTCCAGCCGGTACGGATCCGTACCGGATTCCCCTGACGCCTGAAGGCGACAGTCCCCTCCGGAGGTCTTTGATGGTCACCATCAGGGCAGCCCGTCCGTCCGACACCGC
Organism: Frankia gtarii; assembly: GCF_025403375.1. Taxonomy (GTDB): domain Bacteria; phylum Actinomycetota; class Actinomycetes; order Frankiales; family Frankiaceae; genus Frankia; species Frankia gtarii. Next base: position 1,240 of record NZ_JAMPTM010000480.1, read on the forward strand.
CGGCATCCGAGCGGTCTACGCGCCGTTCGTCGCCGGATCGCCGGCGACCTTCGAGGAGGAGCTCCCGACGGTCGAGGACCTCCACGCGCGGATGTTCACCTCTCCCCGCCGGCCATGGCTGGTCGCCGAGGCCGGCGGGGAGATCGCCGGCTACGCCTACGCCAGCGCGCACCATGCGCGCGCGTCCTACCGCTGGTCGGTGGACACGTCGGTCTACCTGGCCGCCGCGCACCACCGGCGAGGGCTCGGCCGGCGGCTGTACGACGCGCTGATCGCCGAGGTGCGGGCGCTGGGCTACCTCAACCTGTACGCGGGCATCACGCTTCCGAACGCGGCGAGCGTCGCGCTGCACACCGCCGTCGGATTCCGCCCGGTCGGGGTGTTCCCCCGCGCGGGATACAAGCTCGGCGCCTGGCACGACGTCGGCTGGTTCGGGCTGACCATCGTCGGCGAGCACCCCGCCGATCCTGCCGATCCCCGTCCCTGGCTGCCCGAAGGCGCGCCCGCGAGCAGCTGACGACCGACAGCCCCGACTCTCCGGACACCACCGGGCCGGGCACCACCGGGCCGGGCAGGATCAGGCCGGACAGGATCAGGCCGGGCACAATCGGCTGGGGCAATCGGCTGGGTGCGCCGGACGGCGCGGGTGGGGCCGGGGCGGCGCAATCGCCGTCGGCCCACAATCCCGTGTCGGGTCGCGCGATGACCCCCTGGACGCCCACCGGCGCACCGGCGGACCGGGCGGCGTCGGACGACGTGTTCGCGGGCGGCGCTGCACCCGACCGGACCCCGGCCGACCAGACCCCCGTCGAGCCTGCCTCGGCGGCCATGGCTGTCCCCAGCCTCGCGCAGGACGATCCGCGGTCGCCGGAACCGTCCGCCCGTCCGGAGGTGGCGGTTTCGCCGGTGGTGTCCGGCGGTGCGGTGCCGGCCATCCCGTCGGATCCGGCAGTGGTCCCACCGTCGCCGTCCCCCGCCGCGCCCGACTTCCGTGCCACCCCGGCCACCCCGGCCGCAGTGGGCTCCGTGGGCTCCGCGGTCGAGGGGGATCGCGCGGGAGTCGGCTCGTCCTTGACGGGGATGCCGGTACCGGCCGGGGCGCAGGGCGCCGGCGCGGAGAATTCGATCGGCGCCGACGCGTGGGAGGGATCGGGACCGGCGG
>NZ_JAMPTM010000481.1 GCF_025403375.1 Frankia gtarii
GGGACGGCGTCGCTGGGGTCGCGGTCCGGGTCGAACCGCTCGACGTTCTCGATGCGACCCGCCCGCTCGCCCGGGTCACTCTGAACACGTCCGCGACCCTGCTCGCCGGTCCGGCCGAGTTCGCCGCGGTGCTCGCCGCCGCCCGCCGGGTGGCGCTGACGCTGCTGGCGGCCGAGGCCGTCGGCGTCTCGGCGCGGTGCACCGAGCTGGCCGTCGACTATGCGGGCATCCGTCACCAGTTCGGCCGGCCGATCGGCACCTACCAGGCGATCTCGCATCGCTGCGCCGACATGTTCGTCGGTACCGAGGCGGCCCGCGCCCTCGTCGCCGCCGCCGCGCAGGCCCTCGACGCGGCCGGTGCGACAACGGACGGTGCGACAACGGACGGCGGCGAGCTCGAGGTGGCGGTGGCCCTGGCCGCGGCCGAGGCGCTCGACGCCGCGGTCGGGGCCGCCCAGGGCAGCCTGCAGGTGCACGGGGGGATCGGCTTCACCTGGGAGCACCCCGTGCATCTCTACCTGCGTCGGGCGAAGTCCAGCGAGGCGTTGATCGCGGCGCCGGACCGGCTGCGCGAGCAGGCCGCGTCCCGGCTGGTCGCGGCCGCCCGGCGCTGAGACGGCTCCGGGGTTGGCCGACCGTCCCTATGCCAATTCCTTAAACCTAATCAATTTATCTAGTGGTAGCTTGGGCGAACGGGCCCTCTCGGCGGCTCTCCGGATCCGTCCGGAGCATGCACCGATCCGTCCGGCGGCAAGGAGCGATGATGCGGGACCCTGTGATCGAGGCCGTCGGAAAACCCGGCCTTCCGCGTGCCCCCCGCGGGTCGGCCGTCGTCGCGCGGGGTCACGCCCGATGACCGAGCCCGTCGACCTGCCGGGCCGGCTGCGCGCGCTGTGGGAGGCGCCCGACTCCGCCCCCGCCCTCCAGGTCGACGGTGCCTGGGTGCCCTGGGGGACCCTGCGCGCGCTCGCCGACGAGATCACCCGTAGCCTCGACGGGCTCGGCCTCGGCCGCGGCGCGCGCGTCGGCGTCCTGCTCGGAAACTGGACCGAGTCGATCGCGGCGATCCTCGCGATCCTCGGCACCGAGCGCTGCCTGACGGTCTTCAACCCGCTGCAGCCGGCCGAGCGGCTCGCCGGCGACCTGGAACAGGCCGCCCCGCCGGTGCTCGTCGTGCCGGTGCGGGCCTGGGCGTCCTCGGGGCTCGCGGAGCCGGTCGAGCGGCTCGGCATCAGCCTCATCCGCACCTCCGCGGAGGGGATCGCGTCGCTGCGCGCCGGCCGCGATGACGCGACGATCACCGCGGTCGACGCACCGGGCGTCGCCGTCGAACTCACCACCTCGGGTACCACCGGGCCGCCCAAGCGCATCCCGCTGACCTACCGCCAGCTCGAGGCTTCGGTCGGGTCCGCCCGGGGACACATGAAGCCCGGCGGCGGCGACCGGTCCTACTTCGAGGGCGGCGTGGCCATCGTCTCCGTCCCGCTGGTGCACATCGGCGGGATGTGGGGGGCGCTGCAGGCCCTCGGCGACGCGCGGCGCATCGTGCTGCTGGAACGCTGGACCCTGGACCGGTGGCTCGACGTCATCCGCGAGCACCGGCCCCGCCTCGGCGCGCTGCCGCCGGCGGCGCTGCGCACCCTGATGAGTGCGAACGTGCCCGTCGAGGACCTCGCGAGCCTGCGCGCGCTGACCTGCGGGACCGCCCCGGTGTCGCCCGATCTGGTCGACGCGGTGCTGGAGCGCTACGGCATCCACGTGCTCGGCGTCTACGGCGCGACCGAGTTCTCCGGCGCGGTGGCCGGCTGGTCGCTGCCGGACCACCAGCAGTGGTGGGCGAAGAAGCGGGGCAGTGTCGGACGGGCCTTCCCGGGGGTGGGACTGCGCGTCGTGGCCGAGGACGGCGAGGTACAGCCGACGGGTGCCAGCGGACTGCTGGAGATCAGGACCGACCAGGCCGGGGCGCGGGTGGGCGCGGACGGCTGGACTCGGACCAGCGACCTGGCCCGCATCGACGAGGACGGCTTCCTCTACATCGAGGGCCGCGCCGACGATGTGATCATTCGAGGTGGATTCAAGATCACCCCGATCACGGTGAAGGAGGTGCTCGAGAAGCACCCGGCGGTCGCCGAGGCGGCGGTGTTCGGCCTGCCCGACGAGCGCCTCGGCCAGATACCCGTCGCCGTGGTGGAGGCGGCGCCCGGCGCCGGGCCGCTCAGCGAGCAGGAACTGCGTGAGTGGTGCCGGCCGCGGATGCTGCCCTACGAGGTGCCGGCGCGGGCGCTGACCGTGCCGGAGCTGCCCCGCGGAGTGTCCCAGAAAGTCAGCATGCCCGACCTGGTGGCGTTGTTCGCCGCCCCGCCGCAGACCACCCCGCCGCAGAC
>NZ_JAMPTM010000482.1 GCF_025403375.1 Frankia gtarii
CCCCGCCCCCTGCGGCCGAGCCCACACCGACCGAGGTCACCACGCTTTCCCCAGGAACGGCGACGCCCCACGGCACCGCGGCCTCCAACGGAACCGGGTACTCCAACGGCGTCTCCATCTCCAGTGGCATCGCCACGTCGAACGGAGTCTCCATCTCCAACGGTGTCTCCATCTCGAACGGGGTTGCGGCCTCGAACGGGACCGCGAAGCCGGCCAGGACGGCGGGCCCGCTCGCGATGGCATCCCCGGCCGGCGCCGTCATGTCGAACGTGCTGGTGATCCCCCACGGGGCCACCGGAGCACGCGGCGGATCCGGATCGAACGGCACGTCCGGATCGCACGGCGGATCCGGGTCGAACGGCACGTCCGGGTCGAACGGGTCGAACGGGACCACGGCCTCCGCAGGGGCGGCGCACGGAGCCGGTTCCGCCGCATCCGCGCCGAACGGGACGGTGGTGCTCGGCGCATCGAACGGCACGGTCGCCGCCTACGCGCCGCCCGCCGCCGGTGAGGTGCCGCCCGCCGTGAGTGGGCTGGCCGCGGTGAACTCGAAGATCCGCGCCTACGTCGCGCTCATGAAGCTGCGCGTGGTCGAGCTGCTGCTCGTCACCACCGTGCCGGTGATGATGCTCGCGGATCGGGGGATGCCCTCGATCTGGCTGATCGTCGTCACCCTCGTCGCCGGCACCCTGGCGGCCGGCAGCGCCAACACGATCAACTGCTACGTCGACCGGGACATCGACCAGGTCATGGCCCGCACCAAGCGCCGCCCCCTGGTCCGCGCCACCGTCACCCCGGCCGAGGCGCTTGTCTTCGGCATCGTGATCGGCATCGTCTCGACACTGATGTTCGGCCTGCTGGTGAACTGGCCGTCGGCGCTGCTCGCGGACGGCGCGATCGCCTTCTACGTCTTCGTCTACACCCTCGGGCTCAAGCGCCGGACCCCGTCGAACATCGTCATCGGCGGCGCGGCCGGCTGCTTCCCGGTCCTCATCGGGTGGTCCGCGGTCACCGGCACCGTGGGCTGGTCGGCGGTGCTGCTGTTCGCCGTGGTGTTCTTCTGGACCCCGCCGCACTTCTGGGCGCTGGCGATGAAGTTCCGCGACGACTACGCCGCCGCCGGTATCCCGATGCTGCCCGTCGTCGCCCCCGTCGAGGTGGTGACCCGGCGGATCCTCGGCTACTCCTACGCGATGGTGGCCGCCTCGCTCGCGCTGGTCCCGGTGGCCCACACCGGCCCGGTGTACCTGGTGTCCGCCGTCGTGGTCGGCGCCTGGTTCCTCGCCGAGGCGCACCGCATCGACCGCCGGACCCGCCGCGGCGGCGACCCCCGCCCCATGCGCCTGTTCCACATGTCGATCACCTACCTGACCCTGCTGTTCGTGGCCATCGCGGTCACCGCCGTCGTCTGACCCCCGCTCCGCCTCGACTCCGACCGATCCGACCCCCCAGACGCGCCGACCGCACACCCGCGGCCGGCGCGTCTGCTGCGTCCGGGGTGCGATGATCGGTGACCCTCATGGTGGCGCGGTTCCGCGGAACACTTCACGGTCCCGCCGGGCAGCGCTTCCTGCAGAGATGATCAGCCGTCTCGCCGCAGGCCAGGCCACAGCGAGCCGTTCACGCAGGTTGCGGCCCGCCCGGAATGACCAGCGGCGAGGCACCGTCCAAGGCGTGAGGCCGCGGACCGCGTTGCGATCTTTCTCGACGAGTCGCGAGAAAGGGTAACGCCCTTCCCTCGATCGGAGTCGGGGCATGCTGGCGTGATGCGGGCTGGACGGTTCAGCGGTCTGTTCCGCCCCGGCCGCACCGCGCCGCACCGCCTCGCCTTGCCTTGCCCGGGGTGTCTGGCCTTCGGTCGACGGACCTGGATTTCGGTGTGCCGTCGGTGCGCAGTGTGACGCGGTCAGGCGGGCTGCCACAGCTCGACCCGATTGCCCGCGGGATCGGTGACCCAGCCGAATCGGCCGACACCCTCCATCTCCTGCGTTCCTTCGGCCACATCCGCTCCCTTGGCGCGCAGTTGCGCGAGCATGGCATCCAGGTCGCGGACCCGGAAGTTGAGCATGGTCTGCTGGGCGCGGGACCCGAAGTAGTCGGTCTCGGACTCGAACGTCGCGAACACCGTCGGCCCGGCTTCCTGACGCCACAGGCCGAACTCGTCGGCGTCCAGGCCCAGGCAATCGTGGTACCACGCGCTCAGGGCCGCCGGGTCGGCGGCCCGCAGGAAGTATCCACCGATCCCAAGCACGCGTTCCATGGCGTCATCCTGCCAGGACGGCGATCAGGCGGGCTGGCACACATCATCCCGTCCGGCCTTGTCCGCAATCAGGGGCGGGGCGCACCGACCGGCTGGGGAG
>NZ_JAMPTM010000483.1 GCF_025403375.1 Frankia gtarii
GGCGCCGGACCGCGCGGGCCGTGGGGCGGCTGGGCTCGGGGGTGCGCTGGGTCGGTGTGACGAAGCTGACCGCCGGCCGCGGCGAGGGCAGCCCGACCAGCGTCTGGCTGTCGTGAAAGTCGCCGTCGCGCAGCCGGTCGCCGGCCTGCGACGAGTTGGGCGTCGGGGTGAACGTGGACAGGTGGACGAAGGCCATGGGATCGATGGGCGGCGGGTTCCAGGCCTCGCGCAGCAGCCGGCGGGTTCCCGTGGCCGGATCGTCGGTGGGGCCGATCAGCCCGCGCAGCAGATCATCCGCGCTGGGCCGCTCGGCGGGCTCCTTCACCAGCGCCGCGATCACCGCGGACCGCAGCTCGGCGGGCACGTCATCGGTGTCGGCCTCGCTGTGCACGACCCGGTAGAGCAGCGCGTCGGCGCGGCCGGTGCCGAACGGGGGCCGGCCGGTCGCCGCGTAGAGCACGGTCAGGCCCCAGGCAAAGATGTCGGCCGCGGGGCCGACCTCGCCGTGCCCGGTGACCTGCTCGGGCGCCATGTAGCCGGGGCTGCCGAGCAGGACCCCGGTGCGGGTCGCGACCGTGGCGTCGACCGCCGCCGCGATCCCGAAGTCGATCACCTTGGGGCCGTCGCCGCTGAGGATGACGTTGCCGGGTTTGAGATCACGGTGGACGATGCCGGCACCGTGGATCGCGCTCAGCGCCTCCGCGAGGCCGGCGGCGAGCGCCACGACGACCGGCGTGTCCATGGCGCCCCGGGTGGCGATGGTCTCGGCGAGGCTCTGCCCGGGGATGAGCTCGGTGGCCATCCACGGATCCTCGGCGTCGGGGTCGGCGTCGACCAGCCGGGCGGTGCAGGCACCGCCCACCGCGCGGGCCGCCTCGATCTCGCGGCGGAAACGCGAGCGGAACTCCGGCTCGGCGGCGTAGTCCGACCGGATCACCTTCAGCGCGACCAACTGCCCGGTGTCGTCGTCCTCGCCGAGGTACACGATGCCCATCCCGCCGGAGCCGAGCCGCGCGGTCAGCGCGAACCGGGCGACCCGCTCCGGGTCACCCGAGCGCAGCGGCCTCGGCGGCACCACGCCCCTCCTTACGTCGTTCTTTCCACCATCCGCGATCGTCAGCCCACCCGCCGGACGCCTAAGGCTCCGCCCGAGTCCGGCCCCCTCCGATCGGGGCCGAAGGCCCCGCCGCCGGTGTCACCCCACGGTGCTCGCGGAACCTGTGGTGAGGATGTGCGACGGTCCGGCCGTGCGTCCCATGTCCTCATCAGACGACTCCGGGCACCGGGGAAGTTCCGCCGCCGGACGTGGCGGGGATCGCCACCGGATGACGGAACTCGCGACCGCGGTGGCATGCCGGGTGGCGTCAGCGGAGGGCCGGCTGTTCGCACGGCCGGCTCCAAAAGCGCTGGCCTGGGCCCGGCCGCTCGCCGCCGCCAAAGCAATGGACAAAGTGCGCCGGCAGGGCAGTACCAGGCCCCGGTGCCTTCACCGGAAGCGGTGGCAGGTGTGCCCCCGGAGGCGGAACGGTTCGCTGCGGTGTCACAAATCGGACTGTACCGATGGAACCACAGCTACCCGGCCATTCGACTCCCGGGACACCCACCTATCGGTTACCCCAACCGGCCGCCTCTCCAGACGGCCCCCTCGACCCTTCCCTCGAAAACGCCCCCTACCGCGGCGGAGAAGCCGGTGGAGCTTCCCCGGGGGCTTCTCCGCCGCGGGCGCCGTCAGCTTTCGGGGACGATCCGCCGAGCCCTCACGAGAATGACTCGATCAACGAGTTCAACCCGTTCCTCGACGGTGGCAGGCACCTCCGGCGACGGGACGTGACCGGCCTCGCCGGCGGCGCCGCCGCGCACGACGAAGATTCTTCTATTCCGACCCTTCGCGGCCCCCGGGATGCCCGAACCGGTGATTCCCGCACAGGCGGTCCGACCCAGTCGGTGAATGGCCTTCGTTTCTGCCACGAAACCTCCCAGATCAAAGTTGCACTCAAACTTAACATGACAACGGGGGAACGACGAACGCCCACCCGGTCGGCTCCGGTGAATGTGAGGCGACTAATAATCACCGACGCCGACCACGCCCCGGTTCCCCGCCGGCAGAATTCAGCTGCCACGCTCTTGCCGGCGGTAAAACACGAGGTCCACGGGTTTTACGGCGGTCCGAGCGCGCGACCCGCACCGGGTGTCGGGCTTCGGCCGAGCACGGCACCGAAAGCGCTACGACAGGTGGCCGGGCCCCACCGCGGTGGGGAGTACAAACGACACCCGAACGACACCCGACACAAGGGGAACCCACCGCACGGGCTTGACCACCCCACCAGTGCCACCCTGGGCTACGCCCGCACCCCACC
>NZ_JAMPTM010000484.1 GCF_025403375.1 Frankia gtarii
CCCCGGCCGGGCGAGGGGCGCGCCGGCCGCGCCGGGTGGTCGGACCGGGGGGCGAGGCCGTCCGCGGCGGCGCCGGCCGGCGCACCGCGCGACGGTGCTGATCCCGGCGCTGCAGGCGGTTGGCCGTCGGATCGGGGACGATCACGGCAGGACGAACGTTCTTCCGGAGGGCGGCGGCGTGCCGTCGGCCGCCCGATCGCCGGAGAGTTTGGCGAGGCGGAATTGACCGGCGGGTGGGAGTTGCCCGGCGGTTCGGCGCGGCGTGATAGGTCCAGTGCGAAGCGACGGGATGGAAATAACTCGACAAAAGTTCGAAAATCTGACGTCCCGGAAGAGTTGCGGCGAGAACTCGCGCGGCCGCGACCAACCCGCATGGATCGTGACCACGGATCGCCGCGGGGGAAGCCGGGTGAATCCGAGCGGGGTATCGGTCTGGGGGATGATGTGGATGGTGAGGGTCTCGTCCGGGATGGTCATCGTGACGGTCATCGTCGGGCAACCGGCCCGCGGCGAGGCAGGCGCGACACCTGAGCGCCACCACAGCGCCAGTTATAGCTATGACCGTTTACTATCCGCTATCGGCTATGCTCACAAATCGGTTCGTCAGATCTAGACCCGTGGTCCGGCAATCGGGCCGGATGCTCCTGTGGGGGGCCACTTTGAGTCCGCTTCACGTCCTGCTGGAGGTGTCGGTGCGTCAGCTCGCCGGCTCTCCGATCCGCGTGCGGGCCCGGTCCGCCCGTTCTGAGTCCGGGGCGGGCGCGTCATGAGCCGCAACGCACAGGCGGGAGGCGAGACCAGCCGGGCCCCGTCCGCTCCCTCGCTGTTCCGCATCATCCAGCCGCGCCTGCTGATCATCGTCATCGTGGTCGTGATCTTCGCGGCGCTGGCGGCCATCTACTCCAAGGCGCAGTCGGCCACCTACGCGTCGAGCGCGCGGATCTTCCTGTCCACGGATTCGGGCACGCTCGCCAACTCGGTCGACGCGACCCGCTTCGTCCAGACCCAGGCGCAGTTCGCCCAGTCCTCGGCGGCCGTGGCGAAGATCGCGACGGCGCTCAAGCTGCCCGAGTCGGATGTGACGGGCCGGCTGAGCACGTCCCCGTCGGACGAGGGCTACTTCTTCGTCATGAAGGGCACGGGGTCCACTCAGCAGGCGGCGACGGACCTGGTCAAGGCGGGTGAGGCGGCGTACAGCACGCTGCTGACGAGCTACGGCCCCAACAGCGAGTCCTCCGTGGACGCGCTGATCAAGCTGCGTGACCAGGTCGTCGCCGAGCAGGCCGCCGCCGGCCAGGGGGCCGACGCGGCCGGGGTGAACGCAAACGCCGTGCGAAATAAGCAGATCGGGGACCTCAACGACAAGATTGCCACGGCCCGCACCGCGTCGGTGCTGGGCAGCTCGGCGATCAAGTTGGCCGAGCCTCCGGTCGCGAGCGGCCAGGGCGGTCCCAACCTGCTGCGCAACATCCTCGTCGCGGCGATCGTGGGCCTGCTCGGTTCCATCGCGGCTATCTGGATCATGTACCAGCGGCGGCCGACGATTCTCGACCCGCACAACCCGTCGGACACCCTCGGCGTCCCGCTGATCGCCGCGCTGGAGCCGGGGCGCACGACGGCGAGCGCGGCCGAGACGCTCGTCTCGGCGATGTCGGCGGTGATGTCGCCGACCAGCAAGGTGGTCGCGTTCACCCCGGCGTCGCGCGGGGACCTCGCCGCCGACCTCGTCGCCTCCGTTGCCGCCGCCTGGTCGGACGACCAGGGGGTCGTGCTGATCCTCGACACCTCCCCGTCGTCGGAGGTGCGGGCGTCGCTGGAGGGTCTGCCGCGGGCGACCTCCGGGGAGCTGCCGCGCTGGGCGCACGAGCCGACCTGCCTGGCCCGCTCGTCCGGCACCGGCCGCGGGCACATCCTCTACAACCGGGTCTCCCCGGCCCGGGCGGCGCGCCCCGGCGGCCTCGCGCCGATCCTCGCCGACCGCGCCCCCGTCGTCGACCTGGTCATCCTGGTCACCTCGGCGCTGGCCGAGCTGCCGATGACCGCGGCGTCGGCGATCCAGGCCGACGCGGTCGTGGTCATCACGTCCACCGAGACGCACCTCAAGGAGCTGGAGCAGGTGCCGCGGGACTGGCCGGCGCTCGCCGAGCGGGTCGTCGGCGTCGTCCACGACGGCCGGACCGGCATCCGCCGGGCGACCGGCAACGTCACCCCGGAACGTCGCTCCTCGGTCGACACGATCACGTCGAACTCGCCCGTGGGCGGCGGCGAAAGCGTGTCCAACGGCAAGCGCGGCGGCATGGATCCGGAGACCACCGACCGCTACGCCCGCCCGGCCCGGTAA
>NZ_JAMPTM010000485.1 GCF_025403375.1 Frankia gtarii
CACCACGCCGCCCCGCCGGCCCGCCGGCCGCCGGCACGGCACGTTGCGCGGGCGCCTCGCCGCTTTCGGCCCGGCTCCGGTCAGCGGCCGACCTCGTGGCGGACCTGGATGGGAGTGCGTATCTCCACCGCATCCGGGACGATCCCGCGGCTCTGCAGATGCCGCCCCGACAGCGCCCAGCCGGCCGGGACCGCCGGCGTGTCCGACTGACCCGCGCGATCCGAGCCGGCATGATCCGAGCCTGCGTGATCCGAGCCGGTGGACCGATCGAGGGACCAGACGTCGGCACGGAACCACACGTCGCGCCACCGGGCGTCCTCGTCGGCCCGCAACTGGACGAAGCGGCGGCCCAGGACCTGGCAGGCGACCTGCACCGCGGTACCCGGGCTGTGCTCGAAGCCGCCGGACGGCTCCGTCCGATCGGCCACCCACCGGCTGCCGTCCAGACTGACCTGCACCAGATAGGCGAAGGTGACCGACGGGCAGTCCACCGGCGCCTCGACGGGCGAGTCGAGGCCGTAGGCGGGCAGTGCGTCGTCGGTCACGCTCACCATGATGTCACGCAGCGACGGCACCAATTACACCACGGGTGACAGTCCGCGGGCCGGCGAGGTCAGCAGGCACGTAGGAAACGGTCGAGGACCCGGACGCCGAAGCGCAGGGATTCGACCGGCACCCGCTCGTCCACGCCGTGGAACATCCCGGAGAAGTCCAGGTCCGCGGGCAGCAGCAGCGGGGAGAAGCCGAAGCAGCGGATCCCCAGCCTGGAGAACGACTTGGCGTCCGTCCCACCGGAAAGCATGTAGGGGACTGCCCGGGCGATCGGGTCCTCCGCGCGCAGCGAGGCGCCCATCGCCTCCACCAGCGCCCCGTCGAAACCGGTCTCGACCGCGTCGTCGTGGACGACCCACTCGCGCCGGATGTCCGGCCCGAGGATCTCGTCGAGCTGGCGGACGAACTCCTCTTCCTGGCCGGGCAGGTAGCGGCCGTCGACGTAGGCGGTGGCCTCGCCGGGGATGACGTTGACCTTCTCCCCGGCCTGCAGCTGGGTGGGGTTGACGGTATTGCGCAGCGTCGCGCCGATCATCCGGGCGACGGGGCCGAGCTTGCTGACCGTGGCCTGCAGGTCGTCGAGGTCGAACTCGATGCCGAGCGCGTCCCCCAGCTCGTTGAGGAACACCCGCACCGTCGGCGTGAGCACGAGCGGGAACTCGTGGCGGCCCAGGCGCGCCACCGCCTCGCACAGCGCCGTAACCGCGTTGTCGTCGCTGATCATCGACCCGTGCCCGGCCCGGCCGGACGCGGTCAGCTTCATCCACCCGAGCCCCTTCTCGGCCGTCTCGATGAGGTAGAGCCGCAGGTCGTCGGAGACGGTGTAGGAGAAGCCGCCGACCTCGCCGATCGCCTCGGTGCAGTCGGCGAACAGGTCGGGATGGTGCTCGACCAGCCAGCGGGCGCCGAGCACGCCGCCGGCCTCCTCGTCGGCGAGGAAGGCGACGACGAGGTCACGCGGGGGACGGCGGCCGGAGCGGGCGAGGTCGCGCACGACCGCGAGGGTCATCGCGTCCATGTCCTTCATGTCGACGGCGCCGCGCCCCCACAGGCAGCCGTCGACCTCCTCGCCGGCGAACGGCGCGACCCGCCACTGGCTGGCGTCGGCGGGCACCACGTCGAGGTGGCCGTGGATGAGCAGCGGCGCGCGGGACGGGTCGGTGCCCTCGATCCGGGCGACGACGCTGGTGCGCCCCGGCTCCGACTCCAGGATCGTCGGTTCGATGCCCACCTCGGCGAGCTTCGCGGCGACGTACTCGGCGATCGGGCGCTCGTGGCCGTCGCCGTTGCCGCGGTTGACCGACTCGAAGCGGAGCAGATCCCGACAGAGCTCGACCACCTCCCCCTCGGCGTCCGGTGCGCTCACCGGCAGCCGGATGCCACCGGTCGGGTCGGGGGACGAAGACGGCACGCTAGGCATGCCTCCAGTCTGCTCCGCCCGGGAGGCGCATGCCGGCCACGGACCGTACCGTGAAACGCGGGCGCAACCGAACAGCAGCATTGCGTCGCCGCGCCCTCGACCGAGGTAGCCCCACGGTGATCGCCGGTGGCGTGATCCGCGGCGACGACCGCGATCCCCTCGGGGGAGGTCCCGTGACCATCTACCAGTGCCCGCGCTCCGACCTTGTCTGCGCCGAACGCTTCCTCAGCACCGGTGACCTCGACTACCACCTCCACGTGACCCACGGTTATCGCAGCATCTGGCGCATCGTCTCGAGCCTGCGCCCGGAGCACCCGCTGCCGGTCGGCCCCCGCCCGGCC
>NZ_JAMPTM010000486.1 GCF_025403375.1 Frankia gtarii
GCCCACCCGAGACCGCGAGCCCCCGGCCCGACGGCGCTGCACCGAAACCCGAGCTCGACGGCGTGGTGGCGAAGGTCCGGCCAGACGATGACCCGCCGACGGCCCGTCCGTCTCCGTTCGACGCCGAACTCGGCGGCTGGACGGGCTGCGGACCGTCGGGCTCGGCGCCCGCGCCCGCGTCCTCGGCGCCCGCGTCCTCGGCGCCTTCGTCTTCGGCCTCGACCTCGGCGAGGGTGTCGCCGGGGCCGGCGAGCAGACGGCGGAACAGGGGGCTGCGGGCGGCGAGTTCGGCCTCGGTGCCGATGTCGACGATGCGGCCGGCGTCGAGCACCGCGATCCGGTCGGCGAGGTGCAGGGTGGAGCGGCGGTGCGCGATGAGCAGCGTGGTGCGGCCGCGCATGACCTCACGCAGCGTGGCGTGGATCTCGGCTTCGATCCGGGCGTCGATCGCGGAGGTGGCGTCGTCGAGGAGCAGCACGCGGGGGTCGGTCAGCAGCGCGCGGGCGAGCGCGACCCGCTGGCGCTGGCCGCCGGACAGCGTCAGGCCCTGCTCGCCGACGACGGTGTCGTAGCCGCGCGGCAGAGCGCGGATGAAGCCGTCGGCCTGCACCGACCGGGCCGCGGCGACGATCTGCTCGTGTGTGGCGTCCGGCCGGCCGTAGGAGATGTTCGCCCGGACCGTGTCGGAGAACAGGAAGCTGTCCTCGAAGACCACGCCGATCTGGTCGCGCAGCGAGGCCAGCGTCAGCGTGCGGATGTCCTGGCCGTCGAGGCGGACAGTGCCGCCCTGCGGGTCGTAGAAGCGGGGCAGGAGCTGGGAGATCGTCGACTTGCCGGAGCCGGAGGTGCCGACGAGGGCCACCGTCTCGCCCGACTCGATGCGCAGGCTGATGTCACGCAGGACCGGCCGCGACGGCAGGTAGCCGAAGGTCACCCCGTCCAGCTCGATCAGCCCGCGGGCGGTGCCGAGAACGGTGGCGTCCGGGGCGTCGGTGATCGCCGGGTGGGAGTCGATGATCTCGAAGATGCGCACCGTGCTGGCCTTGGCCTGCTGGCCGATGGTGAGCAGCCCGGCGAGGGTGCGGGTCGGGCCGATGAGCGCCCCGAGGTAGGTGCTGAAGGCGAGGAAGGTGCCGAGGGTGATCCGGTCGGTGAGCGCCAGCCAGCCGCCGAGCGCCAGCACGGCGACCTGCCCGAGCGCGGGCACGGCCTGCATCGCCGCGCCGAACCGACTGGTGATCTTCACGGCCCGCATCCGCAGCGCGAACAGCGTCCGGGCATGCCCGGCGAGCCGGTCGAGCTCCCGGTCCTCCTGCCCGAAGCCCTTCACCACCCGCACGCCCGCGACCGCCTCCTCGACGGCCCCCGCGACCTCACCGGCCTGCTGCTGGGCCGCCCAGGTGGCGGGGAACACGGTGCTGCGCGCCCGGAAGCCGAGCAGGAACAGCGCCGGCCCCATCGCGAGGGCGATGAGGGTCAGCAGCGGCGACAGCCACGCCATCGCGACCAGGGACGCGACGAACAGCACCAGGTTGCCGACGACCATCGGCAGGTAGGACAGCAGCCCCTGGATGGCGCCGACGTCCGAGATCGCCCGGCTGACCACCTGCCCCGTGGAGACCTGGTCCTGGCGGGCGCCGTCGAGCCGCTCGATGGTGCTGAAGACCTCGTCGCGCAGGTCGTACTGGACGTCCAGCGACAGCCGGCCACCCACATAACGCCGCACGAACGCAGTGACGAAGATGGCCACGCCCGCGGCGAGCAGGATGATCAGGTACGGGGTGAGCGAGTGCCGGTGGGTGACGACGACGTTGTCGATGACCTGCCGCTCGACCAGCGGGACGGCGGCGGTGACGAGCGTGCCGAGCAGCGCCGCGCCGAACGCCAGAATCACGTTGCGGCGGTAGACCATCACCTGCCGGCCGAGCCGGCGCAGCCAGCGGTCCGGCTGGTCGCGCCGCGAGGTGTCCGCGGCGGCCGGCCCCTCACCGCTCGCCGACGGCGGGTTCGTCTTGCCCGGGACACGGCGGCGGTTCTGACGCGGAAGATCCGATCCCTGGTGTGGTGGCGGCGGATCGGCAACGGGCTGCGTGGAGCGAGACGCCTCGCCGGGCAGGCGTGGCGTCTCAGCTGAGGATGCTTCGGGGCTCGCGGTGGACCTCCAGGTCAGCAGGTTCCGACGGATGCGGCCGGTCACGGGCGCAGGCGGCGGACGGCACCGGGCCTGCGGGCGCGGGCGGTACGGGAACACGCGCGGAGCGCATCCGCGCCGACCGCCGCTGCCCCGCCCGCCCGTCG
>NZ_JAMPTM010000487.1 GCF_025403375.1 Frankia gtarii
GCCTCGCCGCCGCAGCCTGGACGGTCCGCCACCGGGGCGCCCTCGACGCGCTGCCGCACCTCGGCGATTCGGCCGGATGGGTGCCGGGCGAGCCGACCTCCCCGGCCACCTAAGGGGCATTCCGGCGAAAAGAACAACCAGACAAGCACGTGTAGGTGGACGTATAGCGGGTAATCCTGCGACAGCCAGGTATGAACCCCGTTGAAGGAGTAGTCATGGCCACCCGGGTTGGGACCCGAACCAGCAGCATCAGCCTCGGTACGCTTCTCTATCTCATCGTTGGGGTGGTCATCACCGCGAGCCAGGACTACTGGAACTTCACCGACTGGGACGGCCACGCGCTGAGCAGTTTCTTCACTGCCCTCGTCGCGACTCTGCTGTGGCCACTCGCCATCTTCTACACTTTCGCGCTCCACACCCGCTGACCGCCCGCGCACCATTCGAGCGAGGGCAGGCGTTCCTTCCCGCGTTCAACCGTTTCCCAACCAGAAGCCTCCTCCCACCCGTCGCATCCGGCCTCGGCGGCGACGCCCGGGCCGGATCGGCATGCCCGGCTGCGGCGGCCTCGGACCGAAGCCCGCCGCAGCCCCATCCAGCCGTCCCGCCCGGTGGCTCGAAAGCTCGAAGGCTCGAAGGCCTGCGCGGGCGGCGCAATCAGGCGGCCATCACCGGGTAACCGTGCGGGTCAGAACAGGCTCGACTGTTGCCGTGTACCGACGGATCCCGGATATGCTTCGGCCGCCGACACCCGGGCCAGGCGCCGTCGGTTCCAGCAACCTGCGGGTCATGGATCCGCGGCCCGACAGGGGAGGCAGCCCGATGGAACCGTGCCGGATAGTCAGCGTCGTGGGGAACCCGAAGCCGGCCTCCCGGACCAGGCAGGTCGCCGAGGCGGTGGCTGGCCGCGTCGCCACCTCGCTGGCCGCGAGCGGCTTCGAGTCGTCGGCGGAGGTCATCGAGGTCAGCGAGCTGGGTGCCGGCCTGCTCGGCTGGGGCGATCCGACCGTGGGCGCGGCCCTGTCCAGCATCCGGGCGGCCGATGTCCTCGTCATCGCCACGCCCACCTACAAGGCGACCTACACCGGACTGCTCAAGCTGCTCCTCGACCAGATCGGCGGCGGTGAGCTCGCCGGCCTGCCGGCCATCCCGGTCCAGGTGGCCGCCGCTGCGCAGCACGCCTTGGCGGTGGAGGTGCACCTGCGCCCCGTGCTGGTCGAGATCGGCGCGGCCTGCCCGACCACCGGGATCTTCGTCCTCGACTCGGCGCTCGCCGAGCTCCCCACCCAGCTTGACGCCTGGGGCTCGGTGAACCTCCCGGCGGTGAGCGCCATAGTCAGGGCCCGACGCGCGGTCACGGCGCCGTCCGCCTGACCACCGATCCCGGCCGAGTCGTCGATCAGCACCCGACGGCCCCGGTGTCGAACATGACCAGCGGCGCGCAGCAGCCCTAGCCGACTCCTGCTTCCCCGGAGTCGACCCGCACCTGCGGCAGCGGCCCGATCACCACGCCGGGCTGCGCGGATGCCCGATCGGTGCCCGGTATCACCGGGGCTGCGGGCCTCGCCGCGGTACCGGCCCGGGCACCATCCCCACCGGAATACCCTCCGGTCCCGGAATACCCTCCGGTCCCGGAATACCCTCCGGTCCCGGAATACCCTCCGGTCCCGGCATACCCGCCGGCACCCGAGTAGCCGGCGGCGGCGAGATGGGTGCTGTCCTGGGAGGTACTGCCGATCGGGCCGTCACCGGCCGACTGACCGCCGCGGCTGAACCCCGAGCCCGCGCGGCTGGGCCGGCCGTCCCACCCCTCGAGGTCGTCGCCGTCCGGGCCTGCGACGACGCGTCCCCCATCCGCGTCCCGGTCGACATCCCCACCCCGGTCAACGCGAGTGGAATCGCCGGCTGGCAGGCCTTCTCCGGCGGACCCGTCACCGAACGACGGCGCGGGATACGTCGGCGCCGTCCGCCCGATGCCGTCCGCGGCGGCGGCACCGCCAGCGGTCGCGGTCGCGGTCGCGGTCGAACCGTAGATCGGATCGGGAAACGGTGGCAGCGTCGGCAGTGGGGAGACCGGCGCGCCACCCGGCTGCCAGGGCGGACTCCCGTCCTTGGGCTGCCCACCGAGCCCGGGGCGGACGTCGACCGCGCTGATCGGCTGAAGCCGGACGTCGTCCCCTCCCGAGCCGGCGGGGGCGGAGAAGCCGAAGGCGGTCACGGCGACAGTGAAGCCGCCGGCCGCAACGGTCAGCCCGCGGCGCCGGTCGGAGATGCGGGCCCAGCC
>NZ_JAMPTM010000488.1 GCF_025403375.1 Frankia gtarii
CCCCTCGACCTCCTCGACCTCCTCGGCGACTAACACCCCACACCTTCCGAACGATCGGACCTGCCGAGGCGGCGCCGACGACGTCGACGCCGCCTGGGTACTCCGTCGGCTCACCGGGATCCCTGTACGCTGCCCCGCATGGGATCTGGGCGGGTACGGGTTCGATTCGCGCCGTCTCCCACCGGCATCTTCCATGTGGGTGGGGCGCGCTCGGCACTGTTCAACTGGCTGGTGGCGCTACGCGCGGACGGCGACTTCGTGCTGCGCATCGAGGACACCGACGCCTCCCGCAACCGGCCCGAGTGGATCGACGGCATCATCAGCGCGCTGGACTGGCTCGGGATCAGCCCCGGCCGGTACGAGGGCCCGGTGCTGCAGTCCTCGCGC
The DNA here is from genome assembly GCF_025403375.1 of Frankia gtarii. GTDB lineage: Bacteria > Actinomycetota > Actinomycetes > Frankiales > Frankiaceae > Frankia > Frankia gtarii. The sequence goes on from NZ_JAMPTM010000488.1 coordinate 388, forward strand.
GCGGACCGGCATCGGGCGGCCGCGGTCCGCCTGCAGGAGGCGGGGCTGGCGTACTTCTGCGACTGCACCCGCGACGCGCTGGCGGAACGCACGGGTAATGCCCAGCACGGCTACGACGGCTTCTGCCGCGACCGCGGGCTGGAGCCCGGCCCCGGCCGCGCGCTGCGCTTCCGCACCCCCGACGAGGGGGTGACGACGGTACGCGACCTGATCCGCGGCACCCCGGAGTTCCCGAACGACACCATCGAGGACTTCGTGATCGCGCGGGCCGACGGCTCGGCGGTGTTCCTGCTCGCCAACGTCGTCGACGACCTGGAGATGGGGATCACCCACGTCATCCGGGGCGAGGAGCACCTGTCGAACACGCCCAAGCAGCAGCTGCTGTGGGCCGCGCTCGGCGCCGACGAGCCGCCGGTGTGGGCGCACGTGCCGGTCATCGTCAACGAGAAGCGGCAGAAGCTGTCGAAGCGGCGGGACAAGGTGGCGCTGGAGTCCTACCGGGACGAGGGCTACCTGCCCGGCGCGATGAAGAACTACCTGATGCTGCTCGGCTGGGCGCCGTCCGGCGACGACGAGATCGTGCCGTGGGAGACGATCGAGTCGACCTTCGACCTGGCCGACGTGAAGCCTTCCCCGGCGTTCTTCGACGAGAAGAAGCTGCGGGCGTTCAACGGCGAGTACATCCGGGCGCTGAGCGTCGAGGAGTTCATCGCGGCGGTGCAGCCGTGGCTGGTGCCGCCGGCGGCACCGTGGGCGGCCGAGGCGTTCGACGCCGCCGTGTTCGCCGTGGTCGCCGGGCTCGCGCAGTCCCGGTTGTCGGTGCTCTCCGAGATCGTGCCGATGGTGGACTTCCTGTTCCTGCCCGAGGCGCCGGTGGACGACGCGGCATGGGCGAAGGCGATGAAGGGGCCGGCGGCGGAGTTGCTCGCCGACGTCCACGACGTGTTCGGCAAGGTCGAGTGGGACGCCGAGACGCTGAAGGCGACCCTGACCGAGCTCGGCGAGCGCCACGGCCTGAAGCTGGCGAAGGCGCAGGCGCCGGTGCGGGTGGCCGTCACCGGGCGGACCGTGGGGCTGCCGCTGTTCGAGTCGCTGGAAGTGCTCGGCCGGGAGGCCACCCGCCGGCGACTGGCCGCGGCCCGGGAACGGCTGGCCGCGGGCTGAGACGCCGCCCGGGCGGGTCCCGGCCCACGGGTCGGGGAGCGGTCACCACCGTCGTGGGCCGAGGCTGATGAGCCCGGGCCGCGGCTGGGACGGGCCGCGACCCGGGCTAGGGAGACCCACCGGAGGTCGGGGTTACCTCCGCCGGGTGAAGTTCGGATCCACCAGGTCGCCTCCGGTGCTCCCCAGCACCGGGTTCGACAGTGACCAGCACATCTCCTGGGGCCTAAAGGAGTCTTAAGATCAGCTCAAGACAAGCTGTGATCTCATAATCACGCTCCGTCGACGGCAAGGTGACATTCGGTGATAACCCGACAAGGCGCGCCCACCCCGGTCAGGGCTCGTCGTGGCCACGGGTGGAGGCCCCGCGCGGGGTGCGCTGGCGGGGGCTGAGCGTCGCCCATTCCTGCGCCCAGGCGGCCAGGGGCTCGATCACGCCCTGCAGGCGCCGGCCGTGGGTGGTCAGCCGGTACTCGCCGACCTCGTCCACCTCGACGAGGCCGGCCTCCCGCAGCTCCCGCAGCCGCTGCACGAGCTGCGTCTGCGGGGCGTCCAGCCGGGCTGCCAGCGTGCGGAACGGCAGCGGGCCACCCCGCAGATGCCAGTAGAGGCCGAGGGCGAACCGGCGACCCAGCAGGTCCACCAGGGCGGCGAGGTCGGGCGGCGCCCCACCCGCAACCTCCGCCGGCGCCGGGCCGCCCGATCGCCCCTGCACCGCCGCCCGTCCC
>NZ_JAMPTM010000489.1 GCF_025403375.1 Frankia gtarii
CCGTCGGTTCCTGCGGCTCGCGCGAGTGGGAACGGCGCGAGTGGGAACGGCGCGGGTGGGAACAGCGCGGGTGGATCCGCCGGTGGGGCTCGGGCGGGCGGTGGTGGTCGGGCGAACGGCGGCGGGTCCCGCGGTGCGACGGCCACGGTGGCCGGCCGGGTGGTCAACCCGGACCTGGTCCGGCTCTCCCGGGACGAGAGCCGGGCGATGCCCGGTGGCTACGGCAACGGCCGGGGTCGCGGCGGGCCCGGGCCGCGGCGGCGGATGTGGGTGCCGGGCCGGCCGGAGGTCGTCGAGCGTCTTGGCCGGGACGGCCTGCTGCCCGCGATCGTGTTCGTGTTCAGCCGGGCCGGCTGCGATGACGCGGTTACCTCCTGCGTGCGTGCCGGGCTGCGCCTGGTCGGTCCGGCCGAGCAGCAGCGGATCCGGACGATTGTCCGCGAGCGCACCGCCGGGATCCCCGAGGCCGATCTCGGCGTCCTCGGCTACTGGGCGTGGGTGGAGGGCCTGGAGCGGGGCATCGCCTCCCACCATGCTGGGATGCTGCCCACCTTCAAGGAGATCGTCGAGGAGCTGTTCGTCCAGGGGCTGGTCCGCGTCGTGTTCGCCACCGAGACGCTGGCGCTCGGTATCAACATGCCGGCCCGCACCGTCGTCCTGGAACGGCTGACGAAGTTTAACGGCGAGAGCCGTGTCGACATCACCCCCGGGGAGTACACGCAGCTCACCGGCCGCGCCGGCCGCCGCGGTATCGACGTGGAGGGGCACGCCGTCGTGCTGTGGCAGTCGGGGCTGGACCCGCTGGCGCTGGCCGGGCTCGCGTCCACCCGCACCTATCCGCTGCGCTCGTCGTTTCGTCCCTCCTACAACATGGCGGTGAACCTCGTCGGCCGGCTCGGGGCCGACCGGGCCCGTGCCGTGCTCGAGTCGTCGTTCGCGCAGTTCCAGGCCGACCGGGACGTGGTGGGCCTGGCGCGGGTGGTGCGGCGCAACACCGAGGCGATCGACGAGATGCGCGCGCAGCTGAGCTGCGACCGTGGGGATGCCGCCGAGTACGACCGGATCCGGCGCGACATCCGCGAGCGGGAGGCGGCGCTGTCGCGGGAGGGCTCGGCGCGTCGGCGGGCCGAGTCGGCGGCGGCGCTGGGCCGGCTGCGCACCGGCGACATCGTGCGGGTGCCCGCCGGGCGGCGCAGCGGGCTCGCCGTCGTCCTCGACGCCGACGCGAACGCGGTCGGCGCCGAAGGGCCCCGTCCCGTCGTGTTGACCGCGGACAAGCAGGTGCGGCGGCTGTCGCTGGTCGACTTCCCGGTCGCGGTGGAGCCGATCGGGCGGGTTCGGGTGCCGCGGTCGTTCAACCCGCGCTCGCCGCAGTCCCGCCGGGATCTGGCCTCCTCGCTGCGGGCCGCGGACGTCGACCCCGACGGTCCGCCCGGCCGGCGGGCCCGGGCCCGGTCGGCGGCCGCGGACGACGCCGAACTTGCCCGGCTGCGTCGCACCCTGCGCGCCCACCCGGTGCACGACTGCCCGCGCCGCGAGGAGCACCTGCGCTCCGCCGAGCAGGCCAACCGGCTCGCCAAGGAGACCGCGGCGATCTCCCGCAAGGTCGAGGGCCGCACGAACACGGTCGCGAAGACGTTCGACCGGGTCCGCGCGGCGCTGGCGGAGCTCGGCTATCTCGACGGCGACACCGTCACCGACGCCGGCCGGGTGCTCGCCCGCATCTACTCCGAGCAGGACCTGCTCGTCGCCGAATGCCTGCGCGCCGGCATCTGGGCGGAACTGACCCCGCCGGCGCTTGCCGCCGCCGTGTCCACCCTGGTCTTCGAGCCGCGCGGCGACGACGTCGGCGTCCCGGCGCTGCCCGGCGGTGCGGCGCTGCGTGACTGCCTGGACGAGATGAGTCGCCTGGCGGCCCGCCTCGCCGCGACCGAGCAGGGCCACCGGCTGAGCTTTCTGCGCCCACCCGAGCTCGGATTCGTGCCCGCCGCCCACGACTGGGCGGTGGGTCGGCCACTGGAACGGGTCCTCACCGACAGCGGGCTGGAGCTGACCGCCGGCGACTTCGTCCGGTGGATGCGCCAACTGCTCGACCTGCTCGACCAGATCGCCAAGGTCGCCCCCGACGACTCCGGGGTGCGCCGCACCGCCCGCTCCGCGATGGACGCACTGCGTCGCGGCATCATCGCCTACGCGACGAGCGTCTGAGCGCCGAGATCATGGCTGTGGGCGCGGGCATGGCTGTGGGTTCGGGCATGGCTGTGGGC
>NZ_JAMPTM010000048.1 GCF_025403375.1 Frankia gtarii
GGGGAGGACAGGTGGGGCCTGGGTGAGGGCGCGGCCGTCGGGGGTGTGGGCAGTGACGGTGCCGTCGGCTGTTCGGGTGAGGTGGATGTTGCGGTCGTGGATCGCGTGATGGTGGGCGGAGCAGAGCAGTAGGAGTTTGTCGATGTCGGTGTCCCCATCGTGACCCCACGGGGTCAGGTGGTGAATCTGCAACCAGCGGGTGTGGCCGCAGCCGGGGTACTGGCAGTGGCCGTGGTCGCGGGCGTGGACGGCGTCGCGGAGTTTCTGGCCGGGGTGGCGTCGGCGGCGGCCGAGGTAGAGGGGGTTGCCGTCGGAGTCGGTGACCATGCCGCGGAGAAAGCCGTCGCAGCCGAGGCGTTCGATGGTCTGACGGGATAGTCCGATCCCGCCGTCGATGGCGGCCCAGCCGCCGATGCCGATCCGAGCCACCTCCGCCGGCCCCGCAGCACTGCTGTCGGTGGTCGTGTCGCTGTCGCTGGGGTCGGGGAGGGTGGTCAGGTGCACGGTGAGAGTGTGATCGGGGTTCATCAGCCCGGGAGCCGGCCGGTCGAGGAACCCGTCGGCCAACGCGACCAGCGCCTCGGCATCACGTTGACGATCCCGCGCGGTGAACACGCTATCCCCGTCGGGGGGCACCTCATCGGCCTCGGACTCATCCGGCCCGGCCTCGGCTGCCTCGGCATCGCCAGTGGCGGTGAGGGGGGCGGTGGTGTCGAGGCTTGTCCGGGCTGCTTCCAACGCGGCGATCAGCCGGGCGCCTTCGTCCGGGGGCAGGACCGCGGTCACGTGGAGCATGCCATCGTCGTCGGAACGCCACACCAGCCGTTTCGCAGCCCGTCGGATCCTGTCATCACCGCGGGCCTGCCGGACCGACCGCGCCAGCCGTTCGATCTGCCCGGCGGTGCAGAACCGGGCATGGGTCAACCACACCTGCTCGGACCGCGCGTCGGCGACCCGGGTCACCGCCCGCACCTTCGAATAGGACAACGTCCCCGCCGCGAACGCCGCGCGGATAGCGGGAAGCTCCTCCAACGCATGCGCGGTGGCGAGCTGTTCATGGGCGGTGCGTAGACCGATCCCGCATCGCCAGGCCAGCCAGTGGGCGCAGGACGCGATCCCCATCCCCGACCAGCCTTCCCGCCGGTCGAACGCCGCCACCGCAAGCAGCCAGCCACATGTCGCCGCCGCGATCCGCCCCGCCCACCGGCAGATCACCTCCTCTACCTCCGGCAACGGGGCCGCCTCCACATCCACCCCCGTCAGGGCGGACGCCATCGACGACGCGGACGGGACTGCGGGCGACGGGACAGCGGACACTTCCATCATCATGATCACCGGGCCAGGGGTGTCGTCGAACAGCGGACCCGAGGATCGTCGCATCCTCCACCGACAAGATTTGGCCCATGATCCACCAGGGCGGGTTGATCAGCTCCGGGATCGGGACCAAGAGTGGATCATGGTGTTCCGCGGAACTCGATCCGGTCCAGCCTGGCGTCGGGCCCGGAAAGCGTGCGGGGAACGAAGCCGGAAGGTGCGGGAGGCGCGGGAGGTAGTGGCCGCCTCACTGCTGTCCGACGAAACGGCGTCGGCAACGTGCCGCGCGTGGAGGGGAGTCGGGTTCCCACCCACGCGCGGCACGGGTCTTCAGCGCAGGCCGGAGCGGACGAAGCCGCTGACGACGTGGCGCTGCAGCACCAGGTAGATCACGAAGATCGGCAGGCAGGCCAGGCCGGCGGTCGCGGTCAGCGGGCCCCAGTCGTCGCCCTCGGTGGAGCTCATGAAGCTGCGGATGCCGAGCTGCAGCACATCGTTATGCCGCTGCAGGACCAGCGCCGGCCAGAAGTACTCGTTCCAGGCGTTGACGAGCAGCAGGATGCCCAGCGCCGCCAGGGCCGCCCGCAGGTTCGGCACGACCACCGTCCACAGCGTCGACCAGGATGACCGGCCGTCCATCCGTGCCGCCTCCAGCAACTCCTTGGGGAAGCCGTCGAGGTGCTGGCGCAGCAGCAGCACGCCGAGCCCGGAGACGATGTTCGGGACGATCACGCCGGACAGCGTGTTCAGCAGCCCGAGCTGGTGCAGCAGCACGTAGTTCGGCAGCATGGCGACCTGGAACGGCACCAGCCAGCTACCGACGAAAGCCAGGTAGAGCAGCCGCTTGAGCGGGAAGTTCCAGGCGGCGAAGGCGTAGGCGGCGAGCAGGCTGGTCAGGAGCTGCCCGAGCGCCGTGAGTACCGCGACGACGGTCGTGTTGAGCAGCAGCCGCAGGACGTCGATCTCGTCGATCGCCGTGCGGTAGCTGTCGACGGACAGCGGCCACGGCAGCGGGTTGACCTCGTAGACGTCGTTCGGTCGCCGCAGCGACGTCGCATAGAGCCAGTAGATCGGAAATATGCAGGCCAGGCCCAGCACGGCCAGGGTGAGGTGGCCGACGACGACGCGCGTTCTCGATCGACCCCCGGGCGTCTCCGGGGCGTCGAAGTTGGTCATCGGCGCGCCGCCGATCGAAGGTGCGCCGGTGTCCGCGCCGTCGGCACCTTCGGGCGGCGCCGGTTCGGTCACCGACGGTTCGGTGGCGAGTGTCACGGGGCGCCCTCTCAGTCGTCGTGGATGGTGACGCGCTCGGAGATCCACAGCAGCACCGCCGCCACCAGCCCGAACCCGATGAAGAACACCACTCCGGCCGCCGAGGCGAGGCCGGCGTCGAAGCTCTGGATGCCGTACTCCCAGAGCAGGTAGTAGACGTTGGTGGTGGCGTCGACCGGACCGCCCTGGGTGAGCGAGTCGATCAACGGGAACGTCCACTGCGGCGCGAACAGCAGCACCGTGGACAGCACCAGGAACACCAGCGTCGGCGACAGCAGCGGCAGCGTCAGCCAGCGGGTGATCTGCCAGCGCGACGCCCCGTCGACGGAGGCGGCCTCCGCGTAGTCACTGTTGATCGAGGCCAGGCCGGCGGCGACCACGACCACGGCGAACCCGAGGACGTGCCAGCCGGTGATGCCGGTGATGGCGATCAGGGCGGGCCACCGCTCGTGGAACCAGTTCACCGACGAGCCCGTCGCCCGGTTCACCGCCCCGGAGCGGGGGCTGAGCAGCCACTGCCAGACCGCGGCGCTCGCCACCGGCGCGACCAGGAACGGCAGGAAGATCAGTGCCTGGTAGAAGCTGCGCGCCCGGCCACGGACCTCGCGGGAGAGCAGTCCCACCACGACCGGGATGACGATCGTGAACGGCAACAGGCCGATGATCATCAGCAGGGTCCGCCAGACCGACCCCCCCAGCTCGGGCAGGGTGAACAACCGGTGGTAGTTGTCCCAGCCGACCGGGGTCGCGGGCTGTGTCGGCGACAGGTTCCACGAGTAGAACGAGTAGTTCGCCGTCTCCACCAGCGGGCGGTACGTCCAGACGATGAGCATGCCCAGCGCCGGGACGAGGTAGAGGTAGGGCACGACGCCGCGGCCGAGGCGGCGGGCCAGGCGCCGGGCGGTCCGGCCCCGGTCCCCGACGGCTGCCGGCGCCACGATCGGCACCGGCAGCGTGGGGGGAGCGACCTCGACGAACATCCCGCTCATCCCGGAGTGGTCTGCGGTGTGACGCTGCGGATGAACTCCACCATCTCGGCCCTGTCGTTGTTGTAGACGTGGCCGGCGGGTGTCAGCGGGATCGCGGTGGCGACGAACTGGCCGTCGATCAGGTCGATCCGGCTGAAGCCGCCGCCGAGCAGCCCCCGCAGCCGGCCGTCGGGCGGCATCGGGTCGGCGTCGTAGGCGAGCGCGGGGCTGATCCACACGGGGATGCCGGCGAGCGCGCCGGCGCCGGCGTGATGGGCGTGCCCGCTGAGGATCATGTGCACGTCGGTGCCGGCGACGACGTCGGCGAGCCGCTTGGCGGCGGCGAGCCGCAGCAGGTGCACGGTCGGCACCGGGGATGGCAACGGCGGGTGGTGCACGATCAGCAGGGTGCCCCGTGGCGCCGGGGTGGCCAGCACGTCGGCCAGCCAGGCGAGCTGGGCGTCGGTGAGCCAGCCGTCGTGGCGGCCCGGCGTGGTGGAGTCGAGGGCGACCAGGCGCAGGCCGTCAATCAGGTGGACGCTGTCGCAGGGATGGTCGGCCGGCACGCCGGCGCCGTTCAGGAGTTCGGCGCGGAAGGCAAGCCGCTCGTCGTGGTTGCCCATCGCGTAGACGACGGGCGCGTCGAACGTGGCCGCCAGCGGGTCGACGATCTCGCGCAGCCGCCGGTAGGAGGCGGGGGAGCCGTCGTCGGCGAGGTCGCCGGTGAGCAGGATCCCAGCGACCGGACCGGTCGAGGACGCCACCGTCGCGGCGACCGTCTCCAGCAGGGCGAAGGTGTCCACGCGGCCGTGCATCAGCTCGCCGGCTGGCAGCAGGTGGGTGTCGCTCACCTGGATCAGGGTCAGCTCGGCCGGTCCGGTCGTGGTCATCGAACTATGCCTTCGGGAGCAGTGCCGTGCCCTGCTTCTGGGCGGCGGTCAGGGTCGACTGCGGGTCCGCGCCCTGGTACACGATCTTTTCGACCGCCTCCATCATCCCGTCACGGACCTGGATGTAGTTGACGCCGGGAATCGAGATCCACGGCTCCATCCGGTCGAGCTGAGCGATGTTCGGCTTGATCAGCGGGTTGGCCTTGGCCCAGGCGGCGAGTCCGGCCGGGTCATCGACGAGGCCGGTCCGCAGTGGCAGGTAGCCGATCTTGGTGGAGATTGTCTTGTAGGCGTCCTCGCTGGTCAGGAACTTGATCAGCTCCCAGCCGGCGCGCTGCTTGGCCGCGTCGTTGGACAGCACGAACAGTGACGCGCCGGAGTTCGTCGGGACGGTCGGCTTCGCGTCGAAGCTCGGCATCTGCGCGGCGCGCAGGTCCCACTTGCCCTTCGAGCCCTTCACGAACGTGCCCTGGACGGAGCTGGTCTCCAGGATCATGCCGATGTTGCCGGCGGCGAAGCTCGTGTAGGCCTCCTTCTGGCCGAGCACGGGGGTCAGGCCGTCCTTGACCAGGCCCTGGGCCATCTGGACGGCCTGGACGGCGGCGGGCTGCGCGTAGGTCAGGGTGGTGCGGTTCTCCGAGATCACCCGTCCGCCGTTGGAGCGCACCAGGCTCTGGAAGCACCAGTCCTTGGCGATCTTCGTGAGGCAGTCGAGGTACACGCCGTCGTGGTTGGTCTTGTCGACGATCGCCTTGGCGTCCTGCTGGGCCTCGTCCCACGTCGTCGGCGGCTTCGCCGGGTCGAGACCGGCCTCGGCGAAGATGGAGGCGTTGTAGTACAGCACCGGGGTGGAGAAGACGAACGGCACGCCGAAGGTCTTGCCGTCCCAGTCACCGAGGGTCCGCGCGGTCTTGGCGTACGGGTACTTGGCGCCGTCGAAGTTCGCCTGGACGGCGTCCTTGCCGACCAGGTCGTCCAGCGGCTTCACCTTGAGGGAGTGCACGGCGAAGTCGAGGTCGCTGAAGCCGAGCTGCACCACGTCCGGCGGCGAGCCGGCGGCGATCTGGCTCTGCAGGCTCGACACCGTGTCGGTGGCCGGGTTCGGGCTGGAACCCTGCGGCTTCTGCGCGGTGACGTGAATGTTCGGGTGCGCCTTCTCGAACTTGCTGATCAGCTCGTTGAAGGTGTCCGTCCAGGCGCCGGCCTGACCGAAGTTGTAGCTCTCGAAGACGATGGAGACCTTCTGGTCCTGGCCGAGTTCGGGGATCTTGCCGGTGGCCTTCGTCGTCGTGTCGTCGCCACCGCCGCCGGGCGAGCCGCAGGCGGCCAGGACGGACAGTGCGGTGGCGGCCGACAGGGCCACCAGAGAGAACGATCTCCGGGCGAACGGTCTTTTCACGTGCTGCTCCTCGGCGAGGTGACGGTGCGAGCGGGTGAGCTGTGGTGGGCGGCCCGGTGTCAGGTGGCGACGGGGACGCGGGCGGCCGGGATCGGAGCGTCCCGGTCCGGCCGCCAGACGAGCCGGCGTCCCGACTCCCGGTCGAACAGATGGGTGTGCTCGGGGCGGACGGTCAGGACGACGGCCTCGCCGACGGTGAAGCCGGCCGGCCGGCGGGCCCGCACGGCCACCTCGGCCGCGCCGACGCGGCAGTGGGCGATCTCCTCGCTGCCGAGGTTCTCGATGGTGCGCACGGTGCCGCGCAGCGTCGCCTCGGGGGCAGCGCCGTCGCTCGCGGCCGGCCGCAGGCTCAGGTGCTCGGGGCGGATGCCAAGGACGGCGGGTCGCCGCACCTGCTCACCAGGCTCGCCCTGTTTACCCGGCTCGCCCTGTTGACCCGGATCGCCAAGGCCCAGGGGCACGTCCACGCCCGCGGCGACCGCGTGCAGCCGGCCGTCGCGGGCGACGACCTCGGCGTCGAGCAGGTTCATCGGCGGCGAGCCCAGGAAACCGGCGACGAACGCCGACGCCGGGGTGTCGTACACCTCGGTCGGCGTCCCCACCTGCTCCAGGCGGCCGTGGTTGAGCACGGCCACCGACGTCGCCATCGTCATCGCCTCGACCTGGTCGTGGGTGACGTAGACGAACGTCCGCCCGAGCCGGTGGTGCAGCTCGGTGATCTCCGTGCGGGTCGCGGTGCGCAGCTGGGCGTCCAGGTTCGACAGCGGCTCGTCCATCAGGAAGGCACCGGGGTCGCGGACCAGGGCGCGGCCGAGCGCGACGCGCTGGCGCTGGCCGCCGGAGAGCTCCCGCGGCCGGCGGTCGAGCAGCTTGCCGAGGTCGAGGATGTCGGCGACCTCGGCGACCCGCGCGGAGATCTCGGCCCTGCGCTGGCGCCGGGTACGCAGCGGGAACCCGATGTTGCGCGCCACGGTCAGATGCGGGTAGAGCGCGTAGCTCTGGAAGACCATCGCGAGGTCGCGGTCGCGGGCCGGGGTCTCGGTGACGTCGCGCCCGTCCACGAGCACCCGGCCGTCGCTGGGCGGGACCAGGCCGGCGATCATGCGTAGCAGCGTCGACTTTCCGCAGCCGCTGGGGCCGAGGAGGACCAGGAAGTCGCCGTGGGCGACGTCGAGGCTCACCCCGTCGACCGCCCGCACGTCGCCATAGCGGCGCGTGACGTTTTCAACGGTAATGCGGCTCACTGGCTCCCCCTGTGATCCGGCGGCATCTGCCAAACAGCTTTCTATGTCCTGTGCGCGCAGAGGCCGGACCAGTGCCGAACCGGGCTGTCCCCTGGCCGATGAATTCCCGGCGCCCGGTCCGTGTACGTGTCGATTAATTCCGTGTCCACGAGCAGATGCAGTTCAGCATGGCATGGTGAATTGGTGGTGAACGTATCGCGACGAATATGTCGGTGACGGCGCTCGATTGGAGGTTCCTATGGCGCGAGAGGAATTGCTACTGGGGCCTGCGGCGGTCGCGGATCCAGGCGGCGACCGCCGGGCCGATGACGGCGGCATCCTTCGTCCAGGCGAAGTGGTCGCGATGGGCGACGCCGGCGGAGGCGGTGATGTGCCACCGGTCAAGGCGGGCCCGGGGCATGCGGCCGCAGAGGAAGTCGACGTTCGACTTCGGCCCCAGCCGGTCGTCGTCGAGGGAGATGGCCAGCACCGGCAGGTCGAGTTCGGCGAGCAGCCGGTCGTAGTCGCGGGTCGTCCCGGCCGGCCGGTAACGGCTGGTGCGCGAATGCCGGGCCCAGTCCGTCATCACCCGGCCGGGCATGGCGCCGCCGATGAGCATGCCGCCCGGCCAGTAGCCGCGTACCCGCGCGACCAGGCCGATCGTCTGGATCTTCAACAGCGCCTCGGCCCAGCGTCGGAAGCCGAACGCCTTCCAGTACACGGTCCCCGTCCCGATGACGCAGACGCCGGCGATCCCGCCGTCCGCGGTCGGGCCGTCCGCGGTCGGCGCGTGGCGCTGCTCGGCCGTCGCGGCGGCGGTGTGCAGCAGGGCGATCTGGCCGCCGAGGCTGTGCCCGAACAGGTACGGCCGCGACCCGGGGAACCGGGTTCGCACGGCGGCGAGGACGCGCGGCAGGTCGACCTCGATCAGCTCCCGGTAGCCGAAGGTCGGCTGCTCGTGCAGGCCGGGCGTCGACTCGCCCTGGGCGCGCAGGTCCGTCGTCACCACCGACAGACCTGCCGCGTGCAGCGCCCGCGCGATCGGCAGGTAGAACTTCGCCTTCAGCGCCATCGCCGGCAGGATTAGCACGACCGGCGCGCCCGGGTCGTCCTGCGCGAGTACCCGCAGCACGAACGACACCGCGCCGACGCTGTCGACCCGCAGCGCCTCCAACGAGGAGAACTCCGAGCGTCGCGGCGGGGCAGATCCGGTCACGGCGCGGCCGGCGCGGCCGGGGCGGCCGGGGCGGCGAGCTCGGCGACGTAGGCGAAGCGGAAGGTGGCGACCAGGGCGCCGGCGGCGTCGCGCAGCACCGCCTTGCCGTCGAGGTCGACGCGTTCGCCGGGTCCGGCGGCGAGCACCTGGCGCACCGCTCGCTCGTCGACGGTTCCCACCGCGCGCACCAGTCCGCGGGCGGGCCGGCGAAACGACGACCAGCTGTCGCGCACGACGAGCCATTCCACGTCCGCGATCCGGCTGGCCGCCGCCCCGACGAACGCGCACGCCCCGGCGATGTCCGCGGCGAGGAACTGCGCGCCGGCGTGCACGGTGCCGAACTGGTTGGTCAGCTCGGCGCGGTCGGGGATCTGCACGACTGCGTGGTCGGCGTCGACCTGCGTGACCTCGACGCCGACGAACGCGCCGAAGGGAACCACCGTGTTGGCCATCCGCCGGATGTGTTCGAAGTCCGCGGCCGCCTTCCCCGGCTGGGCGAAGACCGAGAATCCGGGCGCTGCCGGGCTCAGGACTGACGGGCTCAGGACTGACGGGTTGCTCATCTGGGTCTCCTACCGTGTGATGGACATGGACCGACGCCGGATGCGGTTCCGCGGAACACCAAGATCCTTGGAACTAGCCGAGGCGGCGGAACACCCGTCGCGCCACCGAGGCTCGCAGCACCTCGGAGGGACCCTCGTAGATGCGGAACGCGCGCGCCTCGACGAGGAAACGGGCCACCAGGTGGTCCTCGCAGACGCCGAGCCCGCCGAAGAGCTGCACGGCCCGGTCGAGCACCCGCCACACCGCCTCGGACACGAATGTCTTCGCGATGGCGGCGTCGTGGCGGGCGATCGAACTGGTTGCCCCGTGGGTGTCCAGTGCCGCGGCGGTGGCATGGACGAGCGCGCGGGCCGCGGCGATGTCGATCTCGTTGTCGGCGACGAGCGCCTGCGCCATGCCGTGCTCGGCGATGGGGGAGCCGAAGGAACGGCGTCCCAGCACCTGCTCGGCGGCCAGCAGGTGCGCGCGCACCGCCAGGCCCAGCCAGTTCATGCAGAACGTCAACCGGGACGGGGCGAGGCGTGCCTGGGCGTACTCGAGCGCCAGACCCACCTCGCCGAGCACGGCGTCGTCGTCGACCCGGCAGTCGTCGAAGGCGACCTCGCAGTGGCCGCCGGGGGCGCTGGTGAAGTCCAGCGTCGGCATCCGGCGCACCACCCGCATGCCCGGGTTGTCCCCGTCGACGAGGAACATCGTCGGGCCGGCGTCGGTGCGCGCGACGCAGATGGTGAAGGCGGCGCCGTCCGCGCCGGTGATGAGATGCTTGGCGCCCGTGATCGACCAGCCGCCGGGGACCCGGGCGGCCAGCGTGCGCAGCATGCTCGGGTCGGATCCGGTGCCCGGCGCGGGTTCGGTCATCGCGATCGCCGAGCGCACCTCGCCGGCGGCGAGCGGCGCCAGGTAGCGTTCGCGCTGGTCCGGGGTGGTGGCGTCGGCGAGCAGATGGATGTTGCCGTCGTCCGGTGCCCAGCAGTGCAGGGCCAGCGGCCCGATGAGGCTCGCGCCCGCCGCGGTGAGCACGTGTGCCTGCCCGCGGAAGTCGAGCCCGAAGCCGCCGTACTCGACGGGCGACAGCGGGCCGAACACGCCTGCGTCCTTCGCCGCCCCGACCAGTTCCAGGCGCAGCGTGTCGTCCATCTGGCGGCCGTCGACGACGATCTCGCGCTCGACGGGGATGACGACGTCCCGGATGAACGTCGCGGTCCGTTCCGCCAGCAGTACGGGATCCGGCGGGCTCGGCGCTTCGGACGGCCTGACGATTGTCTCGCTCACGGTTGCTCCCACCGGTGACAATATGCTGCGTGCGGGGTCATTGTTGCGGTGAACCGCGTGTTCGGTCGCCGGCCATCGACGTTTCCGATGGGGTGATTGCCGTTGTATTGGTCGCTGTTCGGCTGGTGGTCGACATGAGACGGTTCATCGGTGAGTTCGGAATCTCGCTGGACGGTCCTGCGGGTGGACACCGCGACCCTGGCAGCAGAGAACGTGCTGGTGGTCGCACTGGTGGACCCGCGAGGAGAGGCTCTCGAGACCTGGGCGCCGGGCGCCCACGTAGATATTCGCATACCGGCCGGCCAGATCCGCCAGTACTCGTTGTGCGGTGATCCGTCCGATATCAGGTCATGGCGAATAGCGGTGCTCCTGGAAGAGAAAAGCAGGGGCGGATCGCGCTACTTCCATGAACAGGTCGTGAAGGGCACGGAAATCGAGGTCGGCGCTCCGCGAAACAATTTCCCGCTGGTGGCCGGTGGGTCCTATCGGCTGGTGGCCGGCGGCATCGGGATCACCCCCCTGCTGCCGATGCTGGGAGAGCTGGAGCGCCGCGGCGCCGACTGGCGGCTCTACTACGGCGGGCGGGCGCGGCGGCGGATGGCGTTCCTGCCCGAACTCGCCCGTCACCCTGACCGGGTGCGGGTGCTGCCCGAGGACACCGAGGGTCTGCTGCCCGTCGACGACATCGTCGCCGAGCTCGCCGCCGACTCGCGGCTGTACTGCTGCGGGCCGGAGCCGCTGCTGGCCGCCACCGAGCGGGCGTTCGCCGCCCGCGGCGTCGGCAACCTGCACGTCGAGCGGTTCCGCCCCCGCCCGACGGACGACGCCGACGGTGCCGGCGCAATCGACCAGCGGGACTTCGATGTGCTGCTGGCGAGCTCCGGGCGGCTGGTGCGGGTGCGGGCCGGCCAGTCGGTGCTCGACGCGCTCGACCGCGCCGGGCTCGACGTCCCCTCCTCCTGCCGGGAGGGCACCTGCGCGAGCTGCGAGACGACCGTGCTCGACGGCGAGGTCGACCACCGGGACTCGGTGCTGTCGCAGGAGGAACGGGCGACCGGTGCCACGATGATGATCTGCGTCTCCCGGGCGCACTCGGAGCGGCTGACCCTTGACATCTGACCGCCAGGCCCCGACCATCCCGACCACCCCGATCACCCGCTCCGGGCACGCCGTCGTCCTCGGGGCGGGTGTCGGCGGACTGCTCGCCGCGCGGGTCCTGACCGAGCACTTCGAGCGGGTCAGTGTCCTCGACCGCGACGACCTGACCGACCTGCCCGACCCGATCGCCCGGCGTGGGGTGCCGCAGGCCGGGCACCTGCACGCGCTGATGGATCGGGGCCGCCAGATCCTCGAGGACCTGCATCCGGGCCTGGTCGCCGGGCTCGTCGACGCCGGCGCGCCGACCAGCGAGGCGCTCGTCGGCGGCCGCTGGTACCTGCAGGGACGCCGCGTCGGACCGGTCTCGACCGGGCTGACCTCCGTGCTGGCCAGCCGGCCACTGCTGGAACGGGAGCTGCGCCGGCGCACGGCGGCGCTGCCCGGCGTCCGCCTGCTGCCGAGGACGGCGGTGGTCGGACTGGTCGGCGCCGCGCCGGGCGGGGCCGTCACCGGCGTGCGGATCCGCGCGGGCGACGGCGACGGCGCGCCGAGGGTTCTCGCGGCCGAACTCGTGGTCGACGCCAGCGGGCGCAACTCCCGTTCCCTGGACTGGCTGGCCGCCGCCGGGCACCCGACGCCGCCGACGTCCCGCGTCACGGTGGATCTCGGCTACGCCTCCCGGCTCTACCGGCGCCGCCCCGAGGACCTCGACGGCGACCTCAGCGTCATCATCGCCACCACCCCGGGCCTGCGCGGCGGGGGCGCGGCCGCCGTCGAGGGCGACCGTTGGATCGTCACCCTCGCCGGTCTGCTCGGCGAGCATCCCCCGACCGACCACGACGGGTTCCACGCGTTCGCCCGGCGGCTGGCGGCCCCGGACATCGCCGAGCTCATCCGTGCCGCCACCCCCCTCGGCGACGCCGTGCCGTACCGGTTCCGGGAGTCGGTGCGCCGGCACTTCGAGGCCCTGCGCCGCCCACCCGACGGCCTGGTGGTCGTCGGCGACGCCCTGTGCAGCTTCAACCCGCTGTACGCGCAGGGGATGACGGTCGCCGCCCAGCAGGCGCTCGTCCTGCGCGACTGCCTGCGCGCGGGCCTCGGCGGCGGACTACCGGGCCGCTTCTATCGCGCGGTCGGCCCCGTCAACGACGTCGCCTGGGACATGGCGGCCTCGTCGGACCTGCGTTACCCCGCGGTGGTGGGCCGGCGCACCCTGCGGGGCCGGGTCACCGGAAGCTACGCGGCGCGGGCGCAGCGCAGCGCGCACCGCGACCCCGCCGTCGCCCGGACCCTCATGCGCGTCGTGCACCTGACCGAGCCGCCCGCCGCGCTGCTGCGCCCGGCGCTGGCCGCACGCGTACTCGTCCCCGGGGCCGTCGGGGGGCGCGCCCGTCCAGCACCTCACGATCCGTCGTAGAAGGAGCTCAGCATGGTCACCGTCCAACCCGCGCAGTCCGAAGCTCAGGCCCCGCTGCTGGCGAAGCTGTTCGATCCCGCGAACCGGGACGACCCCTACTCCGTCTACACCGAGCTGCGTGCCGCCGGGCCGCTGCACACCGCGGCGTTCGGCCTGCGGGTCGCCAACCGTTACGCGGACTGCGCGGCGGTGCTGGGCAGCCAGGAGTGGGGCCACGACCGCGAGCCCCACCATCTGCATCCGACGATCCCCGCCTCGGCCTTCCCCGCGTCGTTCCTGTGGATGGAGCCGCCGGACCACACCCGGCTGCGCGGCCTGGTGACGAAGGCGTTCACCGCCCGGACCGTGGCGGCGCTGCGGCCCCGCATCGCCGCCCTCGTCGACGAACTGCTCGACAACGCGCTGCGGGCGGGCGAGTTCGACCTCATCGAGACCATCGCCTACCCGTTGCCGCTGACGATCGTCTGCGAGATCCTCGGCGTGCCGGCGGCGGACCACCCGGCGGTGCAGGTCTGGTCGCAGGCGCTGGCCCGCGCCTTCGACCCCGACGTGCTGATGACGCCGGCGGCGCTCGCCGAGCGTAACCGCGCCATCCCCGAGTTCCTGGGCTACTTCCGCGAACTGGTCTCCCGCCGGCGCCGGGAGGCCGCCGGCGACGACCTGATCACCCAGCTTGCCGCCGTCGAGGAGGCCGGCGACCGGCTCACCGAGGAGGAGCTTCTCGGCACCTGCGTGACCCTGATCATCGCCGGCCAC
Organism: Frankia gtarii; assembly: GCF_025403375.1. GTDB lineage: Bacteria > Actinomycetota > Actinomycetes > Frankiales > Frankiaceae > Frankia > Frankia gtarii. Next base: position 13,390 of record NZ_JAMPTM010000048.1, read on the forward strand.
GAGACGACGGTGAACCTCGTCGGCAACGGGATGATGGCGCTGATCCGCAACCCCGACCAGGTCGCGCTGCTGCGCGAACGCCCCGAGCTGATCGGCCCGGCGGTCGACGAGCTGCTGCGCTACGACTCGCCCATCCACATGAACACCCGGGCTGCCAAGCGCGAGCTGGTGGTGGCGGGCGAGGTCTTCGCCCCCGGCGAGGGGATCGTCGCGCTCATCGCCTGCGCGAACCGTGACCCGCTGGTGTACGACGACCCGGATCGGCTCGACGTCACCCGCTTCCACACCGCCAGGCCGATCGCCCGGCACCTGTCGTTCAGCCTCGGCCACCACTACTGCCTGGGCGCGCCGCTGGCCCTGCTCGAGATGGAGCTGCTGCTGGCCGGCGTGCTGCGGCGCGTCGCCGACATGGACCTGCTCACCGACCGGCCGCCGTACAAGGCGAACATGCTCATCCGCGGCCTCGCCGAACTCCCCGTGCGTTTCCGCGGCGTCTGAACTACCTGGCGGCGGGGGAGAGGTCGACGGGCAGCGAGCGCAGCCCGCGGTGGATCAGGCTCGGCTGGTAGGACAGTTCATCGGTGGCCAGCGTCAGCGCCGGCGCCCGCTCGACCAGGGTGCGGATCGCGGTCGTCGCCTCCAGCCGGGCCAGCGGCGCGCCCAGACAGTAGTGCAGACCGAGGCTGAAGCCGAGGTGGCGCGGCGAACGGCCGGGCTCGGCGTAGCGGGTGATGTCGAGGCGTTCGCCGCCGTCGAACACGTCGGTGTCGCGGCCCGCCGACCCCATCAGCACGATCGCCCCGTCGCCGCGGCGGAACCGGTGCTCGCCGAGCGTGGTGTCGGTGAGCGCGACCCGCATCGTGAACTGGGTCGGCGTGTCGTAGCGCAGGATCTCCTCCACCGCCGACGGGGCCAGCTCGGGCCGTTCGCGCAGCAGGGCGAGCTGGTCGGGGTGGGCGAGCAGGGCGAGGATGGCGTTGCCGACCAGGTTGATCGACGTCTCCATCCCGGCGACGAGCAGCAGCACGCAGATGCCGAGCACCTCGGCGGCGGTGAGGACCTCGCCGGACTCCTCGACCGCGACGAGCCGGCTAAGCAGATCATCCTGCGGGTCGGCCCGGCGGCGCGCGACGAGGTCGCGCAGGTAGGCGACGACGTTCGCGCCGGCGGAGTCGCGCCGCGCGGCGTCCTCGGCGGACAGCAGGGCGTCGGGATCGGTGCCGCGGGCGATCGCCAGCTCCCAGGAGCGCAGCATCTCGGCGTCGGCCGCCGGCACCCCGAGCAGGCGCTGGCCCACCATCGCCTGGGCCAGCGGCGCGGACAGGTCGCCGATGACGTCGAGCCCGCCGGCGGCGAGCGCCCGGTCCACCAGCGTGTCGACCAGGCTGGTGATCATGGGGGTGAGGTCGGCGACCATCCGGGCGCTGAACGCCTTGTTGACCAGGGTGCGCAGCCGCCGGTGATCCGGCGGGTCCATCCGGATGAACGACCCGGGCAGGCTCGCCTGCTGATCCCAGAAGGGGCTGAGCCGGTCGACGTTGCCGTGCCCCCACGCCTGGCTCTGCAGCACCGCGGCGCAGTCGGCGAACCGGGACATCAGCGTCACCTCGGCGTCGCCCAGACGGACGGGGGTCGGCCCCGGGCCCTGGCGCAGCTGGCGGTAACGCGGGTAGGGATTGATCTGGTGGGCGGCGTCGAAAACGTCGTGGGCGTCGGCCCGAATGCCGTCGGCCTGGTTGCCGTCGGCCTGGTTGCCGTCGGCCCGAATGCCGTCGATCTCCGCTGTGCTCATGAATCCCGCTCCTTCGTGGGCGCCGCCCGGCCGGTGGACACGGGCGTGCGCGCGGAGAAATGCAGGTGGCGGGCGTTATCGTGGGTCGCCGGCGGCGAGGGGTCAAGAGCCCGTCGACCCGGGCCCGGGAGTCCGTATCGGTCGATAAGAGACGGATATCGAATGCGGTCGTTCTCCCGCCCCGGCCTAACATTCAATCGGTATGGGGAGAGCCTGGTATGACGGCTGAACACGTCGAGGTGGCCGTGGATGTGCGCGAGCTGTTCGACCCGCGGCGGCGCAGCGATCCGTACCCGCTGTACCGGGCACTGCGGGAGTCGGGGCGCTGCCACTGGTTGTCTCCGCAGGCACCCAGGATCGGCGTGATCACGCGGCACGGCGACTGCGTCGCCGCCCTGCAGGAGGGCGCCTGGGGCCACGTCCCGAACTCGGGCAGCGCCTTCCGTCCGATGACGGCCACCGACGAGGGGCTACGGTCGATGCTGCGATCGAACCCGCCGACGCACACCCGCCTGCGCCGCCTGGTCAGCCGGGCGTTCACGCCGGCGACGACCGCCCGGTTCCGGCCGATGGCCCAGGCGCTGTCGGCCGAGCTGCTCGACGCCGCCGTCGACCACGGCGAGGTCGACCTCGTCGCCTCGTTCGCCCGGCCCCTGCCGCTGCGGATCATCTGTTCGCTGCTCGGCGTCCCGGTGCGCGACGAGGAGGTCTTCGGCGGCTGGGCGTCGGCGCTGACCCGCGCGCTCGACCCCGACCAACTGCTCGACCCTGCCGAGCGGGTCGCGCGCGCCGAAGCCACTCGGGCGTTCGCCGACTACTTCACCGAGCTGATCGCCCGGCGCCGGGCCGATTCCGGCGACGACCTGCTCAGCGACCTGATCGCCGTGCAGGAGCAGGGCGACCGGCTGACCGCGGCCGAGCTGGTCGAGATCTGCGTCCTGCTCCTCGTCGCCGGCTACGAGACCACGGTCAACCTGGTCGTCAACGCCGTCCTGGCGCTCGCCCGCGACCCCGACCAGTTCGCGGCGCTGCGCGCGCGCCGCGACCTCGCGGCGGCCACCGTCGAGGAGACCCTGCGCCACGACCCGCCGAACCAGTGGACGCTGCGCACCGCGCTGGTGGACACCGAACTCGCCGGGCAGACGTTCCACCCCGGCGACGGTGTCATCGTCGTCACGGCCGCCGCCAACCGCGATCCCGACGTCTTCGCGCGACCCGACGACTTCGACATCACCCGCTACGCCTCGGCCGCCCCGGCGGCGCGCCATCTCGGCTTCGGCCACGGCATCCACTACTGCCTCGGCGCCCCCCTCGCCCGCCTGGAAGCCGAGATCATGCTGGCCGCCCTGCTCGACCGGGTCACCCGGCTGGAGATCACCGCCGCGCCGACCTACCGGCCCCATCTCGCCGTCCGCGGCGTCGACGCCCTGCAGATCCGCCTCCACTCCCGCTGAGCTGCTCGCACCTGCGGTTCGCTGAGGATGACCGCACCAGGGCCGCCGTCAGCCGATCCTCCACAGCCGCACTGTGGTGTCATCGCCACCGGCGGCCAGCTCGCCGCCGTCCGCGGAGACGGCCAGCGCGAGCACCCGGCCGGCGGAGTTGATCAGGATCCGGCCCTGATCGGCCGGGGTGGGCGCGGCGGGAGCGGCGACGGCCCACAGCCGCACCGTGCCGTCCTCGCCGCCGCTGACGAGGGTTCCCCCATCCGCCGTGAACGCCACCGCCGACACCGGGCCGACGTGGCCGATGAGCGGATCGCCGCGTGGAGTGGGCGCGTTGGGTTTGGTCACGTTCCACAGCCGGATCGTGTTGTCGTCGCCGCCGCTGGCCAGGACACTGCCGTCGGGCGAGAACGCCACCGTGCGCAGCTTCCCGGTGTGGCCGGCCAGGGGCCGACCGCGCGGCACGGGGGCGGCCGGGTTCGTCACGTCCCACAACTGGATCGTCCGGTCATTGCCGGCGGTCGCCAGTGTTCGGCCGTCGGGAGAGAATGCCATCGCGCGCACGGCGTCGCTGTCGGCGCGCAGTTCCGGGCTGAGCCAGAGGGGGGCAAGCGGGTCGGCGACGTCCCACAGGCGCATCCGTCCGTCGGCGAGGCCGGCAGCGAGCAGGTAGCTCGTCGGGGAGAATGCCACCGCCTGGACGAAGCGGGGTTGATCCGGAGTCCCCGGCGGGCCCAGCAGCGGTACGCCGACCTTGGGCTTCCCGGGGTCGGCGACGTTCCACAACCGCAGCAGGTTGGCGTCGTCACCGGTGGCCAGGATGCGTCCGTCGGCGGAGAACGCGACCGTGAGCATGGAGCCGAGTCCGCCCGTGAGCGGGTCGAGTCGCCGCGGCTCGGCGGGGATCGTGGTATCCCACCGTTGCACGGTGTCGTCGTCGCTGCCCGCCACAAGCGCGGCGCCGACCGGCGAAAACGCCACCGCCTGTACCCGCGCCGACGCGCCGATCAGACGGGTCGCCCGCGGCGAGAACGTCGCCCCCCATGAGGTGCGGACCATGGCGGATGGGGTGCCGGCCGGGACCGTGCGGGGGCTGGTCGTGGGAGACGTGGCGACGGCGGGATGCTGCCTGCCGGCGCGGTCGACGGCGAGGGTGATGCCGAGGGTCGTGGGCAGGACGATGACGACGGCAGCGGCCAGCAGGACGAGGCCTCCCCGTGCCCGCCCGGAGTGCCGCGGCAGCGCGTGCCGGGAGCGGGTCGGCGCATGGTCGGCGGGCCGCGGCCCGGGTATGGGCCGGCCGGGGAAGCGGGGCTGGGCCGGGCGGAGCTGAGCGGGCACGCCGGGGAACGCCGGGCGGCGTGGGGGTTTGCCGCGCCGGCCCGCGGCGGCGGCGAGCAGCCGGGCCTGGGCGGTGCCGGCGTCGACATCGAACAGGTCGATCGTGACGAGCTGGGCGAGCAGGCCCGGCCGGCGGCAGTTCTCGACCCGGCAGGCCAGCAGCCGGCGGTCCCGGCCGGTGGGGTCGCTGGCCCAGACGGCTTGCCATTCGGCGGCCGCGAAGGCGGATGCCAGGTAGGAGTCGGAGAGCACAGCGACCGTGCGGGCAGCCCGTTCGGTGGCCTGATGCATTTCAGTCACGAAGTGGGCGCCTGGAGTGAAGTCCCAGCTCTGGATCCGGGTGCTGTGGCCGGCATCCTCCAGAGTCCAGGCGATCCACTCGGCCCAGCGTGCGTCGGCGCCGGTGTACGACACGAAGAAGTCGACCTGGCGTGGACTGATGCCTGATGTGTCAGGCTGGTCGATATCCGTGACCATATCCGCAGTTTGTCAGAATTTCGGACGGATGGCAGGCGCCGAATTCGTGTCGCTCGAGCGGGACCGGGCGCCTCGAGGGCGAGGTGGCGGCACCGTCGTGCAACCCGTGGCAGCACAGGGTCTTGACTGAGACGTCAATGTGACGCCACAATGGCGTCATGGATCTTGCGCCGTATGTCGAGAACCTGCGTCACGAGCTCGCGGTCGCCGCGCAGGCGGGGGGTGCAGACGCGCTTGCGCTGGCCGAACGGCTCGTCGGCACCTTGGACGCGGCCACCCGGCTCGCTCTGCTAGAGGCGCTGTCGGCGGCCGCGGACGAGATCAGCCTCAAGTTGGCGCCGGGGTCGGTCGATGTGCGGCTGCGCGGCCGAGACGCCGACTTCGTGGTGACGCCACCGCCGACGCTGCCACCCGCCGAAAGTGACGTCATCGATGGCATCACTTGGTCGACCGGGATCGTGCCTGCCGGGGCCGGGCCGGTCGGGACTGGGATTGGTGGGGAGACCGGGCCGGACGCGGCGGAGGGCGACGAGGGGCGGACGTCGCGGATCACGCTGCGCGTCCCGGAGCAGCTCAAACCGCGCATCGACGAGGCGGCCGACCGCGCGGGGTTGTCGGTCAACGCCTGGCTCGTGCGCGCCGTCGGCGCCGCGCTCGACCCCGGCGCGCTGCCCGGACGCTCCGCGGTAGGGGGCGCTGATCAGCACGGGCGCCGGTACCGCGGGTGGGTCCGTTAGCCGGCCGTGGGGCCGGGTCGATCACTGTCGATCACTGTCGATCACTGAAGAAGGAGCTGCACCATGCCGAGTTTCGACACCCCCGAACCGATCCTCGCCGTCATCAAGCTGGGCGCGGGCGGTCTGCTGATCCGGGCCAGCGATCGTGCCGACACGGTCGTGGAGGTGCGCCCGGCCGAGCCGGCCAGCGACGCCGACGTGCAGGCAGCCCGGGAGACCGTCGTCGAGTACGCCGCCGGCCAGCTGACGATCCGGGCACCGAGCAGGCGCCTGCGTTCCCTGCTCGGGACCGGCGAGGCGGTCGAGGTGACGGTCGACCTGCCCACCGACTCGCGCCTCGACGCGAGCGCGGGGACGGGTATCCAGGCCACGGGCCGCCTGGGTGACTGCACAGTCCAGGTCGCCCGCGGCGGTATCGACCTCGACGAGACCGCCGACCTGCGGCTGCGTACCGCCAACGGGGACGTCTTCGTGGGCCGCTGCCGGGGGCGCGCCGACGTCCAGACCGCCAACGGCGCGATCCGGATCCAGCAGCTCGACGGCCCGGTGGCGGTCCAGGCGGCGAGCGGCGCGATCACCCTCGGCGAGGCGGCGGACGACGTGCGGGTCGCCACCGCCGCCGGCGCCGTCAGCATCAACCGGGCGCTGGCGAGCGTCGAGGCCAGGACCGGTTCGGCCGACATCCGCCTCGGCGAGGTCGTGCGGGGCACGGTCGCTCTTGTGACCGGATCCGGCCGGCTCGACATCGGCGTGCGGGAGGGCACGGCCGCCCTGCTCGACCTCCGCTCGGGCGATGGCACCGTGCGCAGCGAGATCGCCGCCGTCGACCGCCCGGCCCCGACCGACGAGACCGTCGAGATCCGCGCCCTCTCCGGCCGCGGCAACATCCTGGTCCACCGCTGCCGGGCCGCCTTCCCGCCGGCGCTGGCCAGGTAGGCGGGACGGCCGGGCGGTGGGGCGGTCAGCCGCGCACGTGCAGTCCGAAACCCGTGCGGCCCGCGGGCTCCAGTCCCTCCTTCAGGTGCAGCGAGCCGATCTCGTAGTCACCGAAGTTCTGCCGCCGGAACGCGATCGGCTCGGTCGACTCCAGAGTGAGCAGGCGCTGTTCCCAGGCCCTGGCGACGTCCGGGTAGTCCTCGCCGGTCAGCCGGTCGGTGCCGTACAGCACGAACGGCGGCAGCACCTCGAGGCCCGGGTAGTACAGGATGCCGTGGTGGATCGGGAACAGCAGATCGTCGATGGGGCCGTTGATCCCGCGAGCGGCGTAATGCGACTTCGGGCCGCCGGCGGTCACCGACAGCAGAGCCTTCCTGCCCGCCAGGGTGCCCTCGCCGAAGCGTTCGCCGTACCTGGTGTCGCTGTGCTCGCCGACGCCGTAGGCGAAGTGGTAGGTGAACACCCGGTCCACCCAGCCCTTGAGGATCGCGGGCATCGTGTACCACCACAGCGGGAACTGGAAGATGATCGTGTCGGCCCACCGCAGCGTCTCCTGCTCGGCGAGGACGTCCGGAGTGAGCGTCCCGGCGTCGAAGGCCCGGCCCGAGTCCAGGGCGACCTTCAGCGGGCCTGAGGCGTCGGGGCCGTAGTCCGCGGCGTCCACGACCGCCTTCCAGTTCATCGCGTACAGATCGCTCACCCGTACCTCGTGCCCGGCGGTCTCCAACGTGGACACCGCGAGGTCCTTCAGCGCGCCGTTGAGCGACGTCGGCTCCGGGTGGGCGTAGACGATCAGCGTCTTCATGGGAACTCCTTCGGATCGGGTGCCCTCGATCCTGGGCGCCGCGGCGCCCGGCGTTCAGGGGCGCCGCTTCCATCGGACGGGACTTCCTGGTAGCGGCAGGACCACCTTCACGGGCACCACCGAAGGCCATACTCGGGGGCATGGACGATCTTGCGGGCTTCCTGCGGACCCGGCGGTCCCGGGTCGACCCGGCGGGCGTCGGCATCCCCACCGACAGGCGTCGCCGGGTCGAAGGGCTGCGCCGCGAAGAGGTCGCGCACCTGTCCGGAGTCAGCGTCGACTACTACGTACGCCTGGAGCAGGGCCGCGCGACCCAGCCTTCCGAGCAGGTTCTCGACGCGCTCGCCCGCGTCCTCGGCCTCGACGAGACCGAACGCGGGCACCTGCACCGGCTCGCCCGGCAGCGCCGCCCCCGCGCGAAGGCGCCGGGCGGGCGGGTCCGGCCGGAGCTGGCGCGCGTCCTGGACCTGGTCACCGACGCACCAGCGCTGATCATGGACCACCGCCTGGACGTGCTCGCCGGGAACCGCCTCGCCGGGCTCCTGCTCGGCCGGCCGATACCGGGACTGAACACCGCCCGGCACATCTTCCTTGAGGAGGCCGAGCGCGGCCTTTACGCGGACTGGGAGACATGCACCCTCGACGTGGTCGGGCACCTGCGCCTGGCCGCCGGCAAATATCCCGAGGACCCCCGCCTGGCCTCGCTCATCGGCGAGCTGGCGATGGGCAGCGAACGCTTCCGCCGCCTCTGGGCCCGCGCGGACGTGCGCGCCCGCACACATGGACGCAAGGTGTACCGGCACCCGCTGGTCGGACTGCTGGAACTACACCAGGAGAACTTCGCACCACCAGACGAGTCAGGCATGGAGCTGCTGGTGCTGTCCGCGGCCCCCGACAGCCCCGCCGAGGACGGGCTGCGCCTGCTCGCGGGCCTGGGCGCGGACGCTGTACCAGCCGACCCGGTGGTCGGAGCGCCCCGTGTCGATTGATTCAACATTGTGATTGTAGATGGAACGTTGGTATTTTTCCGAGTCGATGGGCCTACCTCGGCCTACGCAACTCCGGGCCAGGTTATGAACAGGTGACGCGATGGCGTCGCAGCGCACTCGTCTGTTTGTCTCGTCTTCCTCTGCGTAGTACTGACCGTGGTCGGTTGATCCCCTAGCCTGACGCTGATCTTCAGCGAGGGTCCACGCTGATTCCTTCGTAACTGCCGGAGGTTCCACCTTGTCCGTTCTCACCCGTGTCCGGCGTTCGCGCCTGGCGCTGGGCTCCCTCGGCGCGGCCAGCCTGGCGGCCGCCCTGTTCGGAGTGTGGGCTGCCGCGCCCGCCCAGGCCGCGAGCCTGCCGGCGCCCGACCACGTCGTCGTGGTGATGCTCGAGAACCACGCCTACTCGCAGGTCATCGGATCCTCCAGCGCGCCGTACATCAACTCGCTGAAGAACGGCGGCGCGAACCTCACCGCCTCCTACGGCCTGACCCACCCCAGCCAGCCCAACTACGTCGCGCTGTTCTCCGGCGGCACCCAGGGCGTCACCGACGACGCCTGCTACACCCCGGGATTCAGCAGCGCCGCCAACCTCGGCTCCGAACTCATCGCCGCCGGCAAGACGTTCGGCAGCTACAACGAGGGCCTGCCGTCGGCCGGGTCGACGGTCTGCACGAACAGCTCCACCAAGTACGCCCGCAAGCACAACCCGTGGTTCGCCTTCAGCAATGTGCCGACGAGCACCGCGCACACCTTCGCGCAGTTCCCGACGAACTACTCGACGCTGCCGAAGGTCTCGTTCGTCGTCCCGAACCTGTGCAACGACATGCACGACTGCTCGGTCGCCACGGGCGACACCTGGCTGCAGAACAACCTGGGCGCCTACGCCACCTGGGCGAAGACCCACAACAGCGTGCTCGTGGTCACCTTCGACGAGGACAACAAGCAGAGCGGCAACCGGATCCCCACCGTGTTCTACGGCGAGCACGTCACCGTGGGCAGCAGCACGTCGACGACCTACAACCACTACAACCTGCTGCGCACCCTGGAGGACCTCGCGGGCCTGACGGCGCACGCCGGCAACGCCTCGAGCGCCGCGGACATCACCGGCATCTGGAGCTAACGGCCCGTGTACGTCGCGGACACCCGCACCAGACCGGCAGGCCCGGGGACCACCCCGGGCCTGCCGGTCCCGCCGCCGGCGACCCGGGCGCCGGCGGGCCTCGCGCGGCGGGCCGTGCCCGCCACCGTGCTGGTCCTCGGCGCGGTCAGCCTCATCACCGACGTCTCCGCCGAGATGGTCACCGCAGTGCTGCCGTTGTACCTGGTGACCGGGCTGGGGCTGTCCCCGCTCGGCTTCGGCCTGCTCGACGGCATCTACAACGGCGCCAGCGCGCTGGTCCGCCTCGTCGGCGGCCACCTGGCCGACCGCGGCCGGCGCTACAAGTCGATGGCGGCCCTCGGCTACGGGCTGTCCGCGCTGTGCAAGCCGGCGCTGCTGATCGTGCACAGCGTGGCGGGGATCAGCGCCGTCCTCGCGGTGGACCGTACCGGCAAGGGGCTACGCACGGCCCCGCGGGACGCGATGATCTCGCTGGCCGCACCGCCGGAGGCCCAGGGCCGCTCCTTCGGCGTGCACCGGGCGATGGACACCGCGGGTGCCCTGCTGGGGCCGGTCGTCGCGATCGTCGTGATGCACGCGGCCGCCGACGGGTTCGACGCGGTGTTCACCGTCAGCTTCTGCGTCGCGGCGACCGGGGTCGTCGTCCTGCTGCTGTTCGTGCCCGGCCGCGTGCCCCAACCCGGGCCGGCCGGGAGCGGTTCGGCCAAGAGCGGTTCGGCCGGGACCGGGCGGGGGGAGCCGGCGGCGGTGTCCCTGCGCGCCGTTGTGAGTCTGCTGGGCGACCGTGCACTGCGCCGCCTCACCCTGTGCGCGCTGCTGCTGGGCCTCGCCACCGTCAGCGACTCGTTCCTGTACCTGATCCTGCAACGCGATCTGGACCTGTCCGGCGAGTGGTTTCCCCTGCTGCCGCTGGGCACGTCCGCGTCGTTCCTGCTGCTGGCCGTCCCGCTGGGACGCGCCGCGGACCGGTTCGGCCGCTGGAGGGTCTTTCTCGCCGGGCACGGCGGTCTGCTCGTGGCCTATGGTCTTCTGCTCGCCCCGGTGGGGGGCGCGGCGCTGCCCGCCGTCGTGCTCGTGCTGCACGGCGCCTTCTACGCGGCGACCGACGGGGTGCTCATGGCGGCCGCGGCCGGATCGGTCCCGGAGCGGCTGCGGTCCAGCGGGCTGGCTCTGGTCCAGACGGGGCAGGTAGGTGCACGCTTCGCCTGCTCGCTGCTGTTCGGTGCCGCCTGGACGACCTGGGGTGACCACGCCGCCCTGGCCGCCGCCACCGCGGCGCTCGCGGTCTGCACCGCCGCCGCCGTCGCCCTGCGTCCCGGGCGGGCGGCGCAGTGAGCGTCCGTGCCCGCCTCGCCGTCCTCGCCGCGGTCGTCATGGTGCTCGCCGGGGTCGCCACCGCGGCCGTGGTGCACGCCTCCGGCCGGGCCGCGCAACGCGACCACCAGCAGGCCGGCGGGCCCACGATCCGGCCCGGCCGGGTCGTGCTCACCGCGCCGGCCGGCTCGCGCGCGACCGCGCCGGCAACCGGCGCGGCGAGCACGCCGGCGGGGGAGCGGCTGGTGTTCCGTTCGACGGCGTGGGGTCCGCACCGCGACGAGCTGGTGTCCGTACCGGCCGCGGACCCGGCGGGGCCCCGCACCGCCTCCGGCGTGCGCTGCCTGCGCTTCCACGCCGCCGGCGGCACCGGGATCTGCCTGCGCCGGGTACCGGGCGTGGTGGGGGAGAGCTACCGGGCGGTGGTGCTCGACGCGGACCTGCGCGAACGGCGCGACTACCCGCTCGGCGGCATCCCCACCCGGTCGCGGGTCTCGCCGAGCGGACGCATGGTGGCCTGGACCGTGTTCGTCAGCGGCGACTCCTACGCGGGCACCGCCTTCTCCACCCGCACGTCCATCCTCGACACGAGCACCTGGCGGCTGGACGGCAGCCTGGAGGACTACCGGATCGTCCGCGACGGCCGGACCCACCGCAGCCCGGATGCGAACTTCTGGGGGGTGACGTTCGCCGACGACACCCACTTCTACGCCACGCTCGCCACCGGCGGGCAGACCTACCTGGTGCGCGGCGACGTCGCCGCCCGCACGGTCACCACCCTGCGGTCGAACGTCGAATGCCCGTCGCTGTCCCCGGACGGCACCCGGCTGGCGTTCAAGAAGCGGGTGGCGGGCCTGCCGGCGGACGCGCCGTGGCGGCTGACCGTCCTCGACCTGCGAACGATGCGCGAGACCGCGCCGGCCGAGCGGCGCAACGTCGACGACCAGGCACTCTGGCTCGACGGCCGCACCCTCGCCTACGCCCTGCCCGGCGACTACGGCAGCGACCTGTGGACCGTGCCCGCCGACGGCGGCGGCAGCCCGCGGCGGCTGACCACGGCGGCGCTGGCTCCCGCCGTGGTCGGCTGACCTGCCGACCTGCCCCCTCAGGCGGACTTGCGGGGCAGGCTCCAGTAGTCGCGGTTGACGGCGATCCGGCCCTCGCGCAGCGAGCCGAAGGAGGACCCGCGGATGCCCGCCGGCTGCATGACCCACTCGATGGCGTAGGTGGCCCCGTCGGACAGGGTGGTCACGACGTCGTAGGTGGTGCCCGCCGTCTGGCTCAGCGCGTTGTCGATGAACGCCCGGGCCGCGTCGGTCCCCGTGGCGCCGTGGCCGGTCGGGACGTCCTCCAGCACGACATCCGGGGTCAGGGTGGCCAGGATCGCGTCGGTGTCCTGCTTGTTCCAGCCGGCGAAGTAGTCGTCGATGACGGTGGTGTCGCTCATGTGCGTGACTCCTCTGTGAGGGCGGGCCGCGCCTGGCCCGCCGGGTCGATCCGGTCGGCGACGGGCGGCGCCGCCGGCACCGTCGCCAGCACCCGGCGCAGGGCGCGTTCGAGCGTCGAGAGGTCGTCCAGGCCCGGCCCGGTCATGCCCGCGGCGGCCAGGCTCGGATGCGTGCCCCCCGCCGCCATCAGACCCCGGGCCGCGAGCCAGCCGGTGAACAGCAGGTAGGTGGCGGTGAACAGCTCGACCGCCGCGGGTTCCGGCAGGCCGGCGGCGCGCAGGATCGACAGCGCCGTGCCGGTCAGCCGGCCCGCCGCGGCGGAGGGCCGCGAGGCCGTCAGCGCCCGCATCCCCGTACCGGGGTAGCGCCGGAACGCCTCGTCCATCGCGGTGACGAGCCCAACGTACTGGTCCACCCAGTGCGCGGCCGGATCGATCTCGATGCGGATGTCGGCGGCGACCGCCTCGACGACCCGGTCGGCCAGGTCCTCGCCGCCGCGCAGGTGGTAGTGCACCGCGGGCGGGGTGACGCCGAGCTCGTCGGCGACCGCGCGCACGGTCAGCCGGTCGAGCCCGCCGCGTTCCACCACGCGCAGCGCGGCGTCGAGCACGTCGCGCTGGGTCAGCGGCGCTGGCTGTGTCCCGCCGCGCCTGCGTGCCACCGGCCGCCTCCCGTCCTCGGACTCTGGCCCTGAGGCGGACTCGTGGACCGCCTCGTGCTTCATTATTCCATAATAAATCACTGCAGTCATGACCTGAGGGAGGCCGGAATGGACAGCGACATCAACGGAGACCTGGACAGCGACATCGTCGTCATCGGGGGCGGGGTGGGCGGCTGCGCGCTTGCGGCCCGCCTCGCCACGGCGGGTCTGGGCGTGACGGTGCTGGAGCGCGAGCGCGTCTACCGCGACCAGATCCGCGGCGAGGCGATCGTGCCGTGGGGCTTTCGCGAGGCCGTCGAGCTGGGCCTCGGTGACACGGTGCTCGGCACCGAGGGCGCGTCGGTGATCAGCCGGATGGTGCCCTACGACGAGATGCTGACCGTCGAACGTGCCCGCGCCGCCGCGATGGACCTGTCCACGGCCGTGCCCGGCGCCCCGGGGATCATCGGCGTGGGTCATCCGGAGCTGCGCGAGGCGCTGGCCACCGCGGCGGTCAAGGCCGGCGCGACGGTCGTGCGCGGCGTCGGGCGTTCCACGGTGGATCCGGGCCCGGCGCCGTCGGTCACCTACGAGCTGGACGGGGCGCACCACACCGTCCGCGCCCGACTGGTCGTCGTCGCCGACGGCAAGAACTCCGCCACTCGCACGGCGCTCGGCATCCCGCTCGCGGTGACCACCCCGCGGGTGATGCTCACCGGGCTGCTCGTCGACGACGGCGGCGCGTGGGACCGGGCCGAGACGATGCTCGGCGTCGACGGGCGCAACCAGTACATCGTCGTGCCCCGCGGCGCCGACCTGATCCGGCTCTACATCGCTCGGCACGCGGACGACCCCGAGCGGTTCAACGGGCCCGAGCGGGTGGCCCGCTTCCTGGCGGCCTACCGCTCACCGGCGCTGCCGTGCCCCGACGCGCTCGCCGAGGCCACCCCGGCCGGGCCGTGCGCGAGCTTCCCCATGACCGACGCCTGGACCGACAACCCGCTGCGGCCCGGGATCGCGCTGCTCGGCGACGCCGCCGGCTGGAGCAATCCGGTCACCGCCCAGGGGCTGAGTATCACCCTGCGCGACACCCGGGTGCTCGCCGAGGCACTGCTCGACACCCCCACCTGGACCCCGCAGACGCTGCGCGGCTACGCCGAGGAACGCGGCGAGCGGATGGCGCGGCTGCGGTTCGCCACCGCGCTGACCGATCTGCTGTCCGCGTTCGGCATGCCCGAGCGGGCGGCGAAGCGCCGGCGGATGACGAGGCTGCTGCGCGAGCGCCCGGACCTCGGCGCCGCGCTCGGCGCCGTCCACGCCGGCCCCTGGGCACCACCCGCCGAGGCGTTCTCCCCGGACATCCTCACCACCCTCGCCCTCGCCTGACCCGCCCGGGGACTCAGCCGCCCGGGGACTCAGCCGCCCGGGGACTCAGCCGCCCGGGGACTCAGCCGGTCGGGGACTCGGCCGGCCAGGCGGCGCAGGAACTCCTCGACCACGTCGAGGAGTTCTCCGACCACCTCGCCGGGCGCATCCGGGCTGAGCACGGGCGGCAGCTCGGTCTCGGCCGCGCCGGTGAAGCTGCGGGTGCTCAACCGGACCATCGACTCGAACATCGGGACCCCCAGGCTGGCGGCCTGCTGGATGTGGGGCCGCAGGAAGCTGGTCGGCTGCCCGCGGTAGTACTGGACCATCATGAGCACGACGCCGAGCACGTGCGGCTCGAGGTGCTTCGCCGCGGGATGCACGCCGGACTGCAGGTCCGCAACCCGGTTGTACTCCCAGACGTAGCGACGCAGCTTGCCGAGTAGATGCTCGATGCCGAGCGCGGAGAAGTTGTCCGGACGGGCCGGGATGAGCACGTGGTCGCAGGCGGCGATCGCGGCGCGCGTCATCACCCCGAAGTGCGGCGGGCAGTCGATGAGGACCAGGTCGTAGTCCTGCATCCCGGGGGAGGCGAGCCCGGTGGCCAGGCGCTGGTAGACGTCGAAGTAGTGGCGGGTGGACCGGTGCGCCTGCGCGCCGCCGAGGTGGGCGGCGAGGTTCATCTCGATGTCACCGAGGGACAGGTGCGAGGCGAGCAGGTCCAGGGTGCCGCCGCGTTCGGCGACGGCGGCGGCGACGACCGGCGGGTTGGTCACGTAACTCGCCAGCGGCGGCGCCACGGTCTCCGGTCGCCACGACTCGAACCAGGCCTTGACGGTCCGGCGGTGCTCGGCAAGCTCGGTGCGCCAGACCTCCGGCTGGTAGAAGGAGAAGGTGAGGTTCGCCTGCGGGTCCAGGTCGATCAGCAGGACCCGCCGGCCCAGCCGGGCGATGGCGGCGCCGATGTTCGCGGTGAGCGTCGTCTTGCCCACCCCGCCCTTGTAGCTGGCGATCGCCACCACCTTCACCGCGTCCTCGCTCCCGGTCGTGTGCCCCGCCCGACCGCGCGGTGACGTCTGCTCGTGTGTCGTCGGACCCGGCAGTGCTCCGTATTCGGCCTACACGCAGACTACGGCTGTCGCGGAATTGCCCCCGTGGCTCGGGAAAAACAGCGCCACGCCGGCCCGGGTGCCGGCCGGTCCCGGCCGGCGGGGTGGCCGAATCGGGCGATGCGGCCGCCGCCCGCGGTGGCGGTGTCGAGGCGCTCGCGAGGCCATCCAGGGGGCGTCGGGCGACGCGCGCGACGACCCGCCCCGGTGATGTGGAGCCGGCGCGGACAGGCCCCTTCCGGCCGGTGGGCCGGCCGGATCGGGCACCCCTACGCCGGCCGATCACGGCTCCCGATCGTCACCACGGCCATCCAGGCAGCGGGAAAGCCAGTCGGCCGCCGCGCGGAACTCGTGGTCCGTCACCTGCGAGCGCACGGACCCGGCCACGCCGCCGGCCCGTGGATACGACCCGAGGAACCGCACCTTCGGGCAGATCCGGTGCAGCCCCATCAGGGCCTCACCGACCCGGCGATCGCTGGCATGCCCCTCCGCGTCGATGGAGAAGCAGTACTGGCCGAGGCCCTCCCCGGTGGGCCGGGACTCGATCCGCATCAGGTTGACCCCGCGCACGGCCCACTCCTGCAGCAGCTCCAGCAGCGCGCCCGGGTGGTTCTCGGTCAGCCACGCCACCGCGGACGTCTTGTCCGCCCTGGTCGGTGCGGCGATGCGGCCGGGGCGGCGAAGCAGGACGAAGCGGGTCGTGGCGTCGGCGGCGTCGTTGATGTCGGTCACCAGCGCCTCCAGGCCGTAGAGGCGTCCGGCGAACTCCCCGGCGAAGGCGCAGTCGAAGCGTCCGTCGCGTACCAGGCGGGCCCCCTCTGCGTTGGACGCGGCCGACTCCCACTCGGCGTGCGGCAGGTGCGTCGCGAGCCAGCGGCGAACCTGGGCCTGCGCAACCGGATGGCCGGTGACCGTCTTGACGTCCTCCAGGGTGGTGCCCGGCCGCACGAGCAGGGCGAAGCTGATCGGCAGCAGCACCTCCCGGTAGATCATCAAGGGGTGTCCGGTGGCGAGCTCGTCGAGCGTGGTGGTCACGGCGCCTTCGACGGAGTTCTCGATCGGCACCAGTGCGCCGGCCGCGTCGCCGCTGCGCACCGCGTCCAACGCCGCCGTCACGGAGGCGGAGGGCACCAGCTCGGCGCTCGCCGCCTCCGGCAGCGTCTGGAGCGCGACCTCGCTGAAGGTCCCCTCGGGGCCGAGGTAGGTGTAGCGGGCCTGGGCAGGCAAGTCAGGCCTCCTAGGACCGGATCGGGTGTTGCGGGCGGGGGTGCTCAGAGGTGGCGCAGCAGCGCGGTGGGGTCCTCGACGGCGTCGGCGACGAAGCGCAGGAACGCGCCGGCGGTGGCGCCATCGCAGACCCGGTGGTCGAAGGTGAACGACAGCTGCACGACGCTGCGCACGGCCAGCGCGCCGTCCACCGCCCAGGGCCGGGAGACGATCCGGCCGACGCCGAGCATCGCGACCTGCGGGTGGGCGATGATCGGGGTGGACCCGTCGACACCGAAGACGCCGTAGTTGTTCAGCGTGAACGTGCCGCCGGTCAGCTCGGTCGGGGTGAGCCGGCCGCCGCGGGCGGCCGCGGTCAGCCGGGTGAGCTCGGCGGACAGCCGGGCCGTGGTCATGTCCTCGGCGTGATGCACCACGGGCACAGCCAGGCCGCGCGGGGTCTGCGCGGCGAACCCCAGGTGGACGCCGCCGTGGCGGCGCACGCCGGTGGCGCGGCCGTCGGTGTCGGTGACGACGGAGGAGTTCAGCTCGGGCGCGCGCACCAGTGCGGCGACGCAGACGCGGGCCAGGATGGCCAGCAGCCCGATCCTGGGCTCGGCGCCGCCGGCGTTGAGGGCGTCGCGGGCGGCGAGCAGGCCGGTGGCGTCGGCGTCGACCCAGCAGGTGGCGTCGGGAATCTCGCGCCGGCTGCGGGTGAACGTCTCCGCCGCCCGCCGCCCGATCGCGTCCAGGGGGACGACGGTCGCGTCGGACTCGGCGAGGTGCGGCGCGGGAGCCTGCGGGTCCCCGACGGCGGCCTCGACGTCGCGGCGCATGATCAACCCGCCCGGGCCGGTGCCGGCCAGTGCCTGCAGGTCGACGCCGTTGTCGCGGGCGAGGCGGCGCACGAGGGGCGACACGACCGCGACCGCGGTCCGCGCGGCCGACCCCGACGGCGCCGTCGGCTCGGATGATCCCGCCAGCCCGGACGTTCCCGCCAGCCCGGACGTTCCCGTCAGCCCGGACGTTCCTGTCAGCCCGGACGATCGGGACGGCCCGGAGGGCATCGCCGGGCGCGGGGTCGGGATGGTGGCGCCGACCCGTCGGCGGCGCGGCCGGGCAGGCTCGGTGCTGACGCCGTAGCCGACGAGGATGTTGCCCGACCCCGACCCCGACCCCGACCC
>NZ_JAMPTM010000490.1 GCF_025403375.1 Frankia gtarii
GGTGCCGGTGGGGGCGGGGGAAGCTCCTTCGCCGCACCCACGGTGAGCTCTGTCGCCCTGACCGCTGGTGTCAACGACGGGACCGTCAACAAGGGCGACGGCGAGGTCGTCATCACGTGGGGTTCCTCGCAGGACCCCAAGCCCACGAAGCCGTCCACGCCTCCGACATCGACACCCACACCGACACCGAGCCCCACATCGAGTCCGAGCGTACCGCCAGGCCCTGCTCCGAAGCCGGCAGCAGCCAACGCCTATGTGATCAACAATTTCGGGAACACGGTCACCCCGATCGACGTGACGACCAATACGGCCGGTGCCCCGATCCGGGTAGGTGCAAGCCCCAGAGGGCTCACGGTCACACCTGATGGCAGGACCGTCTATGTGACGAACCGGGCTGACAACACGGTGACGCCGATCGATGTGGCCACCAACACCCCTGGTGCCCCGATCCCGGTCGGTCAGTTCCCGTTCGGGGTCGCAGTGACTCCCGACGGCCGGACTGCTTACGTGGTGGACAACGCCAGCGATGACGTGACGCCGATCGATGTGGCCACCAATACTCCCGGTGCCCACATCCCGGTCGGGGACGACGCACACTACGTCGCGATCACCCCGGATGGCAGGACCGCCTACGTCACCAATGCCGCAAGCAACACGGTGACGCCGATCGATGTCGCCACCAACACCCCCGGCACACCGATTCCGGCCGGGAACAACCCGCAGGGAATTGTGATCACACCCGACGGCAAGACCGTGTACATCACGGACAACGCCGACGCTGCCAGCGCCACCGTGACGCCGATCAATGTGGCCACCAACACCCCCGGCACACCGATTCCGGTCAGCGACCGTCCGGTCGGGATCTCGATCACGCCCAATGGCCGAACCGTGTACGTCACCAATGAGCGTGACAACGTGGTGACGCCGATCGATGTGGCCACCAACACCCCCGGCACTCCTATCTCCACCGGAGGCATCGAACCGTTCTACATCGCGGTCACGCCGGACGGCGTGGCCGCCTATGCGGTCAACCGCGACAGCGACACGGTGACGCCGATCGATGTGGCCAGCAACACCGCCGGCACCCCGATCCCCGTCGGTGACCGGCCGGTGGGGATCGCGATCAGCGCACCACCGAAGGCCGTACCGCCCCCGCCGGTGTGCGGGACGACCGGTGCGCTGTCCGGGACGACGACAATGACCTGCACGTATCACACCATCGGATCGGACACCTTCACGGTGCCCGCGGGAGTGAGCTCGGTCGAGGTCGTGGTGACCGGCGCCCAGGGCGGGCACTACTTCATCGCTGGTGACGCGGCACACCCGTCTCCGGCAGGGGACATCACCGGGCGTCCCGGAGGCGGCGGTGGCCAGGCGTCCGGGTCGCTGACGGGGCTGAAGGACAACCAGGTCCTGCAGGTGAACGTGGCGGGCAAGGGCGCCAACGGAACCGGGGCCTCGCGCTCGGGCGGAATGAGCAATGGCCCGTCCGGCGGATCGGGAGCCCTCGGCGGGTCCGGTGGGTCCGACGCCGGCGTGTCGGGTGGGCCTGGTGATGGCTCCGGCGCGAACGGCGGAACAGCGTTCAACGGTGGTAACGGCTCCGGCGGCGGCGGTTCCTCCGACGTCCGCGTGGCCGCGGCGGGATGTGTCGCACGCAAGTGCGACCAGTCCACCCGGGTGCTGGTCGGTGCCGGCGGAGGCGGCGGCGGCGGCGTCGGCGGGCAGGGCAACGCGCTCGGCGGAGCCGGGGGTGCCGGCGGCGGTGACGTCGGCGCCGACGGCGGGTCGACCGTCGATGGTGGTAATGCCGGACTCCCGGGCAAGAGCGGCATCCAGACCACCGGAGGCGCCGGAGGCCTGAACGCGTGCCGGCACGGTGCCGGGAATCCCCCGACCACCGATCCGCTGACCGATCCGCGCTGCGGCGGGGACGGTACTGACGGCACGTCCGGTGCCGGCGGTGCCGGCGGTGCCGGGAACCTGCCCTGCACCGGGGTGCACACCCCGCCCTGCCTGGACCCGACCGCCACCACGTCCGGTGGTGGCGCGGGCGGCGGCGCGGGTGGCGGCTACTTCGGTGGTGGCGGCGGCTCCGGTGGCGGCGGCACCTTCGGCGGCTACGGTGGCGCCGGCGCCGGCGGCGCGGGCGGGAGCTCGTTCGCCGCGTCGACCATCGAGAACCCCGTCCTGACCACCGGGGTCAACGCGGGCACGGTCAACGACGGCAACGGTGAGGTCACGATCACCTGGACTCCTC
>NZ_JAMPTM010000491.1 GCF_025403375.1 Frankia gtarii
TGTCGCCGCCTCCTGAAAACTGACCCCCCAGGGGGCCGCGAAAACTGACCCCCTGCTGGTGTAGGAGGGGTGCTGAAGGTGGAGGACTGGGCGGAGATCCGCAGATTGCGTCGAGCTGAGGGCGTTCCGATCAAGGAGATCGCTCGACGGCTGGGTGTGGCGCGGAACACGGTGCGGGCGGCGTTGGCGTCGGACCGGCCGCCGCAGTACGAACGGGCGCCGCGCGGGTCAGTGGTCGATCCGTTCGAGCCGGTGATCCGGGCGTTGCTGACGGAGTGGCCGCGGATGCCGGCGCCAGTGATCGCGCAGCGGATCGGCTGGCCGTATTCGCTGTCGCCGTTGAAGAAGCGATTGACGGTGATCCGGCCGGAGTATGTCGGGATCGACCCGGTAGATCGGATGGTGTATGAGCCGGGGGAGTTCGCGCATTGTGATCTGTGGTTCCCGGAGCCGGTGATTCCGGTGGGCGCGGGGCAGGAAAGGGTGCTTCCGGTGCTGGTGATGACGTTGGCGTTCTCCCGGTTCCTGACCGCGACGATGATTCCATCGCGGCAGGCCGGTGACATTCTCGCGGGCATGTGGCTGCTGATCGGCCGGGTCGGGCGGGTCACGAAGACGCTGGTATGGGATCGGGAATCGGCGATCGGTGGGACCGGCCGGGTGTCGGCGCCGGCGGCGGGGTTCGCGGGAACGTTGGCGACCCAGATCAGGCTTGCGCCGCCACGGGACCCGGAATATAAGGGTATCGTCGAGCGGGCCAACGGCTATTTCGAGACGTCGTTTCTGCCCGGCCGGCGGTTCGCCTCCCCGGAGGATTTCAACATCCAGCTGACTGAATGGCTGACATTGGCGAATGCCCGCACCGTGCGGTCGGTCGGGGGCCGTCCGGTCGACCTGCTGGAAACCGATCTGCGGTCGATGCTGGAACTGCCGCCGGTCGACCCGCTGACCGGCCTTGCCACCCGGGTCCGGCTCGGCCGGGACTACTACGTGCGGGTCGACACCGTCGACTACTCGGTCGACCCGCGGGCGATCGGCCGGTTCGTCGACGTGACCGCCTCGCTGGACACGGTGGCGGTGACCTGCGACGGCCAGCCCGTGGCCCGTCATGCCCGCTCGTGGGCCCGCCACGGTGTCATCACCGATCCCGAGCATGCCGCGGCTGCCGGGCGGATGCGCCAGGCCCTGGCCGAGGACCGCCGGCGACGGGCGGCGGCAACACGCCACCACGGCGACGGCCACCCGGTCAGCATGCGGGCGCTGCCGGACTACGACGCCCTGTTCGGCGTCGACTTCACCCCCACACCGTTCGAGAAGAAAGCGAGCAGCGAATGACCACAGCCACCATACCGGCGGCACCGGCCGGGAAAACCTCCGACGGCATGCCAGCGATGATCGCCTATCTGACCCGGGTGTTGAAGACCCCGACGATCGGCGCGTTCTGGGAAGAACTCGCCATCCAGGCCCGCGAGGAGAACTGGTCCCACGAAGAATACCTCGCCGCGCTGCTGCAGCGCCAGGTCGCCGACCGCGAGTCCAAAGGCACCGTCATGCGGATCCGCACCGCGCACTTCCCGACCGTCAAAACGTTGGAGGACTTCAACCTCGACCACCTCCCCTCACTTCGCCGCGACGTTCTCGCCCATCTGGCCACCAGCACCTACATCGCCAAAGCGGGAAACGTCGTCCTCCTCGGCCCGCCCGGCGTCGGGAAGACCCACCTTGCCATCGGCCTGGGCGTCAAAGCAACCCATGCCGGCTATTCCGTCCTGTTCGACACCGCCAGCAACTGGATAACCCGCCTCGCCGACGCCCACCACGCCGGCCGTCTCGACGAAGAACTCAGAAAGATCCGCCGCTACAAACTTATCATCATCGACGAGGTCGGCTACATCCCCTTCGACCAGGACGCAGCGAACCTGTTCTTCCAGCTCATCGCCTCCCGCTACGAACAGGGCTCGGTCCTGGTCACCTCGAACCTCCCCTTCGGCCGCTGGGGCGAGACCTTCTCCGACGACGTCGTCGCCGCCGCCATGATCGACCGGCTCGTCCACCACGCCGAGGTCCTCACCCTCGCCGGCGACTCCTACCGCACCCGCCAACGCCGCGAGCTCCTCGCCAAGGACCGACCCAACCACAACTGATCAACCAGGCGCGGGGGTCAAATTTCCGAGACCCCCACGGGGTCAATTTTCAGGAAGCCTTGACAC
>NZ_JAMPTM010000492.1 GCF_025403375.1 Frankia gtarii
TGGCTACCCCGCCGGATCGGGCGGCGCCCCCCGCCGGCCGTCGCCGCCGACCGGGGCAAGACGGGGGCGGATTCCCGCGGTGGCTCGCGTCCCGACGTCGCCGCCGGCCGACTACCCCGCGGGGCAGGCACCATCACCGGACGGCTCACGGCCCGTGTCGCCAGCTCGGATGCCGGTGGATACCGCAGGCCACGGATGGATCGCGGTCAGCTCGGCACCGCAGCGTTCTGCCCCGCCCATCGAGGTCGGCGGTCCCGCGGCAGGCGGCCGCCTGCCCGGATCCGGCCCCCCGGTCCCGGTCCCACTCTCGGTCCCGGCTCCAGAGACGAGGCGACAGTCGGGGACGCCAGACGGCGGGGGTGCGGTAGGCGCAAGCCCAACCTCGCCGGGGACCTCGGCGCTACCGGGGCTGCGCCGGTTGCCCGGCGGTAGCCCGCTGCCGCACTCGATCACCTCGACGCTCGACCTGAGCGTCCTGCAGCACCGCCTGCGCATCGAACAGACCGAGGTCATCGCCCGGGTCGAGGAGCCCGCACCCCGCTCGCACCGGCGTCGCCGCCGTGCCACCCCGTCGGACGTGGAGTCCACCCAGGTGGTCTCCCGCGGGTCGTTGCCTGGCCGGCCGCGTCCCGGCGCCCGGTCCGATCCGGCGGCCACCGTCGTGGGCTACGGGGACCTCGTCGATGATCCGGACACCGGGCTCATCGACCGACGTGGCGCACGGGTGGTCGGCACGGCGCGGCGGCGAGCCGACTCCGGCGGGGTGGTCGACGATCGGGCCCGCCGTGCCGACCGGGCCCGCCGTGCCGGCGGCGCCGATCTCGATGAGGCCGACGATCCCGAAGGGGGACTTGACCCAGGCGGGGACGGGGGCAGCCCCAGTACCCGGTCGAAGGCGGTCTGGACCCTCGCCGACCAGGCCGTCTCCAGCGCGACGAACGCCGCGATCTCGTTCCTCATCGCGCGCCAGGTCAGCGACGTCGAGTACGGCGCGTTCGGTATCGCCTACACGTTGTTCGCCATTGCGATCGGGTTGTGTCGGGGTGCGACCTGCCTGCCGCTGAGCATGCACTACTCGGGCTCGACGCCGTCGTCGTTCCGGTCGGCCGCCTCGGCCACGACCGGATCGTCGTTTGCCTTCGGCATCGGCGTCGGGGTGGTGTTCGTCGGCATCGGCCTCGGCGTCGGTGGGCCGGTTGGATCGTCGCTGGCGGCGATGGGCTTCGTGCTGCCCGGCCTGCTCCTGCAGGATGCCTGGCGGTACGTCTTCTTCGCCATGGGGCGGCCGTTCGGGGCGTTCCTCAACGATGTCGTGTGGGCGGTCGTCCAGGTGTTCGGGATCTGGCTGCTCGTCCACCGTGGGGTGACCGAGTCCTCTCCGCTGGTGTTGGCCTGGGGGGCCGCGGCCCTGGTCGCGGCCTTGATCGGCGTCGTCCAGGCCGGCTTCTGGCCATCGCCCGGTGCGACCAGAAGATGGCTGACGGAGAACAGGACGGACTCGACGTACCTGGCGGCGGAGTTCATCACGGTGCAGGGCGCCCTGCAGACGTCGATGCTGGCGATCGGGGCGGTCGGGTCGCTGTCGACGATCGGCGCGCTGCAGGGCGCGCGGACGCTGCTCGGCCCGACCACGGTGGTCGGGGTCGGGGTGGTGAGCTTCGCCCTGCCCGAGCTCTCCAAACGGACCTCGATGAACGCGCGAGACCGTGAGCGGGCGGCGTATGCACTGTCCGGGCTGGTCGTGGCGATCGGCGCAGCCTGGAGCCTGATCTTCTACTTCCTGCCGGATCGCTACGGCCAGGCTCTGCTGGGCGATACCTGGGCCGGGACGAAGAGCATCCTGGGACTGTCGATCCTGCACTATCTCGCCGCAGCGGTCCCGGTGGGCCCGGCCTGCATGGCCTACGCGCTCGGTAAGACCAAGATCACATTTCGGCTGAACGCGGCCTTCGCCCCGATGCTGCTCGGATTCCCCATCCTCGGGGCGGTTCTTGGTGAGGCCCGAGGCGCGGTGATCGGATTCAACCTTGCATTCTGGGCCATTGCTCCGGTCTGGTTCGTTCTGCTTCGTCGGTTGGCGCGGGAACATGATGTCGAGCAGGCGGCGTTGCGCGCGGCGCAGGACCAGCCGGGATCCACCGTTGATCCGGCGCATGCGGCCGTTGGCGATTCCGCCGCCGATGGGGGTGGGCG
>NZ_JAMPTM010000493.1 GCF_025403375.1 Frankia gtarii
TGCCGGGGGTGGACGTCAGGCCGGCTGCGGTGCCGGGGTGGAGACCCGCGGGGCCTCGGTGGTCGTCTCGCCGGGACCCTCACCGGCGGCGATGAAGCGCTCCGCGTCGAGGGCGGCGGCGCACCCGGTGCCGGCCGCGGTGATCGCCTGCCGGTAGGTGTGGTCGACCACGTCGCCGCAGGCGAACACGCCGTCGAGGTTCGTCTTGGTGGTGGGGTGCGCGACCTTCACGTAACCGGCGTCGTCCAGCTCGAGCTGGCCGCGGAGCAGCTCGGTTCGCGGATCGTGGCCGATCGCGACGAACAGGCCGGTGATGTCGAGGTCGTCGGTCTTGCCGGTGACCGTGTCGTGGAGACGGACGCCGCTGAGCTTGTCCTCGCCGAGGATCTCGGCGACGTCGGCGTTCCACCGGAACCGGATCTTGTCGTTGGAGAAGGCCCGCTCCTGCATGATCGCGCTCGCCCGCAGCTTGTCCCGCCGGTGGATCACCGTGACCGATCGGGCGAAGCGGGTCAGGAACGTCGCTTCCTCCATCGCCGAGTCACCGCCGCCGACGACGGCGATGTCCTGGTCGCGGAAGAAGAATCCGTCACAGGTCGCGCAGGCCGACACTCCACGCCCGAGCAGCCGCTCCTCGTGCTCGACGCCGAGCTTGCGGTAGGCCGAGCCGGTGGCGACGATGACCGTGCGCGCCAGGAACGTCTGGTCCTCGACCTTGACGACCTTCGGGTTGGCGGTGAGGTCGAGCTCGGTCACGTCGTCGGCGACCAGCTCGGCGCCGAACCGCTCCGCCTGCTGGCGCAGCTGTTCCATCAGCTCCGGGCCCTGCACGCCCGCGGGAAAGCCGGGAAAGTTCTCGACCTCGGTGGTGTTCATGAGCGCGCCGCCCGCGGCTACCGCGCCCTCGAAGACGAGTGGCCGCAGGTTGGCCCGGGCAGTGTAGATGGCGGCCGTGTAACCTGCCGGCCCCGAGCCGACGATGATGACATCGCGCACGTCGTCTGCCGATCCGCCACCGTGACCGGTGACGTCCTGGACCTGCTGCTGGGCTGTCACACCCGCTCCTTTCGCGCTGCGCGATTCCCCGTCAGCCGGGGTGGACCCCGCCGGTGCCCTTCGGCCCCGGTGTCGCGTCGGGATCCCTGCTCGTGGGTCTGGTGTTCCGTGAAGACGCTGTCCGAGAGCGACAACGGTCCTTGAGGGCGTCTGATTCCATCCCGTGCCCGCCGGTGCTGGGTAATCGCAGATCATCGATGTCGGTGGTCACGCTACCCGCGCCGGGTGGTCGCGCTGTACCACAATGCTGCGGATGCGCTGATGATGCCGCAGTGCGCGTCGACGACGAGCACCCGCGCGGCCGCCGGCTGCACGGGGATGGACAACACGACCAGCAGCGCCGGCTGACTGTCATACCGGACGCGATCGACCGCGAGGATTTCCCCGCCGGACTGGGCGATCAGACTCTGGTAGCAGGTACGCAGATCGGGGTTGTCCAGCAGCGCACGCAGCCGTTGACCCGCCGCGGCCTGCGGTGCCGCCACGACGGACCCGGGCTGGCGTGCGACCGCCTGGAACGGCAGGACACCCGCCGCCGTCGCCGACACCACGGTCCCCCGCTCCGCGATGGTCCCCGTCGGTCCGGTCAGCTGTAGGGGCAGCGTGACCGAACCCGCGATCTGGCCCGCGAGCAGCTCCCTGCTGTGCTGGCCGACGTCGGCAGGGTCGAGGTTCGTCCGCGAGTCCGCCATCATCGTCAGCCCGGCTGGCCCGGCCGGCGAGGTCGCGGCGGCGCCGGCCGAATCCCGGCCCAGCGCGACGCTCGCCGCCGCGACCGGATGGTCGGCGTCCACCACCCGCAGGCCGTAGAAGGCGAGGACGGCAGCGCCGAAGGTGAGGAACGCCGCGCAGACCGCCGCGATCGACACCCAGTCCCATCGCGGGGCCGATGACGGGCCTGACGCCAGCCGCTGCTCGCCGCGGGCTCCGGTCCGCCGGGCCGAGCCGGCCCGGCGGACCGGAGCCCGGACGGGGCGAATTCCGCGACCGCGAGCGTCGCCGGGCCACGGCCGACCGCCGCGGTGGGTGCCCGGGGTGCCGCCGTGGTCGGTCTCGGTCTGATGAGCGCCGGTCTGGGG
>NZ_JAMPTM010000494.1 GCF_025403375.1 Frankia gtarii
GAACGCCCTCAGCTCGACGCAATCTGCGGATCTCCGCCCAGTCCTCCACCTTCAGCACCCCTCCTACACCAGCAGGGGGTCAGTTTTCGCGGCCCCCTGGGGGGTCAGTTTTCAGGAGGCGGCGACACCAGTCTGGTCCGGCCCGACCCATGACGACGTCGACTCCTTTCTCCGGCTTGCCCACGCGCTTGGCGTTGCTGTGCCCCGCGGAGTACGCGCCGAGCTGGACGGCCTCGTGAGCCGCTTGGCCCGCTCGCCGGGCACTGCCTTGCTGCACGGCGATCCGTGCCCGGGTAACGACCTGCATACCGGTAGCGGTGTCAGGTTCATCGATTTCGAGCAGGCGGCGCTGGGCGACGGGCTCACCGAACTCGCCTACCTGCGCATCGGGTTCCCGACCTGCTGGTGCGTCACCGCCCCGCTGCGGCCGTTGCTGGACGCGGCGGAGGCCGCCTACCGTGCGGCATGGCGCCAGCAGACCGGTCTCGATGTTTCAGACGATCTCACCGACGCGTGTGCTGGCTGGCTACTGCGAGGCGATGCGCTGGTCGAGCGGGCCCGGCGTGGGACTCGTGACCATCTGGCCAGGGTTCCTCGCCGTGACTGGCGTTGGGGCACGGCGACGGCGCGCCAGCGGCTCGCTCATCGCCTCGGAATCCTCAGCGAGATGACCGCTGACGGTGGCGAGCTGGAAGAGCTGGGGCAGCTCGCCGCGGCCACGCGCGACAGCATCCTCACCCGCTGGCCCTCACTGCAACCGCTGCCCGCGCGCCGGCCATGAACGCCTCTCCGACGGGAAAGGCCATGTACCAAAACGCTCACCGATTCTTGAGGTGTCGAACCGTGGGAGGCCGCGAACGCGGCTTCGGCGGCTTTGGCTGTGGGAGCTCACAGCGTTCAAGGTGCGCTACTCGGAGAGTTTGGCGCCTTCTCCTCGGAGGCGGGTGAAGAGCACGTCGACCTCGTCGGGTGGGGCGTCGCGATAGGTGGACCAGGCGTCGAGGATTTCCTTGGCGCCGAGGATCATGGTGTCGGGTAGGCCGGCGGTGCGTAGGGCGGCGGCGGCCTCGGCGAGTTCGGGTGACCATCGCCAGGCGCGTGCGGCGACGGAGGGCAGGTAGTCGGGTTCGGCGAGGATGGGTGGGCTGCGTCGGTGTCCTTCCTCGGTGAGGGCGTCGGCGACGCCGTAGTGGTCGGCGAGGGCGTGTGCGAGTCCGGCGAGGGCGCGGCTGGCTTTCTGGAACACGGCCTGTGCGGTCTTGAGTGCTGAGGCGGCGCCGAGTTGGGTGGAGATCGGTACCGCTTCCAGAGCGGATCCGGTGAACAGGTTCACCACGGTGGCGGTGTCCTCGGGGGCGCCGGCGAGGTAGAGGCGGGTGGTGCCGGGTTCGGTGGGGGGTGGTCCGATGATCGAGCCGTCGACGAGGCGGGCTCCGGCCTGTGTGAACGCCTCGGCGATCGACGTCATCCGCTCGGGGGTGATCGCGTTGGCTTCGACGAACAGCCCGCGGCGGAAGCCGGCGGCCAGGACTTCCGTGGCGACCTGGTCGGCGAACTGCGGCGGACACAGGGAAATCACGATGTCGGCGTCGTGAACAAGCGTGGCGAGATCCTGCGCCGGCTGCAGTCCGGCGGCGGTGGCACGGTCCGCCGTTGCGGTGCTGCGCCCGTCCGGCAGCCAGAGCACCCGTGCGGCCAGGGCGGCCTGCCGGCCGACTGCTGCGCCCATCGCGCCGGGATGCAACAGGCCGACGGTCGGTTGCTGCAGGTTCATGCGGTTGAAGTGTCGTCGGCACGGCCGGAGGCGTCCACGGCACTGGCGCAGATGGTGAGGGCTTCTTCGTGGAGATGCTGGCCGGCGCGCCGCAACGAGTCCATCATCGCTGCTTCGTCTCCGAGGTGGCCGGTAGCGCGGGCCTCCAGCGCGGCTGTCCGCTCGCGGGCGGTTTCGCGTAGCGGCTTCGGCGGGTGCGCGTCACGGATCTGTTCTCGCCAGGTCGATGATTTCTGCGGCGCGTCTGCCGGTGGCGGAGGCGTGTTGGAGGCGGAGGAAGGCTTGGCGGTAGGTGTTGACCTGGGTGGGGTCGTCGATGTTGACGGGGCGGGTGAGGAGTTCGAT
>NZ_JAMPTM010000495.1 GCF_025403375.1 Frankia gtarii
CCCCACATCAACAGTTATTAAGTCCTCGGCAGCGGCAGAGGTGTATAAGAGACAGGCATCGTCGCGCTCGGTCATGGTCGCGGGCTCCGTCGACGGCCGTGGAGGATAGATGGAAATCACTTTCCGTGCTTACATGATTACCTTAGGTGCTTCGCCGGGATTTGGTGGCCCCACGCCCCGGCGGGCTGTCCTCAGAAGCGGAAGTAGATGAACGGGGCGACGTCCTGTTGCCCGACAACCGCGTAAATGACCATCATGGCCATGGTCAGCAGGGCGATCTGCGAGCCGAGGCCCACCTGCGTGAACCGGGCCTGCGCCCTGGCCCACCAGCGCTGCGGGACGGCCGCCGTGGTCAGGCCCACCGCTATCGCGGCCACCACCGAGGGGGTGACCAGCGGCGCCGGGCCGCCGGCTGTGAAAAGCCGCGCGAACAGGCGGCCCGCCGTGTCCAGATCCGGGGCGCGGAAGAGCACCCAGGTCGCGCAGACGAAGTGGAAGACGACGAGGCGGGCCGCCCAGCCGCGTACGGGGCCGGTGACCCGGGTCGCGGTCCCGGCGGCGGCCGGTGCGGGCGCCGCGGCCAACCCGATCGCCCGGGACGTGGGCGCTGTCGAGGAGGCCTCTGTTCCTGAGTCGATCGCGGGCACGTTGGGCTGCGCGGGCACGTCGGGTCGCGCGGGCATGTCGGGCTGCGCGGGCATGTCGGGTCGCGCCGGGAGGTCGGGTCGCGCCGGGAGGTCGGCGGCTGCACGTTCGTCCGGCGGCGCTGAGCGCTGCGCGGAGAGGGCCTCGCCGCGAGGCGCGGCGGGGGTGGCGCCGGCGTCGGAGTCGGCGCGCGGCGACGGCATCCGCGCGGGCCCGGCGGCGGCCGTCCGTCCCGTCCACCGGGCCCGTAGCCGGCGTTCGGTCACCAGGGCGGCGCCGTGCAGCGCCCCCCACAGTACGAAGGTCCACGACGCCCCGTGCCACAGGCCGCCCAGGGTCATGGTGATCATGAGGTTCAGGTGGGTCCGGCGGCGTCCGCGTCGACTTCCGCCCAGGGGCAGGTACACGTAGTCGCGCAGCCAGCGTGACAGCGTCATGTGCCAGCGCCGCCAGAACTCCTGCAGGCTGCGCGACGCGTATGGCCGGTTGAAGTTGTCCGGGAAGCGGAAGCCGAGTAGCAGCGCGATCCCGATGGCAATGTCGGAGTAGGCCGAGAAGTCGCAGTAGATCTGGACGGCGTAGCCGTAGATGGCGACACCGATCTCGGTGGACGAGTGCTGGCCGGGGGCGTCGAAGACCGGGTCGACCAGTCGGGAGGCGATGACGTCGGCGAGCACGACCTTCTTGATCAGCCCGCCGAGGATGAGGAACGCCGCCCGCGTGGTCGGCACCCGGGCCGGGTCCCGCGGGGTGGCGAGCTGCGGGAGGAACTCGCTGGCCCGCACGATGGGACCGGCCACCAGATGCGGGAAGAACGCCTCGTAGACGGCGAAGTCGAGCAGCGGTGCCGGCGGGGTGATCCCGCGGTGGACATCGATGACGTAGCTCAGCGCCTGGAAGGTGAAGAACGAGATCCCGATCGGCAGCGCCACCTGGAGCAGTGGGAGCGGGGTGGGCAGTCCGGCGTCGGCCAGGGCGCGATCGACGGACAGCGCGAAGAAGCCGTAGTACTTGAACCAGCCGAGCAGGCCGAGGTCGCAGGCGATCGCCGCGGCGAGGATGCGCCGGTCCCGGAACCGGTGGACCGCCCGCGCGGCCGCCTGGTTGATCAGGGTGGAGGCGACGATGAGCAGGACGAACCGGGCGTCGGCAAAGCCGTAGAAGAAGTACGACGCGGCGAGGATGAACGGCTTCCACAGCGCCGGTCGGGGCATCAGCAGCCAGGACAGCGCCATCACCACGACGAAGAACGCCGCGAACTCGATCGTCGGAAAGATCACCTATGGCCGTCCAGGAAGATCGGGTGCGCGGCGGGAGGCATGGGGAAGCCAATCGCACATGGCTACTCTATGGAGTTGAGAAGATACATAAAGTAATGACCGGCTGAAGGTGTGTGCGGTCAGGCGCGGCGGGGCGACTGGCGAGATC
>NZ_JAMPTM010000496.1 GCF_025403375.1 Frankia gtarii
GGTCGGGAGCGGGGAAGAACGAGCGGTGGATCATGCCGGCCAGGGCGTCGTGCAGCGCCTCGTCCGCGTCGGGGCGCCGCGCGATCGTGCCGCGGGCGTCGGAGACGATGTGCGTCCACTCCACGATGCAGATCAGGGCGACGGACAGCACCCGGGTGTCCACCCCGCCGGTGTCGGCGCGGGCCAGCCGCGGCGGCAGGCTCGCGGCGAGCACCTGCAGGTACTCCTCGGACGGGTTGTCGATCGCCGGAGCGTCGACGGCCGGAGCGTCGACGGCCGAAGTGCCGACGGCGAGGCTGTCGGCGGACGGGTTGCCGGCGAGGGTTGCCTCCGCGGTGGACAGCGGCCATTCCGCGAACACCGGTGAGTGCCGGCGCAGCACGGCGCCGAGTTCGCCCAGCCAGGCCCGGAACACCGCGAACCCCGCCGGTCCCTCGGTGAGTACCGGCAGCCGCTGGAAGTGGTCGACCAGGTCGACGCCGAGCTCCTCGAAGAAGATCCGGAAGACCTCCAGCTTGCCGCGGAAGTACTGGTAGAAGGCGGCGTCGGAGCGGCCGGTGGCCTCGGCCACCGCCTGGACGCTGGTGCCGTGGTAGCCGCGTTCGGTGAACAGCCGCCGGGCCGCGGAGATGATCTCCTGGCAGGCGCGGGCGCCCTCCGCGCCGATCGCCTGGCTGGCCGGATACGGCGCACGCCGTCGCCGCGGCAGCCACGCGCCCCCGCCGGCGATGAGGGTGTCGGCGGTGGGGGCGTCGGCGGTGGGGGCGTCGGTGCCGGCGGTGTCCTGGTGCCGGCGGAGCGCGAGAAGCGGATCGGGTATCGCCAAGCCGGCCTCCCCTCGGGCCTCGTCGCGACGGGCGGTTCCCGGACGGTGACTCCGGCATCGCGTTGCGTGTGCAACGAGTGTAGGTGGAAGCGTATTCCGCCAGGTGGGCAGGCGTTCGAGGCACGGCGCCGGCGATCTGGACCCACCCCGGGGTTTCATAATGACAGGTGTCTTACTAGTGTGGTGGCTCACAGAAGGCGAGCGCTCGGGGAGCATGCCGCCCTCGCCCGCCGGACCATCCACGCCGCCCGACCAAACCGCGCCCGTGCGGGCCGCCGGTCCGCGGCCGACCACGATGAGAAGAGAGCATTCATGGGCTTGCTGGACGACCGGGTCGTGTTCATCACCGGGGCGGCGCGCGGGCAGGGCCGCTCGCACGCGGTGACGTTCGCCGAGCAGGGGGCGAACATCGTCGGTATCGACATCTGTCGCGATCTCGAAGCCGTGCCCTACAAGCTGGGCACCGCCGAGGACCTGGCCGAGACCGCCCGGCTGGTGGAGAAGGCCGGCGGGCAGATGCTCACCGCCGAGGCCGACGTGCGCGACAAGGCCGCGCTGCAGACCGCCTTCGACGCCGGGGTCGAGCGCTTCGGCCACATCGACACCGTCCTGGCCAACGCCGGGGTCATCCTCAGCAACAGCGACGAGCGTGACGCCGACGCCGCGCTGCGCCTGGGCATCGACATCATGCAGATCGGCGTGTGGAACACCTTCCAGGTCGCCATCGGGCACCTGATCGAGCGCGGCCAGGGCGGCAACCTCGTCGCCACCAGCTCCATGGCGGCGCTGCTGCCGCTCACCGACGGCCGCGGCGGCTCCGACGCCTACGGGATGGCCAAGAACGCCGTCATCGCGCTGGTCCGCTCGTACGCGAACTGGCTGGCCCCGCACCGCATCCGGGTCAACGCGGTGGCGCCGACGAACTGCGCCACGCCGATGGTCACCGAGAACCCGGCGCTGTTCGGCGTGATCGAGGCCAACCCCAACCTCGTCAACGCGATGCAGACGATGCTGCCCGACCTCCCCATGATCGAGCCCGGCGACGTCAGCCAGGCCATCCTGTTCCTGATCTCCGACGCCGCGCGCTCCTTCACCGGCAGCCTGCTCAAGGTCGACGCCGGCATGGACGTCCGTCGCTAGCACGGCGACGGCCAGGACCGGCCGCCCGCTCACCCGATCGGATCACCGCCCCCCGGCGTGGTGGAGGCGGAGGACTTGCGGAGGACCCATGACG
>NZ_JAMPTM010000497.1 GCF_025403375.1 Frankia gtarii
GGCCCGGGGGAGGGGGTGACGTGCCCGGCGACGCCGGCCCTGACGGCGGACGCCTGCCCCGTCTCGCCGACGCGGACGAGCAGAATGGAGCCGTGACCGTACGTCCATCCGCTCTGGATCCCGCCATCGCCAGCCGCCTGCGTCGTAACGACGCCGGTCTGTTCCCGGCCATCGCCCAACAGCACGACACCGGCGAGGTGCTGATGCTCGGCTGGATGGACGACGAGGCGCTGCACCGCACGCTGACCACCGGGCGGGCCACCTACTGGAGCCGCAGCCGCGGGGAGTACTGGGTCAAGGGCGACACCTCCGGCCACCAGCAGTGGGTCCGCTCGGTCGCCCTCGACTGCGACGGCGACGCCGTCCTCGTCCGGGTGGACCAGATCGGCCCGGCCTGCCACACCGACACCCGGACCTGCTTCGACGCCGATCCGCTGCCCGCGCGCGCGGGTAACCCGGGCGTCGTGGCCGATGCCGGGCCGGCCCGATGACCACCGGGCGGATCGTCCCCGACCGGGCTGCGTTCCACGCCGCCGCCGCCACCCGGCCGGTCGTCGCCGTCACCCGCCGGCTGCTCGCCGACGGGGAGACCCCGGTCGGGATCTACCGCAAGCTCGCCGGCGGGCCGGGCACCTTCCTGCTCGAGTCCGCCGAGCACGGCGGGGTGTGGTCCCGGTACTCGTTCGTCGGGGTGCGAGCGGCGGCGACGCTGACCGAACGCGACGGCCAGGCGGTCTGGGTCGGCACGCCACCGCGCGGGGTGCCGACCGAGGGTGACCCGCTGGACATCCTGCGCGCGGTGGAACGCTCCCTGCGCGCCGACAACGATCCGGATGCCCCGCCGCTGATGGGCGGTCTCGTCGGCTACCTCGGCTACGACATCGTGCGCCGCATCGAACGGCTGCCCTCGCATGCCGTCGACGATCTCGGCCTGCCCGAGCTGCGGATGCTGCTCACCACGGACCTCGCCGTCCTCGACCACGCGGACGGCTCCTGCCTGCTGGTCGCCAACGTCTTCACGGAGGCGCCGGCCGCGTCGGGCCCGGATCCGGCCGACGCCACCCGCCCCGACCTCGACGCTCTCTACGACGACGCGGTGGCGCGACTGGACGCGATGACCAGCGACCTGGCCAAGTGGAGCGAGCCGACGGTGGCGACGACCAGCGGGGCGGCCAGCGGGGTCGGCGACTTCGTCTCCGCCACCCCGCCCGGGGCCTTCCAGGCCTCGGTCGAGCGGGCCATCGAGGAGATCCGCGCTGGGGAGTGCTTCCAGATCGTGGTCTCCCAGCGTTTCGAGCGGGCGACCGCCGCCGATCCCCTCGACGTCTACCGGGTGCTGCGCACGACCAACCCGAGCCCGTACATGTACCTGCTGCGGTTCGGTGACCACGACGTCGTCGGCTCCTCGCCGGAGGCGCACGTCAAGGTCACCGGGCGACGGGCGCTGCTGCATCCCATCGCGGGCAGCCGACCCCGGGGCGCGACGCCGGAACGCGACGCGCAGCTCGCGGCGCAACTGCTTGCCGACCCGAAGGAGCGCTCGGAGCACGTGATGCTCGTCGACCTGGTCCGCAACGATCTGGGCCGGGTCTGCGTGCCCGGTTCGGTGCGGGTCGTCGAGTTTGCCGCCGTCGAACGGTTCTCGCACATCATGCATATCGTCTCCACGGTGATCGGCGAGGTGGCGCCTGAGCGCAGCGCCGTCGACGTGCTCACCGCGACGTTCCCGGCGGGCACGCTCTCCGGGGCGCCGAAGGTGCGCGCGATGGAGGTCATCGACGAGTTGGAGCCCACACGCCGCGGCCTCTACGGGGGCGTGGTCGGCTATCTGGACTTCGGTGGCGACCTGGACACCGCCATCGCGATCCGCACCACGGTGCTGCGCGGCGGCGTGGCCTACGTCCAGGCCGGCGCCGGAATCGTCGCCGATTCCGATCCCGACGCCGAGGACCTGGAGAGCCGCACGAAGGCGGCGGCGGTCCTGCGCGCGATCGAGGTCGCCGAATCGCTGCGGCCCCCGGCATGAGCGCTGGCCC
>NZ_JAMPTM010000498.1 GCF_025403375.1 Frankia gtarii
CCCGCAGTCCCCGTCCCCGCGGTCTCTGCCGTCGCGGCGAGGGCCGCGGTCGGATTCCAGGTGTCGGTGCGCAGCGGTGGGGCGGCGCGGGCGACGCGCAGCAGGCCGTCGAGGTCGCAGGAGGCGGCGATGAGCGCGCCGAGGCGGTCGACGGCGTCGACGGCGGCCGGGCGGCGTTCGGCGGCGGGCACCAGGCCGAGGTGACGTGAGGGGGTGTGCACGGCCTGTTCGCGGGGAACCGCGCCGAACACCGCCATCCCGATGTCGGCGAGCGCCTCGGTGAGCAGCTCGCGGTGGCGCGGCGAGCCGACCCGGTTGAGGATCACCCCGGCCAGGTGGATGCGCCGGTCGAAGGCGCGGAACCCGGCGACGAGCGCGGCGATGGAACGGGCGGCGCCGGAGACGTCGACGACGAGGATCACCGGGGCGTCGAGCAGCCGGGCGACGTGCGCGGTGCAGGCGTGGTCGGCGGCCTCGCCGGGCTGCGGGCGGGCGACCCCGTCGAACAGGCCCATCACCCCTTCGACGACGGCGACGTCGGCGCCGCGCGCACCGTGGGCGAACAGCGGCGCCAGGCGCGCCGCGCCGCAGAGCACCGCATCCAGGTTGCGGCCGGGGCGGCCGGTGGCCAGCGCATGGTAGCCGGGGTCGATGTAGTCGGGGCCGACCTTGTGCGGGGAGACCCGCAGGCCGCGGGCGCGCAGCGCGGCCATCAGCCCGGTGGTCACCGTCGTCTTGCCCGCACCGCTGGTCGGGGCGGCCAGCACGAGGCGGGGCAGGTCGAGGGAGGCGT
Source organism: Frankia gtarii (assembly GCF_025403375.1). Taxonomy (GTDB): domain Bacteria; phylum Actinomycetota; class Actinomycetes; order Frankiales; family Frankiaceae; genus Frankia; species Frankia gtarii. Next base: position 794 of record NZ_JAMPTM010000498.1, read on the forward strand.
TCACCATTCGATGCCCCGCTGGCCCTTCTGTCCGGTGTCCATCGGATGACGGATCTTCGTCATCTCGGTGACGAGGTCGGCGGCGTCGAGCAGCTCCTGCGGGGCGCGCCGCCCGGTGACGACGACGTGCTGGCGGCCCGGGCGGGTGCGCAGGGTGTCGACGACCTCGGCGACGTCGAGCCAACCCCAGTGCAGCGGGTAGGTCATCTCGTCGAGGACGTAGAGCCGGTAGGTTTCGGCGGCCAGGTCGCGGCGGATCTGCGCCCAGCCCTCGGCCGCGGCGGCCGCCGGGTCGCCGTCGGGGTCGACGCGGTCACGTACCCAGCTCCACCCGGAGCCCATCTTGTGCCAGTCGAGCGAGCCGCCTTCGCCGGAGTCGGCGAGCACGCCCAGGGCGCGTTCCTCGCCGATGCGCCACTTGGCGGACTTGACGAACTGGAACACCCCGACCGGCCAGCCCTGCGACCAGGCGCGCAACGCCAGGCCGAACGCGGCGGTCGACTTGCCCTTGCCGTCGCCGGTGTGGACGATCAGCAGCGGTCGGTCGCGGCGTGCGCGGGTGGTCAGGCCGTCGTCGGGGACGCTGGCCGGCTGTCCCTGCGGTGCCATCTCAGGCCACCTTTCCCGTCCGCGGCGACGACGGCGCCGGTGGTGGGGCCAGCAGCGGCAGGGCGTCGAGCCCGATCGTGATCCCGCCGAGGGCGTGGGCGAGCCGGCCGGCCAGGCCCAGGCGCAGGAAGCCGCTTTCGCAGTCGACGACGACGCTGGCCAGCCCGCTGCGGCCCGCGGCGCCACCCGCGGCGCGCCCGGCGCCGCCGGGACGGCCGGTGGCGGGTCCGCCCGGTCCGCCGGCGGCGCGGACCAGGGCGCGGGCCACCGGCAGCGGGTCGGCGCCGGCGGTGGCCCGCCCGTCGGTGACGACGACGAGCAGGGCCCGCCGCGCCGGGTCGCGGCGCCGTTCGGCGCGCAGCACCTGCCCGGCGCGGGTGAGCCCGGCGGCCAGCGGGGTGCGCCCGCCGGTCGGCAGTGCGCGCAGCCGGGCGGCGCCGACCTCGACGCTGGCGGTGGGGGCGAGCACGACCTCGGCCCCGGACCCCCGGAAGGTGATCATGCCGATGCGGTCGCGGCGCTGGTAGGCGTCGACGAGCAGGGCCAGCACGGCGGTGGTGACCAGGGTCATCCGCGCCTGGGCGGCCATCGATCCGCTGGCGTCGACGACGAACAGCACCAGGTTGCC
>NZ_JAMPTM010000499.1 GCF_025403375.1 Frankia gtarii
GGCCGGGGGCTCGCGGTCGGCGGCGGCGGGGCCGGCATCCTCGGCGTCGTCATCTACCTGCTCGTCGCGGTCCTCGGCGGCGGCGGGTCGGACTCGGCCGGGTCGCCGCTGTCGCAGCCCGGCGGCGGCACATCGGGCGGCGGCACGTCCAGCGACGTCGCCCGGCGCTGCAACACCGCCGGGGCGATCGACCAGTACGATGACTGCTTCGTCCTCAAGGCGTTCAACGAGATCAACGAGGTGTGGGGCGCCCAGTTCGCCCGCAGCGGCCAGACCTACACCAAGCCCCGGCTGGTCTACTTCTCCCAGTCGGTGCGCACCGGCTGCGGCACGGCGTCGTCGCAGGTCGGGCCGTTCTACTGCCCGCCGGACCGCAAGGTCTACATCGACCTGGGCTTCCTCGACCAGCTCCAGCGCAACTACGGCGCCCAGGGCCGCTACGCCCAGGCGTACATCGTCGCCCACGAGGTCGGCCACCATCTCCAGACGCTCACCGGCACCGAGGCGCGCGTCCGCCAGGCCCAGCAGGCCGATCCGTCCCGGGAGAATCCGCTCAGCGTCCAGCTCGAACTGCAGGCCGACTGCTACGCCGGGGTGTGGAGCACGCTGGCGAACAACGCGGGCAACGTCACCATCGGCGAGGCCGACCTCGACGAGGCCCTCGGCGCCGCCCAGGCCGTCGGCGACGACCGCATCCAGGCCCAGGCCGGCCAGGTCAACCCGGAAACCTGGACCCACGGCTCCGCCCAGCAGCGCAAGAACTCGTTCCTCACCGGCTACCGCGGCGCCACCATGGCCTCCTGCGGCACCGTCCCCCACGCCTGACCTCGCGCCTGACTGTCGCGATGGCGACGCCTTCGTCGCGGCGGTGTGCCGCCCCGAGGCTGCTGGGCGTCAGAGCCGGCTCAGCCGGTTCTCAGCTCCGGATGCGAGGGTGGGCCGGGCCGTTCCCGGCCGGGACGCAGCCGCAGGAGGGACCGGGGCATGCGGGTGCTGGTGGTGGAGGACGACGCCCGGCTGGCGGAGGTGCTGCATGCCGGGCTGACCGCGGAGGGCTTCGACGTCGACGTCGCCCGTGACGGCGAGGACGGGCTGTGGCACGCGCGGGAGGGGGCGCACGACGTCGTCGTCCTCGACATCCTGTTGCCGAAGCTCAGCGGCTACCGGGTGGTGGCGGCGCTGCGCGCGGCCGAGGTCTGGACGCCGGTGCTCATGCTCACGGCCAAGGACGGCGAGTTCGACGAGGTCGACGGCCTGGATGCCGGGGCCGACGACTATCTGCGCAAACCGTTCTCGTTCGCGGTGCTGGTCGCGCGGCTGCGAGCGCTCGGCCGGCGTGGGGCGACCCCGCGACCGCGGATGCTCGGCCACGGCGCGCTCACCCTCGACCCCGAGTCGGGCGAGTGCACGGTGCACGGCGAGCCCGTCGTGCTGCAACCGCGGGAACGAGCGCTGCTGGAGGTGCTGCTGCGCCACCGCGACCGCGTCGTCGCCAAGGACCGGCTGCTGCACGCCGTCTGGGGGCTCGACGCCACCGGGGACGCCAACGTCGTCGAGGTGTACGTCTCGGCGCTGCGTCGCAAGCTCGGCGCCGCCCGGATCGCGACCGTGCGCGGCCTCGGCTACCGGCTGGTGAACCCGGATGCCTGACCGAGCTTCCGGTCCCCGCTGCCGGGTGCGGGCGTTGCGGGTGCGGCTGACGGCGGCGGTGACGGTGCTGGTCGGGGCGGCGCTGGTGCTGGCGTCCCTCCTGCTCGTGCACACCATGTCCCGGACGCTGCTCGGCCGGGCCGAGACGGCCGCGCGGGCCGAGGTCGACCAGGCCGCCGACGCGCTCGCCCACGGTCGTCCCCTCGACGACCGGGGCGCCGTCCCCGCCGAATACATCACCGTGATCCAGGTACTCGACCCGTCGGGACGGTTGGTCGAGCAGCTTCCCCCACGGACCGCGGACCCCGCCGCGGCCGAACGGGTCCGGGCTCGCGCGGGCGGGGCCGGCGTACCC
>NZ_JAMPTM010000049.1 GCF_025403375.1 Frankia gtarii
CTCCACCACGACGGAGTCCTCCACCACCACGGAGTCCCACGCCGTGACAGAACCCCATGCCGTGACAGAACCCCACGCCGTGACAGAACCCCACGCCGTGACAGAACCCCACGCCGCGGCGGTGACCGCCGCGGCAGCGGCGGACGTTCCGGATGCGCCGCCGGCGCTGCCCCAGCGGTCCGGCGGCATTCACCGGGCCGACCGCCGCAATCCCGCCGACGAGGTCGATGGACTCCGCCTCGGGACCATCGCTCACAGTGCTGATGATCCGCACCTCCGGGACGATCCTGTTGGTGCGGGTCGTTCTCCCGGTGGGGAGATTCCCCGCGACCGGGTCGAGCCGGGTGGCGGCGCCAATTCGCGCGGCCATGGTTCGCGGCAGCCGGCCGACAAGCCTTTTGGTGACGACGGGTCCCGCCCGCACGGCGAGGGCACCGATCTCCCTCGAGAGCAAGCTCCGGCGGAAAAAGAACATAGTGCTGACTATGAGAGCCGTACACCCGAACAACGCGGTGGGACCGAAAGTCGGCAGGGTGAGATCGCTGAGACGCGGGCCACGAAACGCCGCGATGCCGGAGAATCCATCGTTCCCGCCTCGACGACCTCGACTCGGACAACCTCGACGACTCCGACGACTCCGAGATCCTCGGCCGACGCTTCCGACCCCGGCTATTCCGAACTGACGGCCGCGACATCGGCGCCCCAGACGCCGGCGGCCGGCGTACCGACGGTCTCCCCTTCGGTAGGCGCTGAATCGGCCGCCGGGCCGCTCTACGCGCCCGCGCCTGTGCGCGCACAGGCGGTACGGACTCGCCTGACCAGTCCCATCGAGCGCATGCGCTCGATGGACCGGATGCGGGCGCTCGGCGGCATCCCGGCGCGGGCGCGGCTGGCCGGTCGCGGTACAGGTGACGGCCCGCTCCCGACCACCCCCGGCCTCGGCCAGGCGGCCTCAACGGCATCCGACTCAACGGCGTCCGACAACGCGGCCGCCGCCGGCCCGGCCACCGGGAACGGCGGCACCGGGCGGGCGGCTTCGGCACCGACCGCACCCGTCGGGGCGGTGCGGCGCGGCCGGTTCGGCCAGCCGTGGAGCCGACCGCGCGCCGCGAGCACCACCGAACCCGCCATCCCGGCGGCGAAAGCAGCGGCCCGCGAAGCGTCAACCCGGCCCGTCGCCCGGGTGACCCCGACCACGGGCGCCCAGTCCGCAGCTCCGCTCGGACCAGCGGGGACGGCCGCCGGCGGCCCCAACCTGCACCGACGCCGCCTCGTCGCGGTGTCCGCACTCGCCGTGCTGGCTGCGGCGGCCATCATCGTGGTCCTGGTCCTGATCAGCGGCGGCGGGGGCTCGGGGCCCGCTGACGTCGCTGCCGGGCGCGGTGGGGTCGGTGTACCAGCGGAATCGATCGGCCCGGACTCCGGCAACGCCGTCGGGGCGGACAGGACCCGGGGGACCGCGGCGAGCGACGCGCCCATCCGCCCTGCCGACGCGCCGGTCGGGGCCGCCGATCCGGTGGCTCGGGACACCACTGCGGTAACCGCGCCTCCGGGCTGGGTCTCCTACGTGGATCCCAATGCCGGCTGGTCGGTGGCCTATCCGTCGACCTGGCAGCGCCGGCAGGGGCCCGGCGGCCCCGGCAACGTCGATTTCGTGGACCCGGCTACCAAGGCGTTCCTGCGGGTCGGTAGCGTCAGTCAGGCAAACACCTCCGCGATCGGCGACTGGCAACGCAACGAGGCCGGTTTTGTCCGGAGTGTGCAGGACTATCGGCGCGTGCGGCTGGCTCCCAGCGACGGCGGGGATGGCACCGAGCAGGCCGACTGGGAGTTCGGGTACCGCAGGTCGGACGGGGTCATGGTGCATGTGCTCAACCGGGGCGCGGTTCGCAACGGCCACGGATATGCCCTCTACTGGCATACCCGGGAGGATCTGTGGTTGCAGGATCAAGCATTGATGCACCAACTCTTCGGCGCCTTCCGGCCCGGTCCGTGATGGCAGCTTTCGTCGGGTTTCCGACTCTCGCGGCGGTCGCAAACCTGCCGGCCGTCGAGCGCGCGGATCCGTCCGTCTGTCAGACTTGACACGATGGCCAAATCGGCAAGCGTGCCCCCGGACACCTCACGGCACAGCACGCCTCGTTACGTAGCTCAGCGCTACCGTCTCGACACGCCCATCGGGCGTGGTGGAGCCGGCGTCGTCTGGCGTGGTGAGGACGAACTACTTCAACGACCGGTGGCCATCAAGGAGATCCTCGTCCCGATGGCAGGGGCGCAGAACGAACGCGACGCGATCCGGGCGCGGGTGCTGCGGGAGGCCCGCGCGCTGGCTCGGCTGCACAGCCCGGCCATCGTCTCCGTGTACGACGTGGTCGAGGAGCACCAGCGGCACTGGATCATCATGGAGCTCGTCGACGCGGACAGCCTCGGCGACGTGATCCGTACTCACGGCCCACTGCCGTTTGACCAGGTCGCGGCGATCGGGCTGGCGCTGACCGACGCGCTCGCCGCGGCGCATTCCGCCGGCGTGCTGCACCGCGACGTCAAACCCGGCAACGTCCTGCTCGGCCGGGATGGCCGGGTCCGGCTCACCGACTTCGGCATCGCCGCGACCGAGGGTGACGTGACCCTGACGGGGACCGGCGCGCTCGTCGGCTCCCCCGCCTACATCGCCCCCGAGCGGGTCCGGGGCTCCTCGGGCAGCCCGGCGAGCGACCTGTGGGGCCTGGGCGCGACGCTGTACTCGGCGGTCGAGGGCCAGCCCCCGTTCGAGGGCCCGGAGACCTACGCGGTGCTGACCGCCGTGGTCGAGGGCCGCCGCCGCGCCTTCCGACTGGCGGGGCCCCTGCGTAACCTGCTCAGCGACCTGATGGATCGCCCGGCGGAGGAACGCCCTGACGTCACGGAGATCCGTCGCCGGCTGATTCCCGTCGCCCGCAACGCCAACCCGGTGCCGGCGTCGGTCATGCACGCGCGTCCCCGATCCGAGGACGACGACGAGGGTGCGAGCGCCGCCGATGTCGGTCTGGAGAACCTCGACGAGCCGGCGGCCCCGGCGCCCGCGGGCCCGAGCACCGACGGCGGGCCGGCCGCGGTTCGTCCCGCCCGCCGGACCGGGCCCTCGACATGGAACGGGTCATCCACGGGCGCCGCGGCGTCCGGTCAGGCCGGCGGCACCGGCCCACGCACCGCCGGTGTCCCGGCCCCGCTCGTCGGCGGACCCACCCAGTCCCGCGGGCCAGCCGAGTCCGGCGATGCCGAGATCACCGCGGATCCGGTGCTGGGAGCGCTGGACGAGACCGCCGTCTCACCCGCCACCGGCGGGGGTCCCCGGCCGGCCCGATACGAACCGTCCCGGCCTGCCGCACCGCAACACACTCGGCCCCAGGTCGATCACGATGCCCACACCAGGATCGGTCCGCCGGCCCAGGCGACGGGGCCGGCGCAGGGTGGGGCGGACGACGAGACCCGCATCGGCATCGTCCCCGTCGTGGCATCGACGGCAAGCCTCGGGCTGTTCGACGACGATCACGCTGCCGGGCTCGTCCCGCTCGACGAGGCCCGCCGACGCTCCGAGGCTGCGCACCAAGACGGGCACGGCGGCCATGGTCGGGGGCCCGGCGATCCCGCGGGGCGTCGGCGACGGACCATCGCGATCGCGGCTGGCGCGGCCACTATCCTGGCCGGCGCGGCGATCGCCCTGGCCGTGGGCCTGTCCGGGGGCGGCTCGCCGACCGGACCGACCGACGTGACGGGGCCGAAGACGACCGCTCCGCCCTCCACTGCGGCGACCACCCCGCCGCCGACGACGACGCCCTCCGCCGCCCCGACGGTGGTGACCCCCCAGACGCCGAACCGCAGCGGCAGCAGCGGCAGCAGCCGCCGCCCGCGGTCGGCGGCGCCCTCGGTGACCGAGGCCCCAACGAGCGTGCCGGAGACGACCGTGCCGGAGACGCCCTCGCCGGTACCGACGCAGCCACTGCCGTCGACGCCGCCGACCAAAACGGCACCGACGGCTCCCGCGACGACACCGCCTGTCAAAACGCCGCCGCCCACCGGCCCGGCACCGACGCCGACAGCCGGTCCATCGGCCGCCGCGCAGTGACGGTGGCGATGGCGGCGGCGGCCGGGCCCGCTGTGGCATAGTTCACCCGCTGGCGACGGACCCGGACCCGCTGCCGACCAGGCCCGGCACTAGCATCGGCCGAAGGCACGCGGGGTCCTCCCGGTGATGCACCGGGGCTTCACGGCGCCGCCAGCGTAACTAAAATGATCTTTTCTGGCCGAGCGGCTGGCCGATCCGGAGGAGCTTTCATTGCCGAAGGCACCAGCGGGCACGCTGTACCGCGGGCGAGAGGGAATGTGGTCCTGGGTCGCCCACCGGATCACGGGCGTCCTGGTCTTCTTCTTCCTGTTCGCGCACGTGCTCGACACGGCTCTCGTCCGGGTCTCGCCCTCGTCGTACAACGAGGTGATCGAGGTCTACAAGAGCCCGATCGTGAACCTGCTCGAGGTCGGCCTGGTGGCCGCCGTGCTGTTCCACGCGCTCAACGGCATCCGGATCATCCTGATCGACTTCTGGGAGTCCGGGCCCAAGTATCAGAAGCAGATGCTGTACATCGAAATTGTGCTGTTTGTGGTGCTGCTCGTCCCCGCGGCCTACCGGATGCTGCTGCACACCGCCGAGACGCTGTTCGGGAGCGCGACCTGATGGCGACGACGGCGACGCCGGCCGATCGGAGCGCACCGGAGCTCGTCGCCCCGCGCTCGCCGCAACGGCGGACCAAGCCGGGCGCGGCGAAGGTACGCAGCAACTTCGAGCTCTACGCCTGGGTGTTCATGCGGATCAGCGGCCTGCTGCTGTTCTTCCTGGTGCTCGGCCACCTGTTCATCATGAACATTCTCGACGGCGGCGTGCAGCGGGTGAACTTCGGTTTCGTCGCGGGCCGCTGGGCATCGCCATTCTGGCGCATGTGGGACCTGATCATGCTGCTGCTCGCCGAGCTGCATGGCACCAACGGTCTGCGCACCGTGATCAACGACTATGCCGAACGGGCACAGACCCGGTTCTGGCTGAAGATGCTGCTTTACACCTCGGCGTTCCTGGTCGTCACCCTCGGCACGCTGGTCATCTTCACGTTCGACCCGGACCTGTGAGGAGACAGGCGTGCAGATCCACAGGTACGACGCGGTCATCGTCGGCGCGGGCGGCGCCGGCATGCGCGCCGCCCTCGAGGCGGGGCAGCGCTGCCGGACGGCCGTTCTCACCAAGCTCTACCCGACCCGGTCGCACACCGGCGCGGCCCAGGGCGGCATGTGCGCCGCGTTGGCCAACGTCGAGGAGGACAACTGGGAGTGGCACACCTTCGACACGATCAAGGGCGGCGACTACCTGGTCGACCAGGACGCCGCCGAGATCATGGCGAAGGAGGCCATCGACGCCGTCCTCGACCTGGAGAAGATGGGGCTGCCGTTCAACCGCACCCCGGAAGGCCGGATCGACCAGCGCCGCTTCGGCGGCCACACCCGCGACCACGGCAAGGCGCCGGTCCGGCGGTCCTGCTACGCGGCGGACCGCACCGGCCACATGATCCTTCAGACGCTGTACCAGCAGTGCGTCCGGCACGACATCGAGTTCTACAACGAGTTCTACGTCCTCGACCTGCTGCTGCATGAGGGTGCGGCGGCCGGAGTGGTCGCCTATGAACTGAAGACCGGCGAGATCCACGTCTTCCAGGCCAAGTCGGTCGTCTTCGCCACCGGCGGGTTCGGCAAGGTGTTCAAGGTCACGTCAAATGCGCACACTCTTACCGGCGACGGCATGGGTCTGGCATTTCGCCGCGGCATTCCGCTGGAGGACATGGAGTTCTTCCAGTTCCACCCGACGGGCATCTGGAAGATGGGCATTCTGCTCACCGAGGGCGCCCGTGGCGAGGGCGGGATCCTGCGCAACCGCGACGGCGAACGGTTCATGGAGCGCTACGCGCCGACCATCAAGGACCTCGCCCCCCGCGACATGGTGGCCAGGGCCATCTACACCGAGATCCGCGCCGGTCGCGGCTGCGGCCCCGACGCCGACCACGTGTATCTCGACCTCACCCATCTGCCGCCCGAGCAGCTCGACGCGAAGCTGCCGGACATCACCGAGTTCGCCCGCACCTACCTCGGGATCGAGCCGTACGACGACCCGATCCCGATCCAGCCGACGGCGCACTACGCGATGGGCGGCATCCCGACCAACATCGACGCGCAGGTCCTCGCGGACAACGACACCGTCGTCCCCGGCCTGTACGCCGCCGGCGAGGTGGCGTGCGTGTCCGTGCACGGCGCGAACCGCCTGGGGACGAACTCGCTGCTCGACATCAACGTGTTCGGCCGGCGGGCCGGCATCGCCGCCGCCGAGTACGCGAACGCCACCTCGAGCCACGTCGACCTGCCGGCGAATCCGGCGTCGTTCGTCGACGACATGCTGGGCCGGTTGCGTGGGGGTGCCGGCACGCAGAACGCGGCCGTGATCCGCGCCGAGCTGCAGGAGTCGATGGACGTCAACGCCTCGGTGTACCGCACCGAGGCGACGCTCAAGCAGGCGCTCAGCGACATCGCCGCGTTGAAGGTCCGCTACCAGCAGGTCGGCGTGTCCGACCGGGGCCGCCGTTACAACACCGAGCTGCTGGAGGCGGTCGAGCTCGGCTTCCTGCTCGACCTCGCCGAGGTCCTCGTGGTGGGGGCGCTGGCTCGCAACGAGTCCCGCGGTGGCCACTCGCGGGAGGACTACCCGAACCGGGACGACGTCAACTTCATGCGTCACACGATGGCCTACCGGTCGGGACCGCTGACGGCCGCTTCGCCCGAGGCGGACATTCGGCTGGACTACAAGCCGGTCGTCGTCACCCGCTACGAGCCGATGGAGCGCAAGTACTGATGACCGTCGTCGACTCCCGGCCCGCCGCGGCCTCGGGTCCGGCCGCGACCGGACCGGCGCCCGTGACCGTCACGCTCAAAATCCGCCGCTTCGACCCGGAGTTCGCCGATGAGGCACGCTGGGAGAGCTACCAGGTGCCCTTCGATGCCAGCGATCGCCTGCTCGACGCGATCATGTGGGTGAAGTGGCACGTCGACGGCTCGCTGGCGTTGCGCCGCTCCTGCGCCCACGGCGTCTGCGGGTCGGACGCGATGCGGGTGAACGGCGTCAACCGGCTCGCCTGCAAGGTGCTCGTGAAGGACCTCGGGCCCGAGATCACCATCGAGCCCATCAAGGGCCTGCCGGTCGAGAAGGACCTCATCGTCGACATGGAGCCGTTCTTCGACGCGTTCCGGGCGGTGAAGCCCTATCTCATCACCGACGACCACGAGCCGACCCGGGAGCGGCTGCAGTCCGCCGAGGACCGGGCCCGCTTCGACGACACCACCAAGTGCATCATGTGCGCGGCCTGCACGACCTCGTGCCCGGTGTTCTGGAACGACGGGGACTACTTCGGGCCGCAGGCAATCGTCGCCGCCCACCGTTTCATCTTCGACAGCCGCGACGCCGGCGCCGATGAGCGGCTGGAAATCCTCAACGAGCGCGAGGGTGTCTGGCGCTGCCGGACCACGTTCAACTGCACAAACGCCTGTCCGCGTGGTATTCAGGTCACCAAGGCGATCCAGGAGGTCAAGCGCGCCCTGCTGTTCCGCCGCCTCTGATTTACCGAGACCGGCGCACTCAGGAATTCCGGAGATCAAATTTCGACTTTCGGAAGCCTTCATGTTCACCGTTTTCGGCCGATACCTGGCAGACGCAGGTCAGACGGCGCGGCGCGGCATCAGGTCCTGGGCCTGCAGCACCCGGAGAAGATCGGCGGGATCGATCAGGAGTCGCCCTGTCGGCGGGCGGGTGGTCGAGGATTCGGCGTATTCCAGCGTCACGGGCAGGCTGTAGAAGTCGTCGAGGTGGCGGGCGAGCTCACTGAGCCGCCGCTCGGTCTCCCTGTCCCGCCGCCATTTCCGCTCGCCGGCGTCGGTGTCCTGCGCGCCCTCCCGCTCCAGCCGATGGGTCCGGCACAGCCCGTCCGGGTCCTTCCCGATCGCTCGTTTGCCGCACCGGTGGGCGACGTATCCCCGCCCGCCGCCCATCACCATCGCGGTGCAACGGTCGACGTCCCACATATTGATCAGTGCTCGCTCTCCGCCTCGTCCGCCCGTTGACCGGCCGGTCCCGAAACCCCCGCGAGCCAAGGCTAGGACGAACTCGAGAAATGTCCATGGTCAGCCGACCGATTTCACCTTGATGTCACACCATTGGCGGACGCGATGTGCGGTGTGCGCACAGCGTGCCAAGCCGACTGCTGAAACGGCGGTGTTTGATAATTCCTTTAAGTCGATCTCTGGTCCTATTGTCACTCCGCGCGGCGCATCCCGCCGTGTCCGGCGACGTGCCATGGCGCTGGCCGCCGAGGGCGGGTGGTGGTCAGGTGGTGTCGACGGCGAGCGCGAACGGCAGCACCGCGGGCGCGCCGGCCTTGCGAAGCAGGCGGGCGGCCACCGTCATCGTCCAACCGGTGACGACCCGGTCGTCGACGAGCAGGATCGGACCGTCGACCGCGCCGAGTGCGCGGTGCAGGCCCGGCGGGACGGCGAACGCCTCCCACAGGCCGGCGAGCCGGTGGGCGCTGTTGTGGACCTGTCCGGCGTGCGGACCGCCGCCGACCCGGTCAAGCTGGCCCAGCAGCGGCAGCCGGCCGATGGCCGCGATGTGTTCGGCGAGGCTGGACACCAGCAGGGGCCGGCTGCGCGAGGCGATCGAGACGACCGCGGCCGGGCGGCGTTCCCAGTTCCAGTGGGCGAGCGTGCCCACGACCGCCTCCACCAGGTCCGCGGGCAGCGGATCGTCCGCCGCGCTCTCGCCCCCGGCGTCGCGGCCGGGGCCATCGACGGGGCCCGGATCGGAGCCGGGCGCAGGCCCCGCGGCGAACATCGGCCGCAGGCGGTTGCCCCAGCCGATGTCACCGAGCCGCGCCACCACCCGTCCGGATTCGGCGCCGGCCGTCGGCGGGATGCGGCCGGACAGACTGATGCCCAGCCGGTTCATGCCCGTCGGCCACATCCGGCGCGGCTCGATGGCGACCCCCGGGCGCATCAGCTCCTCACGGGCCCGGGCACTGGCGGACGTCGAGACGGCTGATGGCCACATGTGACCGGTGCACCGGTCACACCGCCCGCAGGGGGCGGCCTGAGGATCGTCGAGCTGGCGGCGCAGGAACTCCATCCGGCAACCGGGAGTGGCGATGTAATCGAGCATCGCCTGCTGCTCGGCGGCCCGCGCGGCGGCAACCCGCCGGTAGCGCGGCTCGTCGTAGAACCATTGCGCTCCGGTCGCCGTCCAACCGCCCTTGACCCGGCGGACCGCGCCGTCGGTGTCGAGGACCTTCAGCATCTGGTCGAGCCGGCTGGGGCCGAGATCGACGGCTGCCAGCAGAGCCTGGGTGGACATCGGCCGGTTGGCGCCGGCGAGCACGCCGAGAACCGCGCGGACCACGCGCTCGGGCGGAAAGGAGGTGTCGGTGAAGTAGCGCCAGATGTCGCGGTCCTCCGCAGCCGGCAGGAGGACGACCTGCGCGGTCTCGACGGCCCGCCCGGCCCGCCCGATCTGCTGGTAGTAGGAGATCGGCGACGAGGGCGCCCCGACATGTACGACGAAGCCCAGATCCGGCTTGTCGAAGCCCATCCCGAGCGCGCTGGTGGCGACAAGCGCCTTGACCCGGTTCGCGAGCAGGTCCTCCTCGGCCGCGATGCGTTCGGCCGCCTCGGTGCCACCGTGGTAGCAGGCGACCGGGTACCCCTCGCCGCGCAGGAAGGCGGTCAGCTCCTCCGCCGCCGCCTTGGTCAGCGTGTAGACGATCCCCGATCCGGGCAGCTCACCCAGCCGATCGGCAAGCCAACCGAAGCGGTGCTCGGCCCGGGGCAGGGCGACGACGGCGAGCCGCAGACTCTCCCGGTCGAGCGACCCGCGCAGCACCAGGGTGCCCGATGCCTCCCCCGCATCGGGCCCCGCTCCGGCACCGGCGTCGAGCTGCTCGCTGACGTCCTCGACCACCCGCTGGTTGGCGGTTGCGGTGGTGGCGAGGACCGGGACCTGCGGGCGCAACCCGGCGATCAGGGTGCGCAGCCGGCGGTAGTCCGGGCGGAAGTCGTGCCCCCAGTCGGAGATGCAGTGCGCCTCGTCGACCACGAGCAGCCCGGTGGTGGCGGCGAGCTCGGGCAGGTAGTCGTCGCGAAAGGTCGGGTTGTTCAGCCGTTCCGGCCCGACGAGCAGCACGTCGAGTTCGCCGGCGCGCAGCGCCGCGTAGACCTCGTCCCACTCGGTGACGTTGCCGGAGTGGATCTCACCCGCGCGAATCCCCAGCCGGCCGGCGGCGGCCGCCTGGTTGCGGATGAGGGCGAGCAGCGGCGAGACGATCACTGTCGGCCCGATGCGCCGGCCCGGATCAGCCGGGCCGAGGCCGGCCTCGCCGCGCAGCAGGGCGGTGGCGAGGAAGTACACCGCCGACTTGCCCCAGCCGGTGCGCTGCACGAGCAGCACCCGGCGCCGACGGGTGACCAGCGCGTCGATCGCCTGCCACTGGTCCTCCCGCAGCACCGCGGCCGGCCCGGCCAACGCGCGCAGCAGCTCCTCCGCCCGCACCCGCAACGCCCCGTCACCCGCGGCCGGGGCGGACGCCTCCACGTGGGCCGCCTGGGGTACGACGGCCGCGCCAGCCGACTGTGGGCCAGCCGACTGTGGGCCAGCCGGCGCCATGGACCCGCCGGCCACCGGCTGAGCTGAGGTCGTCTCGTCTGCCGCCATACCAAGGTGTCTACCCGATGCCACCGACAGAGCCGGAACGGCCGAGGTCAGGCGTCCGCTCGTCCTCTGTGCCGCGTACCGGGCCACCCCGCCGAGGAGCCGATCGCGGGAGAGGGTGACGGCGTGTCGTTCAAGGCCGCGCGCTTTTCGAGGACCGTGACCTATCCGGCGGGGATGCCGATACGCGCGTGCTCGAGTGTGCGACGAAGCGCGGCGAGTGCCGCCCCCACGGCGTCGACCTGATCGGCGCCGATGACAGGGGCGATCAACTCGTCGAGGTGCTCGTGGAAGGTTCGTTCGGCCTCGGCGACCAGTTCGGCTCCGCTGGTGGTGAGGCTGATGAGCGACGAGCGCCCGTCGGCGGGGTTCGGGAGTCTGGTGGCCCATCCGCGCGCTTCGAGCCGATCGACGCCTTTGCTGATCGCACCGATCCCGGCGGCGAAGTTCGTGGCGACGTCGGCCACCCGTGATTCCGGGTGGTCTCGGAGGTAGCGCAAGAACTCGAACTGGGAGGCGACGATGCCGTGCTCGGCACGGAGCTTCTCCCCGACGGCGTTGTAGAGCCGGGTCTCGCAGCGGACCAGGTCGTCGAAGAAGCCGGCGAGCCCCTCGTGCACAGAAGTAGATGCCACGGCATAGAGTCTATCTGAAGCATGCCACGGCATATATTTTTCTCTCAAGCCGCCAGGAGGCCACATGAGCAGGGACCAACGACACGCACTGGACGTGATGTTGCGCGAAGCGCCGCAACCGTCCGGACCGGTGCCGGTCGCACGGATGCGGGAGGGCTTCGCCGCGTTCATGGGGTCGTTCCCCGTCCCGGCCGACGTGCAGCGGACGTCGGTCGAGCTGGCCGGCCGCCCCGCGCTCCTCGTCGAACCGCAGGGAGATGTTCAGCCAGGAACCATCCTGTACTTCCACGGCGGCTCGTTCTCACTCGGGTCGCCGGAGACCGCGATGATCCTCACCGCGAACCTGGTCAGGCGAACCGGCGTCCGGACGATCTCGCTGGACTACCGACTCGCCCCCGAGCACCCGTTTCCTGCCGCGATCGACGACTGCGTCGCCGCGTTCCGCACCCTGCTGGAGCGTGGCATCGACCCGGCGTCGATCGTGTTCGCAGGCGACTCCGCCGGTGGCGGACTCACCGTGACGACGTGTCTCGCCGCCCGAGACGCAGGGCTGCCGATGCCCGCGGCGATCGCGGCGTTCTCACCGGGACTCGATCACACACGTACCGGCGCGACGATGCGCACGAAGGAAGGCATCGACCCGTTCTTCACCAGAGAGGGCATGGGCCACACCGGTCAGATGTATCTCGGCGGTCAGGACCCGAATCAGCTGCTACTCGCTCCCGCTGTCCTCGCGGACCTGACCGGCTTCCCGCCGATCCTGCTCCAGGTCGGCACGAACGAACTGCTCCTCGACGACTCCGTGCGGCTGGCCGAGCGCGCACGCGAGGCAGACGTCGACGTGATTCTCGACGTCACAGCCGGGGTGCCGCACGTGTTCCAGGCGTTCGTCGGAACGCTCGACGAGGCGGACCAGGCGCTGGACCGAGCAGCTCTGTTCCTCACCCAGCACCTCCACGCTCACTGACCGGACAACAGCGCTCGACGCGGCAGGACCGACCGCCCGGCGGACGACGTTCACACGCGGTTCAGTGGGGCGGCCTTTTCGGAAACGCCGGAACGACCGGCGCGTGCCGCACGGATACCGAGCCACCCGACCACGGTGCCGATCACGAGCGAGACGACGGTCAGGACCAGGTGGACGGTGAAAAAACCGGTCGGGCCGTCATCCCAGGAACGATCATCCTTCCAGATGTTCCGCAGGAAGTTCGGCCAGATCGCCCACGTCCACACACCAACCGCGATCAGAAACCAGGACGCGCGCTTCGACAGAGTCACTCACCCAGCTTGCACCCGGGATCGCAGCGCGCTCAGGTGAGCAACGTCCTAAGCTTCCCCGCATCGATGTCCGCCTGACGCAGAACCGAGGCAAGGGTGCCTGTAGCCAGCTCCCGACGAAGCGGGACGATCACAACCCGGGCGCTCTCCTCGGGTCGCAGCTTGCAGTGCGAGCCGCGCGTGGCGACCTCCTCGAAGCCGGCACGCCCCAAAGCCCTCACGACCTTCGTCAAGGCCGCCCCTGCCCGCGCAGGCAGGGCCGCGGCTCAGGTGCGTAGCTGCTGGCGGGGGCCGGCGAACGTGCGGATGACCTCGCCCAGCGCGGTGTCGGGCGGGTAGGCCAGGGGGTCGACCGCGGCGGCGGAACCGTCGCCGGCCGCGCCGAACCGGATCGCCCACAGCATCGTCTCCGCGACCGGCAGGAGGGCGACGACGGTGTCGTTGTCGTCCTCCATCTGGGCGGTCAGCCAGCCGATCCGGTCGGATTGCAGGGCGCAGACGAAGGTGACCTCGCCCGCGCCACTGACGGGACCGGAACGCAGCTGCGCCCGCTGGCTCGCGACGCCGAGGGCGGCCCCGAGCCGCTCGGCGATCCGTTCGCGTTCGTACAGCTGGGCGTCCTGCGCCAGCCGGACGATGACGCCGTGCAGCTCCCGCTCGCAGTGCACCTGCGGCTCGATCGCGGCGTCCTCGCCGAAGTACCAGGACAGGACCTCGGGCAGCACGGCCCGCAGGTCCGCCGCGGCCGGCTGCACCATGGCGAGCCCCGGGTACTGCGGGGACCAGGCCGACCACGCCGGGCCGTCCTGCCGCACGATGAGTGTGACGGACCTACCCACGATGGATCATCTCCAGCGAACTCCTCCGCCGTCCCGCCGCTTTGATCAGTATCCGCGCTCGCGGGGCCGCCTGGGAGGCGTTTGAGCTAAAGGTCGTGCCGATTACGCCCAACACCACCCTTTCCCCCACGCAACAACCCCACCGGCGGCCGCGCCGATCACGCGATGTCGCCGCCACGACAGGAGGAGTCGACCATCGTGACGGACGGCATCCATGGCCGGCGTATCCGGCCCGACGAGGGGCCGTTGCTGCGCCGGCTACGGCTGGCCGCGCTCGCCGACTCGCCCGCCGCGTTCTGGCAGACCCTGGAGGCAGCGCGTGCATTGCCGGCGGCCGACTGGGCGCGGCGCGCCGAGGACGGGGCGGACTCCCTCGCGGACCTGGTGGCGATCGTGGAACGGGCCGGCGAGGCGGTCGGCATGGTGCAGGGGTTCACCCCGACCGGCCGGCCCTGGTTACGCGAGCTGGGTGCCATGTGGGTGGCGCCCGCGGCCCGGGGCACCGGCGCCGCGGACGTCCTGCTGGCGACCGCGGTGACCTGGGCCGCGCAGGCCGGCGCCGAGGCGGTGAAGCTGTGGGTGGCCCCCGCGAACCGGCCGGCTCGGCGGCTGTACACCCGCACCGGCTTCGTCGTCCTCGGTGGTCCGCGGCCGATCACGGACGATCCGTCGGTCAAGACGTTCGTTCCGATGCTGCTCCCGCTCCACCCGCCCCAGCGGCGATGACGTCGTGGACGAAGGAGAGCTTCGCCTGGACTGCGGGCGTCAGCACGAACGGATAGATGTCGTCGCGGCCCATGCTGCGGTTGATCGCGTTGAGGGCATAGGTCAGCGGCAGCCACTGGGCGACGATCTCGGCGAGCTGTGGCGAGCTCCGGTCGGGCCCGGCCATGCCGAACGGCGCCACGTCGGCGGGCTCGGCAGCGAGACTGTGCGGCGCCACCCCGAACGAGTCGAGATCCGGGCCGGCCACCCGCAGGCCGAATTCGGCGGCGGTTCGCAACGTGTCGCGGATATGCAGATAGTGGGCGAAGGTCTCGGCCCAGTCCTCCCACGGGTGCATCGTGGCGTACGCGCTGACGTGGGTCTCGCCCCAGTTGCGCGGCGGGCCCTCGGCGTAGTGCCGGTCAACGGCGGCGGAGTAGTCGAGACCCGCGTCGCCGAACAGGTCGCGGAACTGCTCGGCGCGCCCAGGATCGGCGTCGACCAGCGAGGACCAGTAGTAGTGACCGGTCTCGTGGCGGAAATGCCCGAGCAGCGTGCGGTAGGGCTCCCCGAGCTGGGTCCGGACCATCTCGCGGTATGCGTCGTCGGATTCGGCCAGGTCGAGGGTGATGATGCCGTCGCTGTGCCCGGTCATCACCTTCTGCTCGGTGCTGCCGAGCAGGTCGAACGCGAGGCCGTTCGCCGCGTCGTCGACACCGGAGACGACGGGCAGACCGAGTTCGAGCAGCTGGGCGACGAGCCGGCGCTTGGCCGCCTCCGCCCGCTTGAACTGCGTCTTCCCCACCGGGTCCGTGTCCGCCGGTCGCGTCCGCGTCAGCCGGCAGCAGACGCACAGCTCACCGGACGAGGCGGGTTCCGCCGACGACGCGGTTCCGCTCGCGTCGGGTCGTCCGGCCACCTCGGCGACCTCGGTCGCGCAACGCGCGGGCGTCGGCACGGGGGTGAGCCAGTTGCAGTCGGCGAGCCGGGCGTTCGCGCAACGCCGGTAACGGCGCCGACGCGACGCCGGGACGGCCTCAAGGAGATCTCGGGCGATCGGGTCCGGCGCGGGGCCGGCGCCCGGGACCGCGTCTGGTCGACCGATGGCCGGGCCACCCATCACCGGCCCGTCGGCAAGCGCGGCCCCCACCTCCGCGACCGGCGGCAGCTCGTAGAAGACGGTCGCCAGTCCATGGCCGTCGTCGCGGTCCGCCGGGCGCGCTGCCGGCGGCGAGTCGGGGACCAGGGTGAGGACCCGGCCACGTCCCGGGTCGAAGCCAAGCGGCGCCCCGCATCGCAGGCAGGCGGTGTTCTCAAAGAAGACGAGCTGCCCGCACCGGGCGCATCCGTTGACCTTCACCGAGTTCCCCTCGTGGCGCGGCCCCAGCCCGCGAGCGGCGGCGGGGACGAACCCCGGATCCGGGGTCTACCTGCACCAATCGGCCGGGGCATACCCCGCTACGCCCGCCGCACGCACCACATTTCCCGCCCGCGGCCCAGCCCGGACGAACTCGGGACACGCCGCCAGAACCGCCGCGGCCGGGGCGGGCACACGAACACCCGGACACACCACCTCGATTCGCCACACCGATGGTGACCGACCGGAAACCAGACAGAAATGCCGTACTACCGACTCGGACAATCGGGCGCCGCAGGTGACCCCTTCGCGACGGAGGTCACGGATACCCCGGTTGGTCCGGTCACGAATCGGGCAGTTATCCTTGACAAGCCCCCGGAAAATCCTCCACGGAGGACCAACGCGAGGAGGTGGCCGCTGTGAGTCCTGGCGGGTGCTCCAGTAAAGGCCGCTTCCTGCTAGTGGACGCCAGCCGGCGATGAGCTCCGGCCGGAGTGCGCCAAGCGCGCCCGGCCCGCGTCCACGAACCCGGGGTTGACGACTCCCGGGGCACTGCTCTGCAGTCCGGCCCTGGTCCGGCCTCGGCCCCCGTGCGGAACGCCGGGTTGGTCGGCCGCCGCTTCCTCGGCCCGGGGTGATGCTTTCCGATCCCTCCGCGGCCTGGCTGGCGCGTCTCTGCGTCAGGGTGCCGGCGTCCGGATCCGCGTGGCCGCTCGGCCACCGGGCCTGATCGGGCAGTGCACGAGCAGGTGCGGTCG
Organism: Frankia gtarii; assembly: GCF_025403375.1. Taxonomy (GTDB): domain Bacteria; phylum Actinomycetota; class Actinomycetes; order Frankiales; family Frankiaceae; genus Frankia; species Frankia gtarii. The sequence goes on from NZ_JAMPTM010000049.1 coordinate 16,392, forward strand.
ATTGATGTCGTGTCGACCTGAGGCCGCCGTGGCGACGGCGCGTGCGGCCTGCTCGAGAAGCGCGTGCCAACCGGCCATGGCCGTTGCGCGCGGGTGGGGAGCTTCCATGACCATCTCAGCATCGCGAACGACGGACCGTCGAGGTCTGGGCACCGAACGTCTCGACCTGCCGGTCTCCGGTCGGGTCACGCTGTTTGCGCGGGTTGACCGGGAGACGGTCAGCCGCTCGGCGGAGACCATCGCCCGATTCCTCGGCACCGGACGCTATCTCGCCATCCAGACCGGCATCGTCATCGTCTGGATCGCCCTGAACATCGCGCTGCCGTTGATGCGCTGGGATCCCTACCCGTTCATCCTGCTGAACCTGGCCTTCTCGACGCAAGCCGCCTACGCGGCACCCCTGATCCTGCTCGCCCAGAACCGTCAGGACGATCGTGACCGGGCCTCCCTCACCGAGGACCGGGCCGTCGCCGGCCGGATGCGCGAGAACACTGAGTTCCTGACCCGCGAGGTCGCGGCCCTGCGCCTCGCCCAGAGCGAGGCGGCAACCCGTCAGTACGTCCGGGGGGAGCTGGCCGGCCAGCTGGAGGCGCTGCGGGGAGATCTCACCAGCCTGCTCCGGGAGGCCGTCGAGATCCCGCGTCAGCCGCAGGCCACCCATCGCTCGGGCGCATCCTCCCAGCCCAGTACCTCCTGCCAGCCCGACCCGCATGACCACGCCGCCCGTGGGACAGGTTCCACCGACGACGCTGACGGACCCAGCCTCGCTCGCGCCAAGACGGCGAAGCATCCCAAGGGTGCCAAGCGCGCCAGGCCTGCGAAGGTCACGGCGACAAAAGCATCCCTTGACGCCGCGATCGACAGGAGTTCGCCAGCCGACGGGTCGTCTGCTGACGGGTTGTCTGCTGACGGGTCGTCTGCTGACGGGTCGTCTGCTGACGGATCACCGGCAGGCGCGGCGAGCCCTGGCACCGCGAGCGAGGATGCCACTTCATCCATCGGAGCCAGCCAGGCCAGGCACGCCAGTGGTATCTCCCGGTCCGATGAGACCGAGCCGGGCGCCCCCAGCTCCGGGCCGACGTCGGCGCACCTCGTCGCGAGCGCGGTCGAGGATTCCCACCCCGCCCTGCCGACGATCGTCGGCAGGGCGTCGGCGGCCGACCCGGCAGACACGGACGCAGCCAGGGCGGACACGGGCACCGGTGGCACCGCGACCCATCGGACTCCCCGGGCGGCGCCGGGCCGCGGACATCATCGTTCCCCACTGCACGCCGGATCGGCCCGCCGATCGGCCGAACGTTCCAAATCGGGTGATTCGCCCACGGCGGACACCTCCGCGCGACACGTCTCGTGACCGCCCGCGCTGGAGCGGGCCAAGCCAGTAGCGTTCGGTAGGTGCGTGCCGGCCGGTCGTGTCGCTCCCGTCCAACCCTGCCAGCGGAGTTCGGGACCGCCTGCCAGCTACGCACAGCCGCCGTGCAGGAGGCGGCGCCACCCCTCGGCGGCAGTAGGTCCGCGCACCGCATCCATCCGCGGGCTCGACGGACCCTGATTCTCACCGTCACCGCCATGGGGCTGCTGTTCGCTCCCGCGGCGTGGTTCGCTCCGGCCCTGGCCGTTACCACGGCCGCCACGCCAGCGGCTCCCGATGCGGGTGGCCAGGCCATCGGGAGTGCTCAGGCCGGTGCCGGCGCTGTCGGCGGCGCGGAAGCAGGCGGCCAGTCGGGCCCGGCGGCCGCGCCCGCTCCGGCGCCCGGAGGCTCCCCAGCCCCCCCGGCACCTGCGGGGCTGACCGCGCAGGCCTGGCTGGTCGCGGACGCCGGCAGCGGCGCCATCCTCGCCGCCTCCCGCCCGCACGCACAAGATCTTCCGGCCAGCACCATGAAGATCCTCACCGCGTTGACCGTGCTCCCCGGCCTGCCGCCGGACCGGGTCATCACCATCGGCGATAATCCGCCCCGCGTGGACGGCACCAAGGTCGGCCTGGTGCCCGGCGTCGCCTACACCGTTCGGGACCTGGCAACCGCCATGATGATCTCCAGTGGCAACGACGCGACGGTAGCCCTCGTCGAAGCCAGCGGCGGCGCCGCGGCGGTCCTGCCCCGGATGAACGCCCTGGCCAAGTCGCTGGGTGCGCGCGAAACCGTCGCGGGCGATCCGACCGGACTGGACAGTCCTGGGCAGGTCACCAGTGTGTACGACCTGGCCGTGCTCGGCCGCGCCGCACTCAACGACCCCAGCGTGCGGGGATACCTCACCATCCCGCGGGCATCCCTCGCCGGGCGCGGCGACCAGCGCTTCGAGATCCAGAATCACAACTCGCTGCTTCGCACCTACGACGGCGCCATCGGGGTGAAGAACGGATACACGGTTGCGGCCGGCGCGACGTTCGTCGGGGCCGCCACCCGCGGCGGTCGGACGGTCATCGTCGCGTTGCTGCGCGCGGCCCCCGCCTACGGCGCCGACGCCCGTGCCCTGCTCGACTGGGGATTCGCGCACGCCGGCCAGATGACGCCGATCGGCTACCTGCCGAACCCCGCCAGGGCCGCGACCCGGCCCACCGCCGCCGCGGCCGCCACACAGGCAGTCGCCAGGCCCGCCGCAGCGCCTGGCCACCGGGCGCACCACGCCGGCGGGCTCACCACCGGCATCGGCCCGATGACCTGGAGCGCACTCGGGTTCACCGCGGGCGCCTGCATCGTGACCGCCCTCATGCGGCGCGCGGCCCGCCGGCATCGCCGACGCCCTGGGCTCGGCCAGACGGTGGGGGAAACCTCGCCGGCTGGGCCGCCGACCCGCGCCGTGCGTCGGCTCAGCGCACGGTCACGCCGGCTCGTACCCCCTCAGCCCGCCCCGCCGGAGGTCTCCGACGGGTGGCGCCGACGCAGCAATGCCCGCAGCCTGGCGGCCAGCGTCGCCTCCGAACTGGTGGTCACGGACCCGACGCAGACGTCGACAGGCCCGGTCCGGCTACCGGGCACCGTCGACTGGACCGGCTCGAGAGGCGTCGAGTCCGGCCCTGACCCGTTCAGCCCTGACCCGTTCGGACCTGACCCGTTCGGACCTGACGCCTTCGACGGCGACAGGTTCGGCCCGGACGAGTTCGACGTCGCGGAGCGAGATGAGGACGTCGCGGAGCGGGACGAGTCCGACGCGAGCCGTTTCGCCGACGACGGGTCCGACCGGAGCGGGTCCGACGTGGCAGTGTCCCGGTCGGATGGGGAGCCGACGCCGTGGGAGTCGGCGGGCCGTGAGGCGTCCCGGTTCGGCGACGCATTCGGCCGCTGAGCCTCGCGGGAGGGGGCCGTACCGGAGGGGTGGACGTCCGAGTCGTAGGGCGCGGTCACCGTCCAGGCGGCGACGAACAGCGTCCACCGCATCACAATGTTGATCCAGATGAGCAGTCCGACGATGACCGCGAACGTGCCGTAGACCGGGTTGCCCGTGGTCTGGCCGACCAGCCAGGTCCCCACGACCTTGAGGGTCTCGAGCCCGACAGCGCCGAGGACTGCGCCGCGCACCGACCGGCTCCGGTCGGTCTGCTGCGGCAACCGCCAGAACAGGTAGAGAAAGACCGCGGTGTCGATCCCGAGGGCGACGAGCAGGGCGAGGATGCCGGTGACCCAGGCGGCGGCCGTACTTCCGGACAGCCCGATCCAGTCCAGGAACGTCCCGGTCGCCGAGGTCGACAGGCTGGTGACCACGAGCGAGGTCAACAGGGTGAGTCCGAGGCCGGCAAGGACGGAGATGTCGCGCAACCGCCGCATGATGATGTTGCCGACGTCGATGTCCTGATGCCAGATCACCCGTAGCGCGTCACGCAGCGCGTCGATCCAGGCGAGGCCGGCGAGCAGCAGCCCGAGCAGACCGATGATGCCGACACCGACCTTGGCGTTCCCGATCGACGTGATGTCGAGCTTGTCCGCCAGCCCCGGCAGGTAGTCGTTGATCTGCCTGGTCAGGCTGTCCTGGACATCCGGGTAGGCGTCGACCACGAACCCGGTGACCGCAAAGGCGAGCGCGATGATCGGGAAGAAGGACAGGAAGGCGAAGTACGTCGCCGACGCCGCCAGCCGATCGCCGCCGTCCGCCGTGTACCGGGAATACGCCCGGATGATGTGGTCGAGAAACGGACGTTTCGCCCTTACCGTCCCGGCCGTGTCGGAAACGCTGCCGACTCCGACCCGAACCGCCTCACGAGGTCTTGTCACACCCGTCGATGTCCCCCCGGCGACGCCCAGTCATTCCCGTGAACCGGTACCTGCGCGCCGCCCTCCGTCGCCATTCGGTCCGGATTCGTCCCCCTGCTGACCGAAGGGGAAGAAGCGTATTTGCCGCCAGCGTAGGTCGGCCCCTCTTTCGTAGAGACCGAATCCCCGCACGTCGAACTCCGCCCGGTAGTCGGCCAGCGCCTCGTAGGCGCGGTCGAGGCCGTCCTCGGCGATGTCGTGAGCCACGGTGACATGTGGGTGGTACGGAAAGTTCAGTGGCCGTTCCAGCGGGCCGGATCGCACCGCCGCCGCCAGCGTCGCGCAGCGGGCCTCACCGGCGACAAGAGCGACGTAGATGACCGGTGAGAGTGGCCTGAATGTTCCCGAACCCCGCAAACAAATTGTAAACGGATTATTCGGACGGGCAGTATGTGCCAGATGACGCTCGATCGCCGGCAGGTCGGCCAGACTTACCGTCGTCGGCCCGAGCAGGGTGACATGCGGAATGATCAGGGTGGCGTTGGGATCCCCGAGCCGCTCACGCCAATCCTGGAGCTCGGTCCGGTAGGGCTCCGGAATGCCGATCGCCACGCCGATGTCGGCCAGGTCCGCCGCGTCGGCCGGGCCGGCCGGATCCGCCGCGCGAGCAGCGCCGACCGCGGGCGCCCCTTCGACGCACGCCCCCGGCTCGACGTCAACCCCCGGCTCGACGCCGACTCCGGGCTCGACGCCGACTCCGGGCTCGACGCCGACTCCGGGCTCGACGCCGACTCCTGGCTCGAGCGGCGTTTCAGCCATGCGCGACCGACACTGCGGCACACGCGGCGCCCGGGATGCCCCGGCCGAAGATCGTAACTCTCGGTACTCGTGGCACTCCATCACCGGGTCGGTGACCGGCCGTCGGGATCGGTGTCGCCGAGGAAAGCATGCCGACATCATGGCCCACGGACCCCGCCTGTCTCCCGCGGACCAGAAGACCGCGGCCCACGCACCCGCAGACCGGGCCAAAACAGCGACGACCGGCCAAATATCGGAGGCGGATTGCCGGAGGATCCCGACAAGTGCAACTCGGCCAGCGCCGTCCGCCCGGAGCCCCGCGGCCCGGTCACGCCCAGGGATTCACCACCTGGGGGCGGGCCTGCGTCAACACGTCATCCGACAGGGGTGGCCACAGATGCCGTGCCCAATCACCGAAGTCTCGGTCACACAGTGTGACGCATGCGAGTCGGGCGACCGGGTCCACCCAGATGAACGTGCCGGACTGGCCGAAGTGGCCGAAGGTCACCGGTGCATTCGTGCTGCCCGTCCAGTGCGGGTTCTTGCGACCGCGGATCTCACATCCCAGCCCCCAGTCGTTCGGGTCCTGGCGGCCGAAACCCGGCAGCACGCCCGCCAGCCCCGGGAAGGCAACCGACGTGGCGGTGGCGAACGTCTCGGCCGACACGAGGGTGGGAGCGAGCAGCTCGGCGGCGAAGCCACGCAGGTCGGCGAGGGTCGCTGTCACCGCAGAGGCCGCCGAGCCGGTGAGGCTGGCCCCACGCATCCCCAGCGGCTCGAAAACGGCCTCGGCGAGGTAGTCGGCGAAGGCGATCCCCGTCGCCTCGGTGACCGTCTCGGCCAATCGGTCGAAGCCGGCGTTGGAGTAGATCCGGCGGGTGCCCGGCGCGGCGAGGACCTTGTCGCCTTCGAACGCCAGCCCGGAGGCGTGGGCGAGCAGATGCGCCACGGTGGACGACTCGGGACCGGCCGGGTCGTCCAGCCCAATCGCGCCCTCCTCCACGGCGATGAGCACCGCGTATGCGCTGAGCAACTTCGACACTGAGGCGAGCCGGAAAGGATGATCATCTGACCCCGTCCGGCCGAGCTCCCGAACCACTGCGCCGGGCCTCACCCGCCCGACCTCCTCGACGCCAGCCTCGGCGGCGGGAGTGCTGTCCAGACCGAGGACCGTGACCGCCACCGTCTTGACCGGCCACCGCGAAACCTGCTCCAGTGCGTCCACGCCACGCACTGTACGAACTCTGTGCCCGGGTCCGTCGCGGACGGACCCGGACGGCCCCGGACGGACCGGACGGACCCGGCGCGCCAGCGAGCGGGCCGACAGCGGGCACCGGGGGCGCTGGCGCACCGTCACATGGTCGGCTGCGAGACTGACGGGCGTGCAGACCCCGTCCCCAGCGCCCATCCCATCCGGCCCACGCCCTATTCCGGCGGGACCAGCGAAGGACATCGACACGATCACGACGGCGACCCCGATCGTGCGCGTCGACGAGTCGGTGGATCTGCACACCCACACGATCGACATACTCGTCGTCGGCGGCGGTCCGGCCGGCTGCGCGGCGGCGCTGGCAGCCCTGCGGGAACGCCCCGACGCCAGCGTCGTCATCGCGGACGCCGCGGCGTTCCCCCGGGACAAGACGTGCGGCGACGGAATCGCCCCGCACGGACTGGACGTGCTACGCGACCTCGGCGTCACCGACGCCGTCGCCGGCTACCAGCCGGTCGACCGGATGCGGCTGCGCACGCCGGGCGGCGCCGAGGTGGCCACCCCGTCGGCCCGGGCCAGCTACGTGGTGCCCCGGGAGGTCTTCGACGCCCGTCTCATGGCCGCGGCCCAGGCCCGCGGCGCCCACCTGATACGGCGCCGGATCCGGACTCTGGAGCTCACCGACCGGCCGCGGCCCGACGGACGCGGACGCGAACCGGTGGTCGTCGTCAATGGCGCGCTGACGGCCCGGGTCGTCATCGGCGCGGACGGCGCGAACTCGGTCGTGCGACGCGGGCTGAACCTTGCGGCCAATCCGCCGGAAGCGATGGCGATCGCGGTGCGGGCGTATGCCGACCTTCCCTCCGACGGGCGTCCGGCCGAGCAGCTCATCCACATGACCGACGACGGCTGGCCGGCCTACGCGTGGTCGTTCCCGATCGGCGACGGCCGGGCGAACATCGGCTACGGCATGCTGCGCTCCCGCCTGACCGGCGGCGACGACGGGACGAGCGCGAAGACGGTCCTGCACCGCACCCTGGATCGGATGCTGCCGAACACGCCGGCGGATCCGACGACGCTGCGGGCCCACCTTCTGCCCCTGTCGACTCATCGGCCGCGCCAGCCCAACGGTCCGGTACTTCTCGTCGGCGACGCGGCCTCGCTGATCAACCCGCTGACCGGCGAGGGCATCTACTACGCGCTGCTGTCCGGTTCCCTGGCCGGACAGGCGGCGGTCGGGGTGACGAACCCCACCGGTGCCGGACGGCGGTACCGGCGCTCGCTCGATGCCGAGCTCGGCCGACACCTGCGGCACACCTCGCTGCTCGCCGGCCTCGTCGGCCGGCGCCGCACGGTGATGGACGCCGCGGTGCGGGCCGCTCGCACCCGCACCGAGCTCTACGACACCCTCGTCGAGATCGGGCTGGGCCGGGGCACCATCCCGGCCAGTTCCCTCACCCGGCTCGCCGTACGGCGCACCATGGCCGGGCGGCGCTGACCGCGGCCGTCCCCACCCGTCAAGGTCCCAGGTAGGGCACCGTCGAGGTGAGCGTGATCACCGACGCCCCGAGCAGCAACAAGATCACGGTGTCGAACACCCGCCCGCGCACGGCAAGCAGGCCGACCCGCCGCGTCGGCAGCGTGAGGCGGGCGAGTCCCGCCAGGGCCAGCACAACCCCGATCACCAGCATTCCGCGACGCCACCGGTCCTGGTAGACGAGCACAAACCCGACCGCGACGCCGACCAGTACCGACGCGAACACCATTTCGCGCCGCAGCCAGCGGACGACCCCGGACCGGCCGGCCCCGGCCGCCTGAGAGACCGCGGGCGCTCCGGGTCCAGTGGGTGTGCCGGGTCCAGTGGGTGTGCCGGGTCCAGTGGGTGTGCCGGGTCTGGGTGTACCGGGCCATGAGGCCGCGGGTGTCATCGGCGGCTCGTGGTCCGCGGGTGTGTCGGGTGGCCAGGCAGGTGCGGGCGACTCCGTCGGTTCCGGCCCGACGGCCCCCGCCGCGCGCCGGGCGGACGGCCGCCGGTCCACGGCGGGACCCCGTGCCCCGAGCCGTGGGCGCGTGTCGACCTCACGGGCCGCCCTGCGCCGCTGCTCGCCACGGGGCGGGCCACCACGAGTGGTGCGGGTGGACGCCGGGTCCGTCGGCGGCACCGGCGGCGCGAGTCGGTCATCCAGGCGGCGCAGCTCGCGGTGCTGGTCGGCGTCGCTGCGGTCGCGCTCGTCCGGGTACCACGGTTGCGGCCGGGCGCGTGCCGAGCGGTGCCCCGCCGCCGCTCCCTGCCGGCCAGGTCCTCCGCCCGAGCCGCCCCGCGCATCCCCCCGGTTCCCGGGCTCCCCGGGCTCGTCCAGGCCAGTGGCCTCATTCCAGCCCACATCGCCATTCCAGCCCACATCGCCAGGCTGGCCGGCACCGGCGGGACGACTCCGGACGTCATGCGGACGATCAGGCCCGGGCAACTCCCGCTCAGGCCACTGCGGGCGAACGGTCGCGTCCGGCTCGCCTCGGCCGACATCGGGCGGGGGCGGGTCGGAGCGGCGTGACGCGTCGGTCACCCCCACCTCCGGCGCCGGTCAGGATCGTTTCGGACGGGCCTGCCGTGCTGAGCGTGGCGATGTGCCGCCGTCGCCGACGGTCCCACCCCGCGACAGGACGGTGCAGAGCACTCATCCAACCAGTACGACCGGATCCTCAGCACACACGGTAGGCCGTGCCCGGGCCATCCACCGCCCGCTCGCCCAACTGGAGTGTCCAGATCGTCGGAAAGTCACGTGTTACTGACCCTCGACCGGGGATCACTGCCCAAAGACTTGTCCCGGCCAGACGCCGGCGGTCGCCAGTGGACCTGCCGGATGTCGGCACGGGGGACGGACGCGGGCAGGTCAGGGACAGGCATCGATGGAAGCGAGGTTTGCGAAAAGTGGACGGGCCGAGTCTGCGGATCGAGATCACCGGCGAGGTCTTCTCTCTACGCACCGAGATCACCACGGTGGGGCGGGGACCGGGCGTGGACGTGCCGCTCGCCGATTCCAGCGTCTCCCGGCTGCATGCTGAGATCGTGCGGCGGGGCCCATATCTCTACGTCTGGGATCAGGGGCTGTCCCGTAACGGCACCCGGGTCAACGGCCAGCCCGTCGGCCGGCGGATCCTCAACGACGGCGACGTCATCCGGTTCGGCGCAGCGGGTGTACGCGTCCAGGACAGGCGTCCGCTGATCGAGTTCACCATCGCGGCGGACCTCGGAACGGCGGCTCGGGACCGGACTGCCGAACTGCGCGTCCCCAACCCACCCGATCTCACCCGCCGCGAATGGGACGTGCTGCGCGCGCTGTCCCGGCCGGCCGGCGCGCCGGGTGCCTTCGTCATCCCGTCGTCCACCCGCGAGGTGGCCGAGAATCTCGTCGTCACCGAGGGCGCGGTCAAGCAGCACCTGTTGCGGCTCTACCGCAAGTTCGACATCGCGCCGGGACCCAACCGACGGGGACGGTTGGCGAACGAGGTGATGCGCCTCGGGATCGTGCGTCCGGACGCGGTGGAGTCGGCGCAGTACTCCTGACGTCCGCACTCGCGACGTCCGCGAGCAGCACGCATCGACGAGCCGACCGCTTTACCACATGCCAGAGATATACCTGCCGTCGCCCCATCCGGCCACATCGGGAACACAATGTTTAACACCCCCACCTGTGGGCGTCGCGCGCACTTAGGGCAGAATTCCGGCCGCGGTGCCCATTTGAAGGGAGTTCGACGTGGCAGAGGAATCACCTCACAGCAAGAAGCTGCAGGAACTGATGTTCAGGGCCTGGGAGACCTTCGGCGACGCCCGACATCTGGACAGCGACGACAGGGTGTTCGTCCAGGCGTTGGCGCGGCAGACGGCCGACCGGATCTCGGTGCTGTACGGCGCAAGCTGGCGTGACGCCCTGGACTGGGTGGCGCAACGCTACGTACCCAACGGCGACCAGCCGGGCGGGACGGCGGCGGCGGCGACGGGCGCGCCGGCGGCCACCACTGCGAACGGCAACGCGAGCGGCCGGCGGGGCTCGGCTGCCGCGGAGGCAAACGCCGCGTCGTGAAGCGATGGAACCCAGCGGCGCGACGCGCCGCCGGGGGGCACCACCGACGAGTCAGCCCGGGGCCGATCCGCGCCGGGAGCTGATGGCATCCGTCCGACTCGCCTGTAACGCGGGACCCTGGAGGTCTCTCACCTCCGCCGGTCGGACCAGACCCGCCACCGCCGTCCGACCGGCCGGATGGCCCGCGGCCGCAACCGCTGCCGCGGGCCGATCCCCCGTTCCCGGGCCGGCCGGCCATCGAGCCGGAGCACCCTCGGTCGATGCCTCCGGCGCGTCGGGCGCCTCGACGGTTCCACCGAGCCTGCCCGCTGGCTGCCCGTCACTGCGACCGGTGGGCCCGGATCAGTGTGCGAAGTGGCGCACCCCGCTGAAGTAGAGCGTCACGCCGGCCTCCTGGGCGGCGGCGATGACAAGTCCGTCCCGCACCGATCCGCCCGGCTCGACCACGGCCCGAACCCCGGCCTCGGCGAGAACCTCGAACCCGTCCGGAAACGGGAAGTAGGCGTCGCTGGCCGCTACCGCGCCCTTGGCCCGGTCCGCCGCCCTGGTCACCGCGAGTCGTGCCGCGTCGACCCGGTTGACCTGTCCCATCCCGACGCCCACGGTGGCGCCGTCACCGGCGAGCAGGATTGCGTTGGACTTGACCGCACGCACCGCACGCCAGGCGAAGCGCAGGTCGGCCAGTAGGGCCTCGTCCGCGGGAGACCCCGCCTCCAACGTCCACCCCGACGGCTCGTCGCCCAGCTCCTCGACCGCGTCCCGCGACTGCAGCAGCAGGCCGCCACTGACCTGCCGCAGCTCGATCCCGCGCTGATGCGCAGGCGCGGGGCACTCCAACAGCCGAATCGACGGCTTGCGGGCGAGGATCTCCACGGCGCCTGGCTCGTAGGCCGGCGCCACGACGACTTCGGTGAAAATCTCTGCGATCTGCTCCGCGAGCTCCACCGAGACCGGCCGGTTGGTGGCGATCACTCCCCCGAACGCGGAGACCGGGTCGCAGGCGTGCGCCTTGCGGTGGGCCTCGGCGATCGTCGCGCCGATTGCGATGCCACACGGGTTGGCATGCTTGATCACGGCGACCGCGGGCTCGGCGAAGTCGTACACCGCGCGGCGGGCCGCGTCGGTGTCGGTGTAGTTGTTGTACGACATCTGCTTGCCGTGCAGCTGCCGAGCCGTGGCGAGGCCCGGCTGCCCCTCGACACCTGCCTCGATGTAGAGCGCGGCCCGCTGGTGCGGGTTCTCGCCGTAGCGCAACACGTCCGAGCGGTGCCACTGCGCGGACAGGACGTCGGGCCAGCCGGTCTCCCGGGCGACCTCGTCGGGGGCGACGACCGCGGCGAACCACGAGGACACGGCGACGTCGTAGGCGGCGGTGTGGGCGAACGCCCTCGCCGCGAGGCGGCGCCGCGCCGGCAGATCGTAGCCCGAACCGCGGACCGCCTCGGCCAGCTCGGCGTACTCGCTCGGAGCGACGACCACCGCGACCGAAGCATGGTTCTTCGCCGCCGCGCGGATCATCGTCGGGCCACCGATGTCGATCTGCTCGATCGCCTCGTCCTCGCTCGCGCCGCCGGCGACCGTCGCGGCGAACGGGTAGAGGTTGACCACGACCAGATCGAACGGAGCGATGTCGAGCTCGGCCAGCACGGCCGCGTGCTCGGCGTTACGCAGGTCCGCGAGCAGACCGGCATGGACATGCGGGTGCAGCGTCTTGACCCGCCCGCCGAGCACCTCGGGGAAGCCGGTGACGGTGCTGACCGGGGTCACCGCCAGACCATGGCTGGCCAGCACGTCCGCGGTCGACCCGGTGGAGACGACCTCGACGCCCGCGGCCAGGAAGGCCGCCGCGAGTATGTCGAGCCCGCTCTTGTCATAGACACTGACGAGCGCCCGGCGCAACGGCCGGCGCCCGGTGGGGATCACCTCGGCAGACCCGGATCCCCGGGCGGTGCCGCTCGCGCCCGCCGCGTCTTCGCCCGATGACGTCATGATTCCTCCTGGACGTGAGCCTCTGTCGGTACCTGAACCTCGCACCGGCGCGCGCCAGCCGGGGGTGCGCGGTGTCCGGCCGGAACCGCCTGAGCGCTCCCCGACCGCACGATCTCGCCGATCGTCGCGACGAACAGTCCTCGTTCGACGCCCTGAATCCGGGCACGAAGGGTCTGCTCGGTGTCGTCCGGCTCGACCGACACCGGACGCTGGGCGATGATCGGCCCGGTGTCGACCCCCTCGTCGACCCAGTGCACCGTCACCCCGCTGACCTTCACCCCGGCGGCGAGCGCGTCGCGGACCGCGGCGGCACCCGGGAAGGCTGGCAACAACGAGGGATGGGTGTTGACCGTCCGAAATCGGCCGATGACCCGTCGGCCGAGGATCTTCATGTAACCCGCCAGGAGGAGCAGATCGGGCTCGAAGCCGGCGATCCGCTCGGCGGTCGCCACGTTGAATGCCTCCCGGTCAGGATGATCCTCGAGCCGGACGGTGAACACATCGATGCCGCTGGCCCGGGCTCGTCGCTCCGCCCCGGTGTCGTGGCGATCGGTGCCGACTGCCACGACGGTCGCGCCGAACTCGGGATCCGCGGTCGCGTCGAGAATCGCCTGCAGGGTGGTTCCCGCGCCCGAGGCGAGTACGACGAGGCGAGCAGACACAACACACTCCGTAACCAGAATTGGACGACCAGACGGACCCGGGCCGGACGCCCCCCGAGCGACCAGACCACCGGCGAGCCCGCGGGCGCCAGCATGACGGCCGCCGCCGCACGCTGCCCGCCACCGCCACCGCGCGACGCTTGCGTCCCGACCAGCGAAGAACGACCCATCCGACTGTACTGACTGGACCACCGTCGCCGCGCGGGACAGCCCAACGGGCACCTTGCCGCCCCGCTCACGCTGCCCGGACCCACCCGGTGACGAACTCGGCCAGCCGGGCCTCGATGGCCGTGGCGGACGGGACGTCACCCCCCGCGGTGGAGATGAGCGGCGCGGCCATGCAGAGCAGCTCCGCCAGACGGTCGTCGTCACCACCCGCGCCCGCCGCGCACGAGCAGTCCGCGGCGAGCCGGTCGCCCGGCCCGTCCGAACCCGCATCGAGCTCGCCGAAGTCGGGCCCGTCGAGCAGATCGCCGGGCCGACACAGGTACAGCTCAGCCAGCCGGGACAGCACCGTGGCCGAGGGTGCCCGGCCGCCCTTGCCCGGCCAGCTCTCCCAGTATGACCAGGTCTTACCGGTCTTGGCCGGCCCCCGCCCCGGCCATCGCTCGTTCCATCGGTGCGCCGCCTCCTCCTGCGTCCAGCCGTGGGCGAGACGGAACGCCACCAACGCCGCGAGCCGATGCCGAGCCTGGAGCTTTCGGGCGATGCGACGGTAGGACCAGCCGAGTGCCCGCAGGTGCCTGGCCTCGACTCGAATGTGGGCGACCGCGACCGGCACGACGACCTCCGTAAGGATGATCCAATGCCGGCACCCTAACCCACGCCACGGACATTTTCCGGCGGCGATCAGACCGGCCGGAGCGACCGCTGCGGCTTATTGGGGGCGCCGTGACGGTCGCGCCGAGAGACCGGAGCCGGGCAGCGGCATCCGCCGTCGCCAAAACGACGGTTCCGCGTCCTCGGCCAGGAACGGCCGCTCGGCGCGCCGGGCCGCGAGATCGATACCGCCGAGCAGCAGCAGGCCGACGGCGGCGACCTCGCCCCCGGCGAGCAGCCCGCACACCCAGCCGGCGGTCGGCCCGTAGTGGCTGTCGACCCCGCCGACCCGCCCGATCGACGCCTGGATCGCCAGCCCGGTGAGCAGACCGCACGTCACACCCGCGCCCAGCACGGTCGCGAGCCGGTCCCGCGACCGGCTCCCGGCGGTAGCCCGGTTGACCATCGCCACCAGCACGATGCCCGCGACAATCGGCACCAGGGCGAGGACGAGCCAGCCGGGCCGCGGCAGCGCATTCGGGGGCAGCGCAGCCAGCACCGGCAGGTCGGGCAGGTCCGCGGGATGGACCATGTCGACCCGGACCAGCCCGGGTCCGGTCCGGAAACCGGGGCCGAGGGCGTAGGCCAGGCCCCACAGCATCAGGTTGGGGAGCAGCGCAAGCTGCGTGGCCGCGAGCCCGATCCCGCCGAGCACCCCGACGTCGAGCGACCGCTCCGCCCCGGCCACCTCGGGCAACGTGGCGGCAAGCACCAGGGCGACACCGAAGGCGGCGATGGCGATAAGCGATGCGAACGCACCCGCCCCGCATAGCGTCGAACTCCGCAGCATCGCGGGCAGCGTTCGCCAGGCGGTCCGCAGCCGGTGCCGGCCGGCGAGGGTGCCAAGCAGCGCAGCGGGCAGACCGAGTGCGATCGTACCCAGCGCCGCGGACAGCAGGGTCGGCCGGGCCGGCCCGGAACGCACGACAAGCGCGACGAGTACGACGAACAGCGTCTGCGCGCCGACAACGCCGAGGACGTCGGCCACCACCGCCCCCCAGGGGACACCGATGGGCGCACCACGCTGGTTCCGGTTGTCGGCCCCGCCCACCGCGCCGGAGGCGGCGGCCCCGGCCGTCCGGCCCATCGCCCCTG
>NZ_JAMPTM010000004.1 GCF_025403375.1 Frankia gtarii
ATCGGGACGGGTGGTCGTCATCGGGCGGCACCTCCGGCGGGGATCGGTTCGGGCTGGGCGGGGCGACGGGCGCGGGCCCGGCGGCTGTTCAGCAGCGCGCGCCCCGCCTCGCCGGACACATCGCGGATCGCGTCGGCCAGCAGGTTGCTGCCCCACACCGTCGCCATGATCAGGACGGCGGGAACGACCGGAGCCCACGGCTGGTACGACAGGTAGCCGAGGTCGGAGGCGAGCAGGCCACCCCAGGTCGGCGCCGGCGGCTGCACGCCGATGCCGAGAAAGCTCAGGCTGGAGACGACGACGAAGCCGATGCCGATGGTCTGGGCCAGTGACACCGCGACGGGCGGCAGCACCTTTCCCCACACGTGCCGCCGCGCGATCCGGCCGACGGACGCCCCGGAGATCAGCGCCGCCTCGACGTACTGCGACCGGGCGACCGCCAGCGTCGCCGCCCGCGTGACCCGGTAGAACAGCGGCGAGACGAGCACGCCGACGGTGAGCATCGCCTGCGGGATCCCGTTGCCGAGAAGCGCGGTGACGGCCACGGCGTAGATGAGGAACGGCAGCGCGATGAGCGTGTCGGCGATCCGCAGCGTGAACCACTCGAACACGCGGCCGAGGTACACCGACAGGATGCCGGGGGCGACGCCGACGACCAGCGCTATCAGCGCGACCTCGACCGAGCCGAGCACGCTGGTGCGCGACCCGGCGAGCAGCCGGCTGAAGACGTCCCGGCCGAGGTAGTCCGTCCCGAGCCAGTGCTCCCAGGAGGGGCCGGCCAGGGTCTGCGCACTCGTCCCCAGCGGGTTGTGCGGAGCCAGGGTCGGGCCGAGGATCGCCAACAGAACAATCATGGACAGGATGCCGGCGGCGAGCCGGCCGGTCGGCAGCGCCAGGAGGCGGCGGACCATGTCACACCCCCCGCTGCGAGGCCGGGGTGACCCGGCCCAGGACGACGTTGACGATCAGGTTGAAGGTGACGACCAGCACGATCGAGACGACGAGCACGCCCTGGACCGCCGGCACGTCGCCGGCCTGCGCGGAGTCGTTGGCGAACCGGCCGAAGCCCTGCAACCCGAAGATCCACTCGGTGACCACCGAGCCGCCGATGAGCGTGGGGAACCGCCATCCGAGCACGCTCAGGGCCGGTCCCACACCGTTGCGCAGCACGTGCCGGAAGAAGATCCGCCGCGGACTGAGCCCCCGCACGATCGCGCCGGTCACGTAGTTCTCCTGGTAGGAGGCGATGAGGCCGGAGCGCAGCTGGCGGGCGACGTCGGCCATCGGGTCGAGGCTGAGCGCCAGCGCGGGCAGCAGGATGTGCGCCAGCCACGGCCACGTCCCCGCACTCGCCGGCACGTAGCCCGCCGCCGGCAGCCAGCCGAGCCCGACGGCGAAGACCGTCACCAGAACGATGCCGACCACGAAGGGCGGCATCACCGAGAAGACCGTCATGAAGCCCGTGATCGCCCGGTCGATCCAGGTGGTGCGGCGCACCGCCGCCAGCGTGCCGAGCCCGAAGCCGAAGAGCACGCCGATGATCAGTGCCAGCACCACCACCGACAGGCTGACGGTCAGGCCGTTGCCGATCAGCTCGGTGATGGATGTGCCGTTGGCCCAGCTCGCGCCGAGCTGGCCGTGCAGCATGTCGGTGAACCAGGTCCAGTACTGGGCGAGGAACGGGCGGTCCAGACCCCACTGCTGCTCGATGCGGGCGACCGCGTCCGGGGTGGCGCTCTCGCCCAGCTGCATGGCCGCGGGGCTCAGACCGCTGAGCGCCCGCAGCGCGAAAGTCAGGAAGGTCGCCACCAGGAAGACCGGGACGAAGATCGCGACCGAACGGGCAAGTGTGACCAGGATGCGGCCGGCGGCGCGGCGCGCCCTGGCGGCGGCGAGCGTTACCCCCGGGTCGGCAACGACCGCGCGGTCAGCCGTGCTCACCGCCATGGATTGCCTCCTCTCTTAGGGCCTGTACGGACGTCTTAGGGCCTGTACGGACGTGGGCTGGCGGAAATGCAGGTTGGCGGAGCTGCAGGTTGGCGGAGATGCGGTCGGGTCGGCGGGATCAGTCGCCGATGGTCACGCCGGTCCAGTCGATGTGGGCCGGATTCGCCGGCAGGGCGGAGATCGCCTTGTTCTTCACGAACAGGTTCGGCGCGGAGTAGGTGAAGACGAGCGCCTTGCTCTGCAGGCCCACACGGGTGGCCGCCTGCAGGATCTGCGGGTAGTCCGGCGCGTCCAGCGGCGTCTGGCGGACCTTGGCGATCGCGGCCTCGAAGCCGTCGGGCTCGTACGGCGAGCTGAGGTTCAGCGGGCCGTCCGGGCCGAAGTGCGCCGTGAGCGTCTGGACCGCCGAGTCACGCCCGGTCGTGCCGTACAGCGAGAGCGTCAGATCCTTGGCGAAGAAGGGCGTCGCCCAGTTCTTGTTGACCTTGATCGTGACGGTGATTCCGACCGCGGCCAGCTGCGACTGCACGATCTCCGCCGCCGGATCCTCCCCCATGATGACCAGGTCCAGCTTGATCTGGCCCGGCTTGTAGCCGGCCTGTTCGAGCAGCTGCTTCGCCTTCGCCGGGTCGTACGGGTAGAGGTTCGCCGACTTGGGGTCGTAGGCGACGTAACCTGACGGGAAAGGCTGGTTTGTCGTCTTCCCGTACCCGAAGGTGAGTTTGTCGACGAACTCCTGCCGGTTGACGGCGGAGCGGACGGCGTCGACAACCTTGGGGTTGTTGAACGGCGCCTTGTTGATGTTCAGGCTGATGTTCGAGGCATTGAAACCCGGCTGCACGAAGACGTCGAGACCGGCCGCCTTGGCGGCCTTCGCCTGGCTCGGGGCGAGATCGGCGAAGTTGTAGACGCCCGTCTGCAGACCGGAGACGACCGTCGCCTTGTCGGGCGCCGAGACCAGCTGCACGTTGTCGATGTGGATGTTCTTGGCGTCCCAGTAGTTCGGGTTCTTCTTGAGCACGACCTTCGTGCCCGGAATCAACTGCGTGACGATGAACGGTCCGGCGCCGACCGGGTTCTGGTCAAGCTTCGCCGGGTCCGCCGCGGCCTTGGGACTCGCGATCTGCAGCACGCGCTCACCGAGCAGCAGCGGGATCTGGTGATCGACCTGCGTGAGGTGGACGACCACGTCCAGGTCGCCGCCGGTCGTGACCGACTTGATCGAGGTGAGGTCACCGAACAGCGCCGAGTTCTTCTGCGTCTTGGCCCGGTCGATGGCGTTCTTGACCGCCGCGGCGTTGACCGGTGTGCCGTCGCTGAACGTCAGGTTCGGCCGCAGATGGAACGTGATCTCGTCGCCGGCCCCGTTGTAGGCCCAGCTCTGCGCCAGATCCGGGACGGCGTCGCCCTTCGCGTCCGTCTTCGTCAGTGCCGCGTAGGGCAGGGCGAGGATGCGGAACTGGGCACCGCTACCCCCGACCACCGGATCCCAGTGCGTCGGGAAGAAGGAGGAGGCCCATTTGAGGGTGGTCGATTTGCCGCCGCCGCCTCCGCCGCCGGCGGCGGCCGCGGTTCCGGCGCCGGAACCGGAGCCGCAGGCGCTGAGGACGAGGGCCGCGAGGGCCACCAGGGCCCCGAGGACGGCGCCGCGTCTCGTGCGGCGGGCGGACGGCAGATGTTGCGCGGAGGTCATTGGCTTCTTTCTCTGTTCGGATCTCGACGGGAATGTTGCGTGGTTCAGGGGACGAGCACCGGGGCCGCGCTGTCGGCCACCGCCTCGCCGGCGGACTGCTCCTCGCCGGCGGACTGCTCCTCGCCGGCGGACTGCTCCTCGCGGCGTCGGGCCGCCGTGTACCGGTTCTCGGGGATCGGCAGGCCGAGGTTGCCGCGCAGCGTGGTCGACTCGTATTCGGCGCGGACGACGCCTCGTTCGCGCAGGATCGGCAGCACCTGATCGGTGAAGCGCGCGAACTCGCTCGGCACGTTCACGGTGATGTTGATGCCGTCGAAGCCACCGCCTTCGAACCAGCGCTGAATCTCGTTCGCGACGGTCAGGGGCGATCCGACGAAGGGCGAGCGGCGGGCCTGCAACTGGTGCTCGACCACCTGGCGCAGCGTGAGATTGTTCTCCCGCGCCAGCGTGGTGATGGCGTCCGCATGGGTGCGGAAGCTGCGCTCGGCGATCTCCCCCACCTCGGGGAACGGCGCATCCAACTCGTACTGCGAGAAGTCGTGCCAGCCGAAGGGCCGACCGAGCTCGGCCAGGGCCCGCTCGAAGCTGCCCTCACCGACGATCGCATCCTCCTTGGCGCGGGCCTGCTCATCAGTGTCGGCGATGATCGGGAAAATCCCGGGGACGATGAGCAGGTTTTCCGGGTCGCGGCCCTTGGCCGCCGCGCGGGCCCGCAGCTCGGTGCGGAACGCCTGCGCCTGCTCAAGCGTCTGCGAGTGGGTGAAGATTGCGTCGGCGATGCCCGCGCCGAGGTCGCGCCCTTCCTCTGAGTCGCCTGCCTGAAAGATGACCGGCTGCCCCTGGGGAGTGCGCTCCAGGTTCAGTGGTCCGACCACGGAGAAAAATTCACCTTTGTGATTGAGCGCATGCTGACGGCTGCGATCGAAGAACTGGCCGCGCTGCTTGTCGCGGGGGAAGGCGTCCGCCTCGTAGGAGTCCCAGAGCGCCTGCGCCACCCCCACATGTTCAAACGCGCGCCCGTAGCGGGTCGGATAGTCGTAGTGCTCGTCGCGGCTGTAGTTGCCCGCCGTTCCGGAGTCACCACTGGTGACGACGTTCCAGCCGGCCCGGCCGCCGCTGATGTGGTCGAGGGAGGCGAGGCGGCGGGCGACGTTGAAGGGCTCGTTGTAGGACGTCGTGATCGTCCCGACCAGGCCGATGTGGTGGGTGTGAACGGCGATCGCGGAGAGCAGCGTCAACGGCTCGAGCCGACTGAGGTAATGGTTCGGGGAGTCCGCGGTGATGAACTGGCTGTCGACGATGAAGACGTGATCGAACCTCGCGGCCTCCGCCTCCTGGGCGCGGGCGATGTACCAGCGGACGTCCACGCTGGCATCGCCCGGGATCTCGGGGCTCAGCCACGTGTTGTGCTGCCCCGGACCGCCGACGCCGATGAGGACGGCGCCCAGTTTGAGCGTGCGAACAGACATGGTGGAACCTTCCCGAGCTGGGGACGGGACGCGCATGACGACAGCGGCGTCCATCGGGACGAATCCGGCTCCGGTGACGGCTCCGGTTACGACGTAATGGGCGCGCTGAAGCACGCGGAAAAGGGAGAGAGATACCTACGTCGCGTCGCGACGAGCGACGGCTTTGGCTGCGGCTGCGCAGCGACCGGTCAGGTCAGCGACAGAGCGATGCCTGGCCACGGGCAAGATCGAGCCAACGGCAACACGTGAGCAACACGGCCGTCAGCTGGGTCATGTCGATGAGCATGCTGGTCCGGCGTCAAGATGTCCAACGACGCTTCGTTATGGCGATCAATCGCGTTCGGTTATGAATGTCCAGTACCCTGACCGACATGCGACGAACACTGGACATCGCCCCGCTGCGCAGCTTCGTCGCTGTCGCGGAGTGTGGCGGTTTCCAGCGGGCCGCGACGTCGCTGCACCTGAGCCAGGCTGCGGTGAGCCAGCACGTGCGCCGGCTGGAGTCCGCCACCGAACGCGCGCTGATCGAACGCCAGGGACGCGGCTCCCGGCTGACCCCCGACGGCGAGCACCTGCTCCGCCAGGCCCGGCGGATCCTGGCCATCCACGACGAGACCCTGCACGGTTTCGACATGGAGACCGAGCAGACGGTCGTGATCGGCTCGACGGAGCATGCCGCGGCGCAGCTGCTGCCCTTCCTCGCCACGGCGCTGGAGCAGTCCCTGCCCGGCTATCGCATCCGCTTCCGCATCGACCGCGGCACCACCCTGCGCGAGGGCCTGGACGCGGGGCGGATCGATCTGGCGTTGCTACTCGGCCCGCCCAACGACCTGCGCGCGACGCCGGTCGGTGAGCTGGAGCTGACCTGGTATTCCTCCCCCATGTGGCGGCGGCCTGCGGCGGCGCAGCCGGTGCCCGTGGTTGCCTTCGACCATCCCTGCGCGCTGCGCACCTGCGCGCTGGAGGCATTGTCCTCGCAGGCGATCCCCGCGGTGATCGGCGCGGAGGCGATCCAGCTCGCCGGCGTCCAGGCGGCCGTGGGCGCCGGCCTGGGGGTCGCGTTGATGGCCACCATGGGGCAGACGCCCGAAGGGCTCGCGGCACGCGACGACCTGCCGAAACCCGCGCCGCTGCCGCTCGCGGTCTGGTCCCGCCACGGCCTGGCCACGATCATCTCGGAGCGGGTCGCGGTGGCGTTGGGGCGGCTGCTCGCCGAGCCGGCGGCGGCCGAGACGGCCGTCGAGAGCCTCCAGCTCGCCAGGAGAGCCTGAAGCTCCGTGCTTCATGCTCTCCCGACGTGCCGACGTGCCGCGATGCCGACGTGCCGCGATGCCGACGTGCCGCGATGCCGACGTGTCGATGCCCGGTGGCCGCCGCCCCGGCCCGCTCAGACGTGCGGGAGCACCTCGGCGGCGATCAGGTCGAGGTGGTCGAGGTCCGCCAGGTCGAGGACCTGTAGGTAGATCCGGCTGGCCCCGGCGCCGTCGGGGCCGAAGGTCGCGAGCTTGGCCAGGATCTCCTCGGGGGTGCCGGTGAAGCCGTTGGCACGCAGCTCGTCGACCCCGCGGCCGATGCGCTCGGCCCGCCGGGCGAGGTCCGCGTCCGACTTCGCGCAGACGACGACGTTCGCCGTGGAGTAGACCAGGTCCGCCGGATCACGCCCGGCCGCCGCGGCCACCTCCCGGACCCGGGCGAACCGCCGCCCGACCACCTCGGCGGGGGCGAAGGCGGCGTTGAACTCGGCCGCGTAGGTGACGGCGAGCTGCGGGGTACGCCGCGGCCCGCCTCCCCCGATGATGATCGGCGGCCGGGGCCGCTGCGTCGGCTTCGGCAGCGCCGGGCTGTCGGCGAGCTGGTAGTACCGGCCGTCGTGGGAGAAGGTCTCGCCGGGTGGGGTTCCCCACAGCCCGGTGATGATCGCGAGCTGCTCGGTCAGCCGGTCGAACCGCTCCTCGACCGAGGGAAACGGGAGGCCGTAGGCGGTGTGTTCCGCCTCGAACCACCCGGCGCCGAGGCCCAGTTCCACGCGGCCGCCGCTCATCGCGTCCACCTGCGCGACGGCGATGGCCAGCGGTCCGGGCAACCGGAAGGTCGCGGAGGTGACGAGGGTGCCCAGCCGGATCCGCGAGGTCTCGCGGGCCAGGGCCGCCAGCGTCACCCAGGAGTCCGAGGGGCCCGGCGACGGATCACCCGGCCCCATCCGCAGGTAGTGGTCGGAACGGAAGAATCCGTCGAAGCCGGCGTCCTCGGCGGCCTTCGCCACGGCGAGCTGCCGCTCGTAGGAGGCGCCTTGCTGAGGCTCGATGAAGATGCGCAGGTCCATCCGTCCACCCTGGCAAATGGCCGCCTGATCCGCGCGGCGGCCCCCGGGCCGGGAGGTGGGGTCGAGCTCGGGCGGACGGCCCGACGCCGGTAGGGTGATCGTCAAGGCACTTCCGGCGCTGCGGCGGGACGTGACGAGGGCGAGGAGGTGGCACCGTGGCGGTCCCGGACGACCAGGACGACGAGCGAGAACTGATCATGGACGCCGCCTACCGGTGCCTGCTCGCGAGCGAGGGCGTCTCCGTGTCGATCACCGACATCCTGCACGCCGCCGGCCTGTCGACCCGCGCCTTCTACCGCCACTTCGCGTCCAAGGACAGCCTGCTGCTGGCGCTGTTCCGCCGCGACTGCGAGCGCGTCACCGACGAGCTGGCCTCGTCGATCACCGCGGCCGCGACCGCCCGCGAGGCGTTGCGCCGCTGGATCGACGGCGTGCTGCACCTGATGTCGGCGCAGCCCCGCCGCCGCCGCGCGCTGATCCTGAGCTCCGAGGAGACCCGCCGGGCCCGCGGTTTCGCCGCGGAACGGGAGCGGTTCCAGAGCACGCAGGAAGAGGCCCTCGCGGCAATCCTGCGCCGAGGCGTCGAGGATGGCTCCTTCCCCTGGGCGGACCCGCGGGCCGATGCCGAGCAGATCCAGGCGGTTCTCGGCCGCACCCTGGACCGCCAGCTCCTGTGCCCGCCAGCCGACAGCACCGCCAGCACCGCCGAGACGGCGGACCGGGTCACCGACTTCGTCTTCCGCGCCCTCGGCGCGTCCGGCGGCACCCCCGCCGCCTGATCCTCGCCACCGCCGCCTGATCCTCGCCGGCCCCGGGCATGGTCCGGGGAGCCGCGGCGCGACCCGTTGACATCCCGCGTCGACGGGAACACTGTTGGCGAAAAAGCCGTTTTCACTTGCGATGGCGCGTGAACACACTGACGGAACGAGGTGAGTCGGGGATGACGACGATTCCCGTGCGGATCCTGCATCCGCGGCACGGCATCCACGAGCCGACCGGCGGCACACCCGCCCGCACGGCCGGCTCGGTGCGCCGGACCACCACGATCGACATGCTGCGCCCCGACGGGTTCGACCGCCCGATGCATCTCGTCGGGCACGGCCGTGACCTGCGTACCTTCGGCCCCGGCGACGACCGGCGGAACATCCGGGTGCTGGGCGAGGCGACGATGTTCGCGCGGGTGGACTTCGCGGCGGGGCGCGAGCTGCGCGAGATCACCAGCGGGCCGGCACGGCCGGCGTTGGCCGGGCTGGTCGGGCATTCGGTCGCCTCGGGCTTCCGGGCCCGGCTCGACGCGCTCGACCCGACCCTGATCGCCGAGAACGATCTGCTCCACCTGTTACTCGACGATCTGCCCGGCGCCTCGCTCGTCTCCGGCCATGCCTACAGTGCCGCCGCACAGGATGCGCGGGACGGGCCGCAGGCGCCGGGGAGCGACGTCCCGCGGACCCCGCCGATGCGCCAGGGCGACTACCGGTACGTGACGGACCTGTGCGCGGGGTTCGCCACCGGCGGGACGATCATGAATGAGGTCGAGGCGTTCGGCCGCTCGCCGGTGGTGACCGGTCCGGTCGCCCCGTCCCTGGCCCGGCCCGGTGACCCACTGGCCTGGCACGACATCCCGCCGCTGCCGCCGCGCGGGATGCGCCGGGCCCGCCGCGTCGACGTCCGCCTCCACGACCGTGGCGCGCTCGCCCACGTGGACGCGCTGTTCCGGGACTCCTACGTCCTGCCCGAGGGCGTGGAGACCGTCATCCACGAATACACCGTGACCGCCGAGGTCGACACAACCACGTCGACGTTCCTGAGCTGCGAGGCGACGCCCCGCGCGCTGCCGTTCGTCGAGTGCCCGGCCGCCGCGGCCAGCGCCACCCGGCTCGCCGGGATGCCGCTGGCGGGCCTGCGCCCGCACGTGCGCCGGGCCTTCACCGGCACCTCGACCTGCACCCACCTCAACGACACGCTTCGTGCGCTGGAGGACATCCCGGCGCTGCTCGCCCCGCTGCGGGCGGGATGAGCCCGACAGCGGACCCACACCCCTCGGATGGCATGCACGAACAGGAGTCGACACATCATGGACAAGATCTGGGCCAACTCGGGAGACTCGCACTTCCTGGAGCCTGAGGACCTGTGGCGGACTCGGCCGGCCACCCGCCCCTTCTCGATCCGGCCGCAGCCAGTCCGACGACCCTCGACATAGCGAACCTGGTGATAAATGTGACCAGGTATGACGCGCCGCCTCCCACATGCCCATGCCAATCTGCGGCACCTCCGCGGTCCGTCGAGCCCAGCCCGACGACAGCCGCCGCGCGGGCGGGCGCACCATCAGCGAAAGAGAGTGCGGATGGCCCCTCACACCATCGCGGAAATACTCTCGGAGCGATGCACGCCCAGCATCGACAGGGCTGGTCATCACCCACGTGTCGGCCGGTTTCCTCAATCCGACCTTCGGCTCGACGGCATTCTTCGTCGCCCGCTTCCGCTACTGGCCACATTCGGAACACGGCTGGTCGACGCCGGCGGCCCGGCCGGGTCCTCGGCGCGCGACCATGACAGTTGTCATGACGGGCCGGTGACGGACATGACTGGGGCGGCCGGCCGCGAACCGGGACCCTCGTCCTATGACGAGAACCCCATCGCCGCCCGGATCGGCGTCCCGCGCCACGGTCCGGGCCGGCGCCGAACCCGACCCGGCGCCGCCCCACAGCGTGCACCTGGTCGGCGTCCGCAAGCGGTACGGCGGCGTGCAGGCCGTCGACGGCGTTGATCTGGCGATCGCGCCCGGCGAGGTGGTCGCCCTGCTCGGACCGAACGGCGCCGGCAAGTCGACGACCATCGACATGCTGCTCGGCCTGACCCGCCCCGACTCCGGCGCGGTCCGGCTGTTCGGCCGCGCCCCGCGGCAGGCGTGCACCGCCGGGCTGGTCGGCGCGATGCTGCAGAACGGCGGGCTGCTGCCCGAGATCACCGTGGGGAAGATGCTGACGGCGGTGCGCGCGCTGTACCCCCGCGCGCTGCCGACCGCCGAGGTGCTGGCCCGCGCCGGCGTCGGTGATCTCGCCGACGCCCGCACCGACCGGCTCTCCGGCGGCCAGCGCCAGCGGGTCCGCTTCGCCCTGGCCCTGCTCCCCGACCCGGACCTGATCGTCCTCGACGAGCCGACGGCCGCGATGGACGTGGAGAGCCGCCGGGCGTTCTGGGCGGCGATGCGGGCCTGGGTGGCCGGCGGACGCACCGTCCTGTTCGCCACCCATTACCTCGAGGAGGCCGACGCCTTCGCCGACCGGATCGTCCTGCTGCGCCGCGGCCGCGTCATCGCCGACGGCCCGACCACCGAGATCAAGGCCCTCGTCGGCGGCCGGACGATCCGGGCCACGCTGCGTGGGCTCGACGACGCCGGGCTCGCCGGGCTCGGCCGGCTGCCGGGCGTGGCACGAGTCGAGGGCCGCGGCGAGTCGATCACCCTGACCTGCCCCGACAGCGACGCGGCCCTGCGTGCCCTGCTCGCCGCCCACCCGGCGGCCGAGGACATCGAGGTCGTCGGCGCCGGCCTGGAGGACGCCTTCGTCGCCCTGACCAGCGACGACGCAGCCGCCACCACGGGCCGCGAGGAGACCTCGACATGACCACCAGCCCCGCGGCCGGCACGGCCGGCACCGCCGCCGTGTCCACCGCCGATGCCTCGATCACCGCCGTCCCGATCACCGGCGCGGCGGTCACGTACCTGCGCTACGTCCGGTCCGAGGTCAGCCGGGTCTGGCGCAACACCCGCCTGCTGATCTTCAGTCTCGTCCTGCCGATCATCCTGTTCGGCGCGTTCAGCTCCTCGGGCGCCGACGACCGGCTGGGTGACCTCACCGTCGCCCCCTACATCATGATCAGCATGGCGTCGTTCGGGGCGATGAACGCCGTCCTCGGCACCGCCGGGCGGATCGCGACCGAACGCTCCATCGGCTGGAACCGGCAGCTTCGGCTGACCGCCCTGACCGGCCCGCAGTACGTGCTGGGCAAGGTGACCACCGGTTTCACCCTGGCCGTGCTGCCGATCGTCGCCGTGTTCGCGGCCGGCGACGCGATGCGCGGTGTCCGCCTGTCGGCCGGGACGTACCTCGGCGCGGGCGCGTCGATCCTGCTCGGCCTGGTGCCGCTCGCGGCGTTCGCGATCTGGCTCGGCTACCTGGTGCGCCCGGAGAACATGCAGGCGATCACCGGCGGAGTGTTCAGCCTGCTGGCCCTGGCCGGCGGGATCTGGGTGCCGGTGGAGAACTTCCCGGGCTGGCTCGCCGATATCGTGAAGCTGCTGCCCATGTACTGGTCGGCCCAGGCCGGCCGGGCGGTACTCGCCGGCGGCTGGGTCGGCGGGCGCGGCCTGGCCACCCTGGCGGTGTGGACAGTGATCCTCGGCGCCGTCGCCGGCCGTGCCTACCTGCGCGACCAGCTCCGCACTTGACGGTGCGCCCGGCGCACCGCGGGCGGGCAGACCGGACGGGGAGGCATTGACGATGGCCGAGCGGATGGCCGACGCGGGCGCGGGCGGGACGTCCACGGCGGGGGCGCTGCGCCGCTGGCTGTTGCAGCCGGCGCTGCCGCAGCCGGTGCTGCCAGGTGCGCCAAGCCGGGTTGGCATGGACCCCTGGCGGTGGCGTCGGATCGCCGGCGTGTTCCTGATCTACCTCGGCTACGCCGTCTCGGACATGTTCGCCCTGCATGACGGCGACGGCGTCGTCGTGTTCGGCTTCGCCGTGCTCGCCGCGTTCAGCCTGCTCTACCTGTGGGGCGTTCCGCTGATCGCCTTCCGCGGCCGGCGCGAGTTGCGGGTGCCGGTGCTGGTCGCGATGGCGGCCTGCATCGCCGCGTACCTGCCGGTCGTCGGCGGCGGCGGCCTGGTCATGACGATCTACCTGGGCGTGGCGCTGGTCCTGCTGCTTCGCCCGGCCGTCTCCCTCCCGCTGATCCTCGCGATCGCCGCCGTGGACACCTGGCTGCCCGAACGCATCGGCTGGTGGCAGACGCACGGCGAGCAGTGGTCGCTGTCCGGGCCGGTGCTGTTCGTCGCGTTGACCATGTTCGGGATCCGCGCCGGTGCGCGTAACCAGGTGGAGCTGTCCCGTGCCCACCGGGAGATCGAACGGCTCGCCAAGGAGCAGGAACGGCTGCGCATCGCCCGCGACCTGCACGATCTGCTCGGCCACGCGCTGACCACGATCACGGTGAAGGCCGAGCTCGCCTCGAAGCTGGCCGGGCGCGACCCGGCCCGCGCCGCCACCGAGATGGCCGAGGTCGCCGCCCTCGGCCGCCAGAGCCTGGCCGACGTGCGGGCCACCGTCGCCGGTTACCGGGAGGTCAGTCTGGTCACCGAGCTCGCCGCGGCGCGCCAGGTGCTCGCCGCGGCGGGGATCAGTGCCGAGCTGCCCGCCTCCGTCGACGAGGTGCCAGGCTCCCTTCGGGAGTTGTTCGGCTGGGTGGTCCGCGAGGGCGTGACCAACTCCGTGCGACACAGCGGCGCGCACCACCTGCGCGTCACCGTCGACGGCCGCAGCATCGAGGTGGTCGACGACGGCACCGGCCCCGCCGACGCCGCGGGCCGCGCCGCCGCCGGCCCAGGCGGGGGCGCGGGCCTGGCGGGGCTCTCCGAGCGGGTCGCGGCGGCGGGCGGGCGGACCGAGACCGGTGCCGCGTCCACGACCGGCCCGTCGCCCGGCTTCAGGCTGCGCGTCGTCGTCGCGCCGCCGGCCGCCGCGGTTCCCCCACACCGCGAGGTCACCCAGGCGACCCACGGCCCCGCGGACCCAGCGGCGGCCGGGGCCCTGCTGCCGGTCGCCGGCCTGGACGGGGCGCGGACGGGCCCAGCAGGGACACCGAGATGATCAGGGTCCTGCTCGCCGACGACCAGCATCTCGTCCGAGGCGCGCTCGCCGCGCTGCTCTCCCTGGAGGACGACATCGAGGTCGTCGGCCAGGTCGGCCGCGGCGACGAGGTCGTGTCCCAGGTCGGCGCGCTGCACCCGGACGTCGTGCTGATGGACGTGGAGATGCCCGGTATCGACGGCCTGGCCGCCGCCGCGGCGGTGCGCGCCACCGCGCCGTCGACCCAGGTCCTGATCGTGACCACCTTCGGCCGCACCGGCTACCTGCGCCGGGCGATGGAGGCCGGCGCGCTCGGCTTCGTCGTCAAGGACGCTCCCGCCGAGGCCCTCGCCGCCGCCATCCGGCGGGTCGCCCGCGGGGAACGGGTCGTCGACCCCACCCTCGCCGCCGCCACCCTCGCTGGCGGAGCAAGCCCGCTGACCGGCCGGGAACGCGACGTCCTCGTCGCCGCCCGCGACGGCGCGACCGTCGCCGACATTGCCGGTCGGCTGTTCCTCTCCGAGGGCACCGTGCGCAACTACCTGTCATCCGTGATTGCGAAGACGGGCACCCGCAACCGGATGGAGGCCCTGCGCGCCGCCGAGGACGCCGGCTGGCTCTGACCGCCCGCGCCGATCAGGCCAACCGGGCGCAGGTCGCCAGCATGGCCAGGCTCTCACTGGATGTTTGATTTGTCTTGATTGCCGCTTATGTTCTATCGGGGGTCTCGCCAGGTGGGTGTTGCTTCGCCCGTTACACGCCCGGCCGTGTTGTCGATCACAGCGATTCGGCTGTCGGGCCGGCGACGGAGGGTTGCGCTCCCGGAGACAGGGGCATGATCATCACTGCTGGAGCCGGGACCGCAGTCCCGGCACGCCGATCCGGAGGGGGACGACGGCTGTGCTGCTCGCCGAGGACCTGCTGCTGCTCGCGCTCGACCCGGATGCCGGGACTCCGGTGAACTCGTCCCGCGAGCCGCTGGGGGTGGCGCTGTGCGGCGCGCTCGTGGCCGAGCTGGGGCTCGCGGGGCTGGTCGAGGAGGACGGGCGACGGCTCGCACCCATCGGCGCCCGCCCGGACCATCCGCTGCTCGCCGACGTCCACGCCGCACTCGGCACGGTCCGCGGGCGGCGGGCGGCCGATCAGCTCCGCCGACTGGACTCGGCGATCGGCGGGGTCTGGGCGCGGGTCGTCGACGGGCTGGTCGACGCCGGCGTCGTCGGCCGCCGGCGCGACCGGGTGCTCATCGTGCGGATCACCCACCATCCCGTACTGCGCACCGAGGTTCGCGACGAGATGGTGCGGCGGATGCAGGCCGCGGCGACCGGCGACGGGCCGCTGGATGCGCGCACCGCCACCGTGCTCGCCCTGTCCGGGCCCTCCCGCCTGCTGGAGGTCGTCGCCCCCGCGCGCGCCGACCGCCGCCAGGCCAAGACGCGCATCGCGGACGCGACGGAGCAGACCCCGGTCGCCCCGATCGTGCGCAAGGTGATCCAGGAGGCGCAGCAGGCGGCCGCCGCCGCCGCGAGCACCGCCGTCATCGCCAGCACGGCGTCCGGCTGACCGGGCCACACGCCACGCGTCGATCACTACCCATCCCCACCAGGATCTCAACCTATAGTCATCATCCGACTCCTCTGCGCAGTCATACGTCAGGAGTGACGCCGGATGATGCACGACCGTGACCCCGCCGAACCCGACGATCGACCTCGCCGGTCCCCCAGATCCCGCCGGTTCCCCGGCTCCCATCGGTCCGGCCGGTCGCGCCGGCGGGTAGGAGCGGTGGCCGCCCGCGGTGTCGTCGCGGTCGTGCTCACCGCGCAGGTCGTCGCCCTGCTGCTGGTCGGCGCCTACGCGCGGCGCAGCCCACGGCTGTGGGGATTCCCCTTCTTCTACTGGTACACGCTGCTGTGGTTGCTGATCGGCGCGGCGACGATGGCGGCCTGCACCTGGCTGCTCGGCCGGACCGCCCCGGCGGGCGCGGCCGTATGCGCCGAGCATGGCGCCACCCGGCCGAATCGGGAACGTCGGTGACGCCGACCGGCGTTGGGACGTCGGCCCTCGCCGGGACGGCCCCCGGCGGGGACGGTCCGCTGGCCGCGCAGCCGTTGCACACCTCCTTCCACGGAGTGGAGTTCGCGGTGTTCGCCGCGCTGTTCGCCGCGGTGGCCGTCCTCGGCTTCGGCGCGGCCCGCTGGCGGCGCGCCGGGTCGGGGCGACTGGCCAGCCTCGACGAGTGGGGACTGGGCGGGCGCGGGTTCGGCTCGTTCGCCGCCTGGTTCCTCATCGGCGGCGACATCTTCACCGCCTACACGTTCGTCGCCGTCCCCGGCGCGATGTACGCGACGGGCGCGGTCAGCGGCTGGTTCGCCGTCGCCTACACCACGATCGTCTGGCCGATGATGTTCGTCGTCATGCCGCGACTGTGGACGGTGGCCCACCGGCACGGCTACGTCACCCCGGCCGACCTGGTCCGCGGCCGGTACGGCTCGCGCCCGCTGGCCCTCGCGGTCGCCGTCACCGGGGTCGTCGCGACCATGCCCTACATCGCCCTGCAGCTCGTCGGCATGCAGGCGGTGCTGGAAGTGATGGGCGTCGGGACGAACAGCACCAACCCGATCGTGCGCGATCTGCCGGTCATCGTCGCGTTCGGGGTCCTCGCCGCCTGCACCTACACCGCCGGGCTGCGGGCACCGGCGCTGATCGCGTTCGCCAAGGACCTGCTCATCTACGCGGTGGTCCTGGTCGCTGTCGTCGTCATCCCGCACCGCCTCGGCGGCTTCGGCGCGGTCTTCGACGCGGCGCAGCACAAGTTCGACGCGGCGAACGCCGCCGCGGCGAAGGCGGGCCATCCGGCGCCGGCGGCGTTCGTCCCCGGGCCCACCCAGTTCCTCGCCTACGGCACCCTCGCCCTCGGCTCGGCGATGGCGCTGCTGCTGTACCCGCACGCGATCACCGGGGTGCTGGCAACCCGAAGCCGGGAGGTCATCCGGCGCAACACCGCCGTCCTGCCGCTGTACTCGCTGCTGCTGGCCTTCCTCGCGTTGCTCGGATATGTGGCGATCGCCGCCGGGGTGCACACCACGAATCCGCGCCTCGCCGTGCCGCTGCTGTTCGAGCGGGAGTTCCCCGCCTGGTTCACCGGCGTCGCGTTCGCCGCGGTCGCCATCGGCGCGCTGGTCCCCGCCGCGATCATGTCGATTGCGGCGGCGAACCTGTTCACCCGCACCGTCTACGTCGGGTACCTGCGGCCAGGTGCGACCCCCGCCGAGGAGGCACGCGTGTCGAAGCTCGCCTCGCTGCTGGTCAAGGCCGGTGCGCTGGTCTTCGTCCTCGGGTTCGACACCCAGAACTCCATCAACCTGCAGCTGCTCGGCGGGGTGTGGATCCTGCAGACGTTCCCGTCGGTGGTGTTCGCCCTGTGGCGGCCACGGCTGCACCGGTGGGCACTGCTAGCCGGTTGGCTGGTGGGCATCTGCTACGGCACCGCCGAGGCCTACGCCCAGCACAGCGCCCTGGCCGCCCACTTCGGCGGCTCGCTGGCGAACGTGCCCGGTCTCGGCCGCGCCGGATACATCGCGGTGACGGCGTTCGCGCTCAACCTCGCCGTCGCCCTGGTCGGCTCGGCGCTGCTGCGGGCCGTGGGCGTCCCGAACGGGCCCGACGCCACCGCGGTCGAGCCGGCCACGATGGTGCCCGAGCAGGCCCGTCAGCCGGTGGCAATCGGTGACGCGGCGGCGTCGGCGTAGGTGCTGATCTCGATCAGGTTGCCGTCCGGGTCGCGGACGTAGCGGACGTAGCAGCTGGTGATCGGTCCGGTGGCGCCCGTGCGGCCCACCGGGCCCTGCTCGACGGGCCCGCCGAGCTCGGCGGGCCGGGCCTGTACCTCGTCGAGGGGCACGCCGCTGACCAGGCAGAGGTCGACCGAGCCGGGGGTGGGGCGGGCAGCCCCGCCGATCAGTCGTCCAGACCACCGAAGCCGCTGTTGGCGCACACTTTCACACGTCATCCGTGTTGAACCTGCTCGCCACCGTCTCCGGAGAGGACAGCCATGTCGCTGCTCGACGATGCCCGCTCCATGTCGGATGATCTCGTGCTCCTGCGACGCCGCCTGCACCGGGAGCCGGAGATCGGCCTGGACCTGCCTCGTACCCAGGAACGGGTGCTCGCCGCCCTCGCCGGGCTCCCACTGGAGATCACCACCGGCCGCGGCGCGACCTCGGTGACGGCCGTCCTGCGCGGCACCGCGCCCACCCCCGAGATGGTGGCCGGGCACGGTCGTCCGCCGGCGGTGCTGCTGCGCGGGGATATGGACGCGCTGGCGGTGCAGGAACGTACCGGGCTCGACCACGCCTCCACCGTCGAGGGGGTGATGCACGCCTGCGGCCACGATCTGCACACGGCGATGCTGGTTGGCGCCGCCCACCTGCTCAGCGCGCACCGCGACCGGCTGCCCGGCGACGTCGTGTTCATGTTCCAGCCCGGGGAGGAGGGCTGGGAGGGCGCCCAGCAGATGATCGACGAGGGCGTGCTCGACGCCTCCGGACGCCGGGTGTCCGCGGCCTACGGGCTGCACGTGTTCTCCGGGGAGCTGCCCCGCGGGCAGTTCTGCGGCCGGGTCGGCGCGATCACCTCGGCGTCGGCGATGCTGAGCGTCACCGTGCGCGGCGAGGGCGGGCACGGTTCGATGCCGCACCGCGCCCACGACCCGGTCACCGCCGCCGCCGAGATGGTCCTCGCCCTGCAGACGATGGTGACCCGCCAGTTCGACGTGTTCGACCCGGTGGTGCTGACCGTCGGGGTGCTGCGGGCCGGCACCCGGCGGACCGTCATCCCGGACGAGGCGTACTTCGAGGCGACCGTGCGCACCTTCTCCGCGCGCACCGGCGACCGGGTCGAGTCGGCCGTGCGCCGGCTGCTCGGCGGGATCGCCGACGGGCACGGCGTCGAGGTGGACATCGGCTTCGTGCCGGAACGGCCGGCGACGGTCAACCACGCCGCCGAGACCGCACTCGCCGCCCGCGTCGTCGCGGAGACGTTCGGCGAGCGCCGTTATACCGATCTGGCGCATCCCCTGGCCTGCTCGGAGGACTTCTCCCGGGTGCTGGCGCTGGTGCCCGGAGCCTTCGTCGCGATCGGCGCTGGCACCGCGGACTCGGACCCGCACACCGCGCCGTTCAACCACAGCCCCCGCGCCCGCTTCGACGAGACGGTCCTGCCCGACGGCGCGGCGCTGCACGCCGAGCTCGCCCTGCGCGCCCTCGCCGCCGCCAGCCCGG
This sequence comes from Frankia gtarii, assembly GCF_025403375.1. Lineage (GTDB taxonomy): Bacteria > Actinomycetota > Actinomycetes > Frankiales > Frankiaceae > Frankia > Frankia gtarii. Next base: position 18,558 of record NZ_JAMPTM010000004.1, read on the forward strand.
ATCCGGCAGACCGGCGGGACGCCCCAGCATGACGGCCCATCAGACCACTCCCGCCCACCCGTCCGCGGTGCCCGGGGCCGAGTGCCGATCCGTTCGCCGGGCGTCACCGCAGCCTGGCCGGCGGCCACGCCGTGGAATGCCACGGCCCGTGCCATCATGAGACGGCGGCATTTGAAGACCATCGGCCGACGACACCGACCCCGTACAGACGACGAGTACCGACGATGAATGAGGAATACAGATTGAACGATCGGGTGATCTCTGCGGTTCGGGACTATCTGGTCACGTATCCGACGGAGGCCGAGGGGCTGGTCCCGCTGCTCGAGCTGGCGACCACCGCGGCGCCGGTCACCGCCCGCACCACCCTGCCAGGCCACGTGACCTGCGGGGCGATCGCCGTGAACACGACCTTTCGAGTTCTGCAGGTCCGCCACCGCACACTCGACCGCTGGCTTTTCCCCGGCGGCCACGTCGACGACACCGATCCCACGCTCGTGGCCGCGGCCTTGCGGGAGCTCGCCGAGGAGACCGGCGTTCTCCCGTCGACGGTCCGGCCTCTGCGTAATATTCCGGTGGACATCGACGTCCATTCGATTCCCGAGAATCCGGAGAAGGGCGAACCGGAGCACACGCATTACGATTTCCGGTTTATTTTCCAGATCCTGCGGTCCACCGGGCCGGGCACGGTGGACCTACGTCACGACGAGGTCACCGACCACCGCTGGATCCCGGTGTCGGATCTGGACGGGCCCACCGGGGCGAGAATCGCCGCCGTGCTGACAGGCTGATCCTCGCCGGCCGAGCACCGCCGGCCGAGCACCGCCGACTCGCCCTCGGCCGAGAGCGGGTCGGGTCGGGTCGGGTCGACGGTTGTAAATCCGTTGACCGCCGGTTGAACCCGCGGCCTCACCCTCGTCCATGGTTCCCGACCATCCCGGTGTTCGCGCAGGTCCGCCGCGTGCGGGCGAGCCGGACGACGCCCACGCCACGACAACCCGCACCGATTCAGAGCGCTCATTTGCCAGGTTCATTCAATGACCGGGTCTTACGCTTGTGTTGCGGATCGCCGGCCGCGAACCGCCCTTGACGACGACCTGACCGGGGGGCGGGTGGCAGGTGCCTCATCGGTTCACGACTCTGCGCCTACGTACCGAACTCGACCTGGTGCGGGCGCTGGAGACCTGCACGGCCGTCGCCGAGGAGGGCGGGCTGCGGCTGCTGCAGGACTACATCCAGGATGCCGTCACCGAGCGGTTACAGCCGCACCGGTATCTCCTGCCCGGGCTGGCGCTACGCGATCTTGTACGTCTGTGTGTGAAGCTGCCCGACGCCCTGGCGGCGCTGGCCATGGCGGTGGAGCTCATCGGGGATGAGACGACGGCGCGGGCGGTCCGACTCTGCATCGCCGAGCTGGACGCGCTTGCCGCGCTGGAGGGGGAGCTGTCCGTCGCCGACTGGCTGATGCTGCGCGACTGCCTGCGGGAACGGGTGCTGCCCGACGCCGCCCGGGTCGCCTACGAGATCACCGCCGACCGGCTGCCCCGGCCGCCGGCCGGGCACGAGACCCTGTGGCATCTGTTCGTCCACCTCGCGCCGTGCAACGCGGCGCCCGAGGTGGAGCCGCCGTGGCTGGTGTTCCTGCGCTTCGCCGCGGCGCGGCTCGATCCGCCCGCCCGCGCCCACGTGGAACGGCTCGTCCGGGCCACGGCCGACCGGTGGGATCTGCCCGAACCCCCGGCGCGCCGCGATCCGGATCCGCCCGCCGACCGGCCCGCGGACGAGGAACCCACCGCCCACCTCATGATCCAGATAGAGCCGGCGGCGGCCCGGCCGGACGAGCTGCTGGTCTCGTCATGGCGGCAGTGGGACCTGGGACCATGGCGACCCGTGCGCGGAGAGGAACGTACGGTTGCGGCGGCCGAACTGCAGGCGACCGTGGAGCAGCTCATCGTCGACATGGAGGCGGAGTGGGGTGCGGGGGGCACCCGCGACGACGCCGGCCGGGCGCGGACGCTCGCCGTCGAGTTCATCCTGCCGGACGACCTGTTCGGGCTGCCGGTCGAGGCGTGGACGCTGGAGAGCGGCTCGTTTCGCCCGGTGGCGCTGGGGCTCGCGTACCCGGTGATGATCCGCAGCCTGCGCCGGCTGCGCAGCCGGCACTGGGGCCGGATGTGGGCCAACCGGTGGCGGCTGGTGGAGGAACCGCGGCCGAACGGTACCCGGCCCCGCGCGCACCACAGCTCCGGCCACGGCGCCGACGATCTCCGGCGCCTTGACGCCGCGCTGCGGGCCGACGAGATCGTCTGCCTCGTGCTCAGCGCCCCGCCCGGCGGTCCGGACACACACGGCGGACGTGAGGTCGAGCTCGCCCTGCGGGCCGGCTGTCCCGTGATGATGTGGCATCGGTCGGACTGCTTCTCGCCGCTGTTCCGCGAGGAGGTGAGCGGCCTGCTTGCCGGGGGTGATTTCCGCTCGCTTCCGCGCCGCGTTCTCGAAAGGCGTCGTATTGTTGAAGTGAGGATGGCGTCGGCTGCGGCGAACAGCTCGCCCGAGCCTGCGCGCCAAGCCTCGGAAACGGCGAACGAGACAGACGAAACCTGGGACGATGAACCCGCCGGATTCCAGCTGGCTCTCCTGTGGGATGATCCGCGAAGACGTCCGGACGTACCCGCAGGCTAGCGGATTCTCGTCGGAGGGGGCCCGCCCATGAGCGGAGAAGACGAAGGTGACGCTTCCGTAGCCGCCGCGACCGCCGGGCCGGGTGACACCCGATGGTGGGTTTTCCAGGGTACGGGCATTCCCCTCGACCCCGATGAGCGGGACCGGCGCTGGCCCGCGCCGCCGCGGTGGCGGGACTTCGACGGCGGGCCTGACCTCCCCCCGCCCCCGCTGGACAACGCCGACCTCGACCGCAGGCTCGGCGCCACCGTGGCGCAGTGGGTCGACGCGGACGAGGTGTCGATGGTCAACGCGGCGATCTACCTGCGTCGCCCGCTGCTGGTCACCGGCCCGCCGGGCACCGGCAAGTCGAGCCTCGCCCTGCGGATCGCCCGCGAGCTCCAGCTGGGCCGGCCGTTGCGCTGGCCGATCACCAGCCGAACCACGCTACGTAACGGCGAGTACGAGTACGACGCCATCGGCCGGGCCCAGGCGGCCGCCGGTCGCCGGGGCGGCCCGGACGATGCCGGCGGCGAGGGCCAGATCGGCGACTATGTCCATCTCGGCCCGCTCGGCACGGCGCTGTTGCCTCACCGGCTGCCGCGGGTACTGCTCGTCGACGAGATCGACAAGAGCGACATCGACCTGCCCAACGATCTGCTGAACATCTTCGAGGACGGCGGGTTCGTCATCCCCGAGCTGGTCCGGGTACGGGACCGCCAGCGCGAGGTCGTGGTGCACACCGCCGACGCGGGCCGGACCGCGCCGCTGCTCGACGGCACCGTGCAGTGCCACGCCTTCCCCATCGTGATCATGACGAGTAACGGGGAACGAGAGTTCCCCGCCCCGTTCCTGCGCCGTTGCCTGCGGCTGAGCATCACCGAGCCGAACGAGGCCAAGCTGGTCCGGATGATTGCGGCGCATTTCCCGCCGGGCACCGACGAGACGACCCGCGACCTCGTCACGGACTTCCTGCGCGCCCGGGAGGAGCGGGGTGACCTGGCCGCCGACCAGCTGCTCAACGCCGTGCATCTGGTGACGTCCGGGGCGTTCGAGCTCAGTGATCGAAAGGCCTGGCAGGCCCTGCTGCGCGCGGTGTGGCGGCCGCTCACCCCCGCACCATGACGGGGTCCGGCCCGGCGGCCGGCGCGGCCGCGCGGCGCGCCAGCACGCCGGGAGGTCCCCTGCGCGCGGTCCGCCCCCGGGAGTCGGATCCGGTCGGTCGTCTTTCCCGCCCCCGGCGGCCGGGCACCGGCGAACCCACCGTGGCGCCGGTACCCCGCCCGGCCGCTCCCACCGACCTGCTGTGGTCCGAAATCTCGGACGCGCTCTGGCTGGCCGGCCGGATCCGCGCGGCGGCGAACGGATCGGCCCCCGGAGACGATGACGGCGACGCCGACGGGGCAGCGCTGCGCCCGGCGCCACCGGCGGCCGCGCGACCGGCGCCACTGTTGACGCCGGGCGGCACCCACCGGGAACGCGGCGGCGCGGCGCCGGACGGGCCCGAGCCGGACGACGCACACCGGGCAGGAGAGGGCTCCTGGCCGCTGCGGCAGCCCGGGCCGAGCGGCGAGACGACGAGCCGGGCGGGGGCGCCACCGAGGGCGCTGTCGAGGGCGCTGCGACCGCTACGGATGTTCGTCCGGTCCGCCCACGGCCGCACGCTGCACGAGGAGGCGACCGCCGACCGCGGCGCCGCCGACGGCCTGTGGCTGCCGGTGTTCGAACCCGCCCGCGAGCACCGGTGGGATCTCGTCCTCGTCGTCGACAACCACACCTCGATGATCTTCTGGCAGGAGGCCGTGACCTCCTTCACCGCCGCACTCGAGCAGTCTGGGGCGTTTCGCAACGTCACCCGCCGCCGGTTGATCACCGGAGGGGGCTCGCCGGCCTCGGTGCTGCTGCGCGGCGGGCGGCTGGGGTCGGCCAGCCCGCCGGCGGAGATCGCCGACCCGAGTGGGCGCAGGCTCATCCTGGTGATCACCGACGGGATCGGCCGGGCGTGGCGCACCCGCTCCGTCGAGCCGGCGCTGCACCTGTGGGGCCGCCACCAGTCCGTCGCGCTCGTCCACCTGCTCCCGCAGCAGCTGTGGTTCCGGGCCGGGATCCCCGTGGAGCGCAAGAAACTACGGGCAGTCGGCGACGGGCCAGGAAACAGGCTCCTCCTCGCGGACCCACAGCCACGGATCCCGTGGGACGCGCCCCTGCCCGCGACGGATCTGCACGGCGTTGCACTCCCCAGCCCCGATAATGCTGTTCCTGTGCCGGTCCTTCAGCTCGATCCCGCGTCGCTGGGCAACTGGGCCGGTCTCGTCGCGGGCACGCTGCCGGGCTGGACCGATCTCGCCGCGACCGTCGCGCACCGGCGCCCCGAACCGGACGATGAGGTCGCCGCGCCCACCGCCGCCGGCGCCTACCACCGGGTCAACGCGTTTCGGGCGGCCGCCACCCCGCAGGCGCTGCGGCTGGCGACCCATCTCGCGGCGGCGCCGCTGAACGTTTCGGTCATCCAGGCGATCCGGCGTCACCTCCTGCCCGGCACCCGGCCCTGGCACCTTTCTGAGCTGCTGCTCGCCAACCTGCTGCGGCCGACGGTCGGCCGCGAGCTCGCCGGCGACGACACCCTCGTCACCTTCGAGTTCGACCGGGGCATCCGCGAGGAACTGCTCGCCCGCGGCCGGCGCACCGAGACCGCCGGTGTCATGCGCGTCGTGCAGAACGTGCTCGGCCCCCGGGTCAGCGCGGTCCGCCGCTCCGCGCGGGCACTCGACGAGCCCGTCGACGAGACGTTCGAGCCGGTGACCTCGACCAGCCGGCCCTACCTGGTCGCCGAGCTCGCGGCGTTGCGCGCGATGTCCGGCCGGCATCTGCGCCGGGCACGTGCGCTGGCCGCCGCGCTGGAGCCCGACGCGCCGCAGCTCGACCGCGCCGGGTCACACGGCTCCGACGCCGACAATGACGTCCCGACGGATCCCACCCAAGGAGCGAACGTGTCCGTGGTCCTAGCCCATGACCAGCTCGCCGCGCCGGCGCACCGGTCTCGCGGCAGACTGTCGATGGAGCACGGTCACCTGCCGGTCCGCAACACCTACTTCACCGGCCGGGAGGACCTGCTCCACCAGTTGCACACCAGGCTGATGCGCGGGCCGACCGCCGTGCTGCCGGACGCGCTGCACGGTCGCGGCGGCGTCGGCAAATCCCAACTGGTGATCGAGTACATCTACCGGCATCTCGCCGACTTCGACCTGATCTGGTGGATCCCGGCGGAACGGCCGGCGCAGATCGACGCCGCCCTCGTCGAACTCGCCCAGCATCTGGGCCTCGACGTGGGCAGCGAGGCGAACACGGCGACCCCGGCCGTGCTGCGCGAACTCGCCGCCGGCCGGCCGTCGGACCGCTGGCTGCTGGTGTTCGACAACGCCGACTCCCCCGACGACGTGAAGAAGTACTTTCCGACCGGTCCGGGCGGACCACCGACCTCGGTCGGCCGCATCCTGGTCACCTCACGCAACCCGGCCTGGGCCGACGAGAGCGCGCCGCTGGCCGTCGACGTGTTCGAACGCGAGGAGAGCCGGCACCTGCTCCAGCGGCGCAGCCCGGATCTCGACGTCGAGGACGCCGACCGGCTCGCCGCGGCACTCGGCGACCTCCCGCTGGCCGTCGAGCAGGCCGCCACCTGGCGGGCGGTGACCGGCATGCCGGCCGCCGAATACCTCGAACAGCTCGAACGTGAACGGGCGGAGCTCGCGACCCGCTTCCCGGACCTGCGCCACGAGCTGCCGGTCGCCGCCGCGTGGCGCATCGCCCTCGATCGGCTGGAACAGACGAACAAGGGCGCCTTGCAGCTCCTCGGCGTCTGCTCCTACTTCGCGCCCGAGCAGATCCCGTGGGGCCTGTTCGCCAACGTGCGCTCCACCACCATCATCCCCGAGCTCGACACGGCGCTGCGCGACCGCACGAAGCTACGTCGCGCCATGCACCAGATCGACCGCTTCGGTCTGGCGAAGATCGACACCGACCGCGAGACACTGCACCTGCACCGGCTGGTCCGCGACGTGGTGCGCAGCCGGCTCACCGACGACGAACAGTCCGTGCTGCGCCACGGCGCCCACCTCGTCCTGGCCTCCAACGATCCCAACGACTGGGCCGACCCGGCCCAGTGGGCACGCTACGGCGAGCTGTACGCGCACGTCGTCGACTCGCGGGCCTTCGACTGCGACGAGGCGTGGGTCCGCCAGCTCGTCGTGAACGAGGCGAAGTACCTGTGGAAGTGGGGCGCGCACGCCGCCAGCCGGGACCTCACCCGGCGCACGTACGACACGTGGCTGGCGAAGTACGGCGAGGAGGATCTCGAAACCACGCTGACCATCTCGAAGTGGCTCGGATACATCCTGTTCGTCGTCGGACGATTCACCGAAGGCGCCGAGATCAACAGTCGGCGCTACGCGGTGCTGAGCCGCATCCGCGGCGAGGACGACGAGGACACCCTCAAGACCCTCGGCGACGTGGCGGCGGACGCGCGGGTGCGCGGCGACTTCGGCCGGGCCGCGGAGCTCTCCCGCCAGGTCCACGACCGGTTGCGCAACGCCTACGGCGATGACGATCCCTCGGTCCTCACCGCCGCCCACAACCTGGGCGTCAGCCTGCGCCTGGTCGGCGACTTCCGCGGCGCCCTTGCGCTGGACGAATCGACCGTCCACCATCTCACCCGCCACCTCGGCGCCGACGACGACTCGATCCTGCCCACCCGGATCAGCGTCAACATCGACCGCTGGGAGCTCGGCGACTACTTCGACGCCCGGGTGTCCCAGGAGGAGATCGTCGCGGCCTACCGGCGGATCCTGCGGGACGAGAACAACCCGCTGCTGCTGTTCGCCGTCCGCTTCCTGGCCGTCGCGGCGCGTAAGTCGGGCGAGGTGGAGCGGGCCCGCGGCCTGTCCGAGGACGCCCACGCCCGCTATGTCTCGCGGTACGGCTCGGACCACCCCGACACGCTGGCCGCGGCGCTGAACCTGTCCATCGACCGGCGGCTGACCCACGATCTCAACGGTGCGCTGCTGCTCAGCCGGGACACCCACGACCGCTACGGACGGATCCTCGGCGAGACCCATCCGCACACCCTCGCCGCGGCCGTGAGCATGGCGGTGACGCTGCGCCTGCTCGGCGACATCGAGCAGGCGTACAGCCTCGACCGGTCAACGCTCGCCCTGTTCCGGGAAGGGGTCGGGGAGAACCATCCTTCGACCCTGTTGTGCTCGACGAACCTGGCCAGCGACGCGTTCGCCCGTGGGGAGTTCGAGGAGGCCGAGGAACGCGACCGCGACACGCTGGCCCGGTCCACCAGCGTGCACGGCGAGGCTCACCCGGCCACCCTGATGTGCGCGGCGAACCTGGCCCTGGACCTGCGGGCCGCGGGCCGCACCGGCGAGGCGGCAAAGCGCAACGCCGCGGCCGTCGCGCACCTCACCCGCACTCTGGGCGCGGCCCACGCGGCGACCCGGATCGCCGGCGAATGGCGCCGGGCGGACTGCGACATCGACCCGATGCCGCTGTGAGTACCGGTGGCGCTGACCGTCACGAGTGAGGTGGTTCGGTGAGGTGGTTCGGTGGCCGCGCAGCTTGTCCGCGAGCTCGAGCGGCTGCACTGGCTACCCAGGCATCATGAGACTCACTCCCCCGGCGGAGAGTCGCGCGGCCACGTTCACGTGTCCGCCTGCTCGAAAATTTCGGCGGCGGGCCCGGGGACGGCGTTCCCCCCGACATCGCTGCTCGCTCGATTCGTCAGGATCGCGCTCGCGATCACACCGAAGAGATGATCGGCGCGTGGCGCGAGCGAGGGTTGGTCGCCGAGCCACGCGAGCGCTCCGGCCAGCGCAAACAGGTCAGTGCCATCGATGTCGATCCGCGCCGTGCCCTCGGCCTGAGCGCGGTCGAGAAGCCGCGTGCCTGCCGCGCGCATCGTGACGCACGAAGCATGGAGTGCGGAGTTCGGGTCCGCGATGGCGGCCATCATCGACGCCACAACGCCGCGATAGGTGTGCGCGCACGCGACGAAGTCGCCTAGCCACGACACGAGAGCATCCTCGGGCGAGCCCGAGGTTTCGAGCTCGGCTGCCTGTGCCGTCAGCTCGTCGAAGCCTGTGCGGAGCAGGGCCTCGAGCAACACCTCTCGCGTCGGGAAGTGACGGTACAGCGTGCCGAGCCCGACGCCAGCTCTGCGGGCGATGTCGCGCAGCGATGCGTCGGCGCCCTGCTCGGTTACGACGGCACGCGCGACGGCGAGTAGGTGGTCGTAGTTCTTCCTGGCGTCGGCTCGCATATACCTACCTTGACAATCGGAGCAGTGCTCCATATATTCGGAGCAGTGCTCCGCTAAGTGTAACCCGTCGAGCTGGCGACGGTACCGGTACCGGTACCGATCATGCTGGTCCGGCTCCTGTCGAAGCACGCCCGCGGCCCGGAGTCACGGTCCATCAGCCCGGCGGTGAGGCCGACCGCAACCTCGGCAGCGCTCGTGGTTGGTACAGGCCCTCGCGGCGCGCGTAGCGCTGGCGCCGTCCGCGACGAAAGGAGAAAGCGATGCCGACAAACACGATGAAGGCGATTCGACTGCACGAGTTCGGTGGTCCTGAAGTGCTGCGTTACGACGAGGTGCCGATTCCCGAGCCGAAGCCGGGTGAGGTACTCGTTCGCGTTCACGCGGTTGGCGTCAATCCCCCCGACTGGTACCTGCGCGAAGGAATGCGTAACGTGCCTCCGGAGATGAGGCCGAAGTTGAGCTTGCCCGCCATTCCGGGGACGGACGTGTCGGGCGTCGTCGCGGCCGTCGCCGCGGATGTAGAGGGCTTCTCCGTCGGCGCCGAAGTTTTCGGCCTCCTTCGCTTTCCCGGCCTCGAGGGCAGTGCATATGCCGAGTACGTAACCGCGCCTGCGTCGGACCTCGCCCGCAAGCCGGCCCGCATCGATCACGTGCAGGCCGCAGGGGTGCCCATGGCAGGGCTCACCGCGTGGCAGTTCCTGATCGAGCTCGGACACGATCATCCGTCGCCCTTTCAGGCGACGCGGCATCGCCCGATGGCACTGAACGCCGAGACGACGGTGCTCATCAATGGCGCCGCTGGCGGCGTGGGGCACTTCGCACTGCAGCTCACGAAGTGGAAGCGTGCGCGCGTCATCGCGGTCGCCTCGGGCACGCACGAGTCGTTCCTGCGCGAACTCGGCGCCGACGAGTTCATCGACTACACCAAGAGCCGTCCCGAGGAAGTCGCGCACAACATTGATCTCGTTCTCGATACCGTCGGCGGTCCCGCCAGTAGTCGTTTCCTGCGCACACTCAAGCGCGGCGGCGCGTTGTACCCGGTGTTCTTCGGCGACTACAACCCCGCGGAGACCGCGAAGCTAGGCGTCACGACCTCGGGTACCCAGGTGCGCTCGAACGGCCCGCAGCTCGCAGAACTCGGCCGCCTGCTCGATGCGGGCACGCTTCGCGTCGCCATAGACAGCATATTTCCGCTTGCGGATGCTCGGAGGGCGCACGAACGAGCCGCGCGTGGGCACATCCAAGGCAAGATCGTGCTCACGGTCGCGTGAGGACGGGCCGTTCGTGGACAATATCGAGAGAAGACAGGTACACGTCCGTCGGCGGCGAGGACGCAAACGCGACAATCGATGCCGCCCGGGATGATGGCATCCGTAGCCTCGATTACACAACCGGTTCACACCTCATAACTGGTCGTCGCCGAACCTGTGACAACCGTGGAAGTAGCGGATTCCGTGCGTGCGCTTGTATGTGGCCGGCGCCCGGTCCGGATGCGACAGCAGGTGAACGGCCGGTCGAGCTGGCCCCGCCGCACGAGTTGTTGCAGTAGCTAGCTTGCGAGCCACGCGGCGAGGAGCACCGGGTCCGGCGCCGGGCGGCCGGCGTCGGCCACCCGGCGGGCGACCGCCCGCACGACCTCGGCATGGCGCAGCAGTGCCGTGCGGGCCGCGGCGTCCACCGTCCCGGGGGCCGGGTCCTGTCCGTACAGGCAGAGGGTGAGCCCCAGCCAGGCATCTCGCTGCGCGGGCGCGGCGCGGGCCCGCGCGGTGTGGATCCGCCGCGCTTCGTCGAAGCGGCCGGCGGCGAGCAGGACGTCGGCGGCGTCGGCGCCGTCGACCGCCGCCACGGCACGGTGCGGCTCGGCGACGAACTGGGCGAAGGTCGCCGGGTCGGCCAGTCGGTAGCGCAGGAGCACGGCCCGGGTCTCCAGCCGAGCCGGATCCCGTGCCGGTTCGACGAGCGGGGGCCCGGCCGCCGGCAGGCTGGCGGCGGTGCCGGCGTGCCAGGCCGCAGCCAGTCGTTCGACGACCTCGGCGGCAGGGCGCAGGTGGTACAGCCGCCACCCTGTGCGGTGTTCGGTAGCCGCGAGGCCGGCGGCCCACTCGATCGGCGACGGCAACGGCTCGGCCGTCCACGGGGCCAGCCATCGGCCGATCCGGCTGACGAACCACTTCCCGAGCGGGGTGAGGTCCGGGTTACCGCGCAGGCTCGCCACAGTCCCCGTCGTCTGGGCCCGCCACAGCGCGAACTCGAACTCGGCCAGCCGGCGCTCCCGCTTCGTCCCGGCTCGATGTCGATGCGCGCGCCAGAACCAGGTCACCCCCGCGAAGGCGTAGATGCCTTGTAACACCCCCGCCAGCGGACGAGGATCGTTGCGCCACGGGGCGTAGAGAAGACGGTCGGAGCCGGCCTCGTGCAGCCGGGCGAGGTGCATGACCGCGCCAAGCTTGCTGTGCTGGAACTCGTGGACGAGGACCGCGGCGAGCTGAGCCGGATCATCCGGCGCCGAGGCGAGCAGGGAGCCGAACGCGTCCGCGGAGGAGGCGCTGCGCAGGTTGAACCGCTCCGCATAGGGCAGTGGAGTGATCGCCCCGAGCACCCGCGCCATCGTCCGAGCCGCCTCGCCGTCGACGGCGACGAGCAGCCTCCAGGCCTGCGCCAGCAGTTCTCGCCAGTGCGCGGACTCCGCCGCTCCCAACGGCTGCGGCTCGGTCCGCCCGGCCAGCAACCGGTACGGGTCGAGGTCCTCCACGGTGACCGCGAGCGCCACGCCGCCCTCGATCACCCGGACGTGCCGGACGGGTCGCCAGGACCGTGCCTCGTCTGCGAGCGCTGTGGGCAGTGGCACGACCGCCTCGCCGAAGTCCACCTCAACCCGGCCGGGCAGTCCCGTGACCTGCGCGGTAGCCGCCTGGGCCAGGACGTTCGCGACCTTGGTGGCGGGGGCGGCGCCGGGCAGGCGGACCAGGCCCAGCGTCGGCAGGCTCACCGCGCCGTGCACCGCGGGTACCCGGATGCCGAACGCCAGCCCCGCCTGGGCGGCGGCCGACGCGGCAAGCGCGTGCAGGTAACCGACCTCCGCCCAGAGCGGCACGGCAGCCCCCGGCGGAGGTGGCCCGTCCGCCGTCGCCGCCCCGCGCAGGCGGCGGAGCACCGACCTCGCCCAGGTCCCGACATACGGGTAGGCGAGCACCCTGCGGGCGACCTCCGGGGCGGCGGTCTCCACCCGGACGAGGAGATCCCAGGCCTCGTCGACCTCCGCGAGGGGGGTATCCAACGCCGTGTCCCGCACCGTGTCCAGAACCGCCCGCAGGGCGACCAGACGCAGGCTGTACTCGGCGTCCACCAGGATCTGCATGAATTCCTCGGCGGCCATTTCCGACGTGACGGAACGCAGGAGATGAATGGGCAGAAGGTGCCTTTTCACGACGCCCCCGTCATGGGTTGGGCGCATCGACGCCGCCGGCCGGCGCTTCGCCTGCCGGCTGCCGGCTGCCGGCTGCCGCCGACTTCAGTTTTTCGGCCCGCGGACCGCGCAGCCGAGGAATTAGCTCAGTCCTGCCGATCGACCTTGTGCCCACCGTACGCTATCGGCTGTTCGCACTTCTCGACGAAGAATCGCACCATCCCGATGATGTCCGGATCGTTGCTCGACCGCAGCGCGTCGAGGCCGAGACCGTCCAGATCGACGAGCGGGGAGACGATCCCCTCGTCTCCGTCACCCGCGATGCCCTGCCGGGTCACTCGACCTCCGTTTCACCGCGCGGCCCGGAGTATCCCGGCAGTCCAGCGCAGAACACAACGCGATCCGATGGACATCGCGGAGACACCCGTCCGGGTGAATCCCCTGCGGTCTGCCAGTCTCGCATGTCGGGCTGCCATATGCCGCCGGCTCGAGTGCGCTACGGCTCTCCAGTGCAATCCGCGCAGGTCACGACGGGTAACATTTGACGCGTCCAGCCCCGCGCCGTGCACCGTTCTCCAGCCGCGGCCGCCCCGGCCACATCATCCGGACGGCCGGGGAAAGGGCACCCCGGATGGCGCTTCGGCATTCCCGGCCGGGCGCCGGACGCCGCCCACCACGGCGAGCAGAGCCGACTTCGCCGCGGGCTCCGCCAGACCCCAGAGGTTCACCTCGGTGCGCAGGCCCGGGATACCCGGCGGGCGGACGGGTTCGATGAGGACCGGCACCAGGCGCAGGCTACCGTCGCCGTCGCCGTCGCCGTCCCGGCCGGCGGCGAGCCTCCACTCCTGCGCAGCCCGGGGCGAGCGCGGATAGGCGGACGACAGCAGCGCGAGCATCAGGCCGCCCTCGTCGAGAGCACGGCCCACCACGGCTGTCCAGTCGCGGCCGGGCATGTCGTCCCAGACAGCCGCGGTCACCGTCAGGCCGACGCCCTCGAGCACCGCCACGGTCCAGGCGGCCCAGGCGCGGTCCAACGCCGCGTCCGCGTGACTGACGAAGATCTGCTTGAGGGCTGAGGGGGACTCGCCGGGCCCGGCGGCCGGGCGCCCGCGCGCCGGCAGCCACGTCCGGGCCTCGATGATCGCCGAGGCGGCGGGGTCGCCATCGACGAGCAGGCTCGCGTTGTCCAACCAGACCTGCAGCGGAACCGTACCGTCGGGCAGTTCGCCGGCCGAGTTCAGGCGCTGGAGATCGGCCAGGAGCTGGATGCGGGGCACCGCGTGCACGGGCATCAGGGCCACGAAGGCGGGCGGCAGCCCGTCGAGGAGCAACCGTCGTCGGTCGGGAAACCCGAAGCCTGCGCCCTCCGCGGCCCGGGCGAGCCGGAACAACTGACCATGGGAGAGATGGCCCATGCCGCAGGGTAACAACGGGATCGTCAGGGAGTTCGCCGCCCGCCGATGTGCAGCTGCCCGTCCGCGGTGCGGTCCTCGTGGGGCTGCTGGGCATGCTGGGGCTGTGGGGCATGCCGGGAATGGCGGCGCGACCACAGCCACCGGCCGGTCTCGATGGCCACGGTGGCCGCCCCTGCCAGGCCGAACGCGAGCAGGAAGCCCTTCCACGGCGCGTCGGTGAAGGTGGACCCGCCCACGAAGCCGAGCAGCGCATTGTACCCGCTCCAGCCGACGGCACCGACCGCGGCCGCCGGCACGAACCGCCGGTAGTCGAAGTGGGTGGTGCCCGCCACCAGGGTGGTGGCGGTCCGGCCGCCCGGCACGAACCTGGCGGCGATGATCAGGATGACACCGCGGCGGTCGAGGGTGCGCCGCGCCCAGTCGAGCGTCCGCTCCCCGCGCGGCCCGCGGACGACCAGGCGGGCGACGCGTTCGCCGAACAGGCGCCCCAAGCCGTAGGCGAGGTTGTCGCCCGCGAATGCTCCGACGGCCCCGGCAACCATGATCAGTATGAGGTTGAGGTCGCCGGAGCTCGCGAGCACCCCGCCGGTGATGACCATCGTCTCGCTGGGGACGACCGGCAGGACCGCGTCGAGCAGGCAGATCCCCCAGACCAGCAGGTAGGTCCACCAGGCACCGGACATGGCGTCCACGAGTTGATCGAACACACCACGGGTCGTTTCCCGCCGGAGCCGACACAACCGCACGGGCGTCGACGGATCCGGTCACAGCAGCCCGGGGTGTCGGGAACGCTGTGCGTCGTGGCGGCGGTAGCGCAAGGTGGGAATGTCGAGCAGTATTCCGGTGGCGAGTGCGGAGCCGGCGATGAGGGTCGCGGTGTCGAGGACGTCGCCGTCGAGCACCGCCAGGATCAACTCCGGCCGAGCCAGGTCGGCCGCCGCCACCTGCATTCCCGCCGGCACCTGCACTCCCGCCGGCACGTCCGCCCGAGCCGGATCCGGCCTGCGAACACAGCCTCCTCGCGATCCACCGACTGATCCATCCTGCCGGTCCCGATCGCCCCCGCATCCGGCGTCATGCCCGGCCACCATCGCCGCCTGACGCGGCGCCGCCGGACATGACCACCAGCCGGGCCGGTCCTCGTCGCGCCCAGCCTCCAAGATGAAGTCCTATTCAGGTAAACCCGACACGCCGGATATCTTTGTCCGGTGGACACAGTCGAGTTCCGCATCGAATCCGCGGCGTTCCCGACCGGCACGGATACGGCCGTCGAGCCGTGGGTCAACGGAGTCCCCCTGCGGGATCTCGCCCGCGCAATCGAGCTTCCGTTCGCCGAAGCGGAGGGTTCACCGAATCTGGCGGGCGGCTACGCGGGTCTGAGCACCGACCGCGACGTGCGATGGCCGAGCCGTCATTTCCTCGGCGAACCGCGGATCTCGTGGTTCGGCGACGGCGATACCGTCCTGCTGGGCTGTCGCTGCGGAGACCCGGGTTGCTGGCCGCTGACCTCCAACATTGTGATAACCCCCGAGACGGTCGGGTGGTAGTATTTCCGAAACGGCCACCGATCATGGGATCTTTGTGCTCTCGGGCCGTTTCGCTTCGCCACCTCGGACTACCTGGCCGCCCTTGAGCGGACCAGCGACGGGGCCGATTCGACCCGGTGACGGAGTGGTGCTGCGCGGCCCGGGCCTCGACCCGCAGCACTGGTCCGCCGGGCCCGGCTCACTCCACTCACCGGGTCAGGGAGCACGGTCGGGCGGCGCGGCCGTCCAGATTCCGGCGCGGCGCTCGACGACGACGGGAACGAGGCCGAACGGATCCGGGTGCAGCCGGCGGGAGAAGTCCATCAGCTCCAACCGCCGGGGATCGAGTCTCAGGAGCACGAAGTCGTCCCCGAGCGGGCCTGCGGGAAAGAAGGCGGCCAGGCCCTCCTCCCACTTCGCGGCGCGCTCGCGCTCGTCGTCGACGACGGTGACGGTCGCCGAGATGCTCAGATACGCGAAGGCCGCACGGTCCTCGACCGCGTACGCCACCCGGCTGTCGGGGTTCGCGGCGAGGTCGGCGACCTTGCGGGAGCGGGGGCTGGTGCCGATCCACACGGTGAGGTCGTCGGTCACGGCGAGGTGCTGGACGAGCCGGGCGTGGGGGACGGCCCCGTCGTACGCGACCTGTCCGGACGCATCACGGCGAGCCGCGGCACCCAGGGTGGTCAGGAAACCGTAGGGATTGCCGCGCAGCAGGGCCCGCGCCGCCGCCAGGGCCTCCTCGACCGGCCCCGCCCCCGCCGCGGACTCAACATCGACATCGACAGCGACAGCGGGATCGACATCGGGCATGGGACGGACGATAGCGACCGGCGGGCGGCACCCCGACGACCCAATCGTCCTGGATCGGATAGCGTCCAGATGGCAGGTATGGTTCCGGTCGGACTGCGACCGGAACGCGACCGTGGTGGACAGCCACCAGGACGACCGTCGGGGAGGCATGGGAACGTGCGAGCGACCCTGCTGGAGGATGTCGGGAAGATCGCGCTGCGCGAGTTCCCCGACCCGGTCGTCCAACGCCCCACCGACGCGGTGGTGCGCGTCACCGCGAGCTGCATCTGCGGTTCGGACCTGCACCCCTACCGCGGCAAGACGCCCAGCGTGTTCCCGAAACGCATCGGGCACGAGTTCGTCGGGGTCGTCGAGGACATCGGCGACCAGGTCGGCACCGTGCGGCCCGGCGACGTGGTCGTCGCCCCCTTCCTGATCAGCTGCGGCACCTGTCGGTACTGCCGCGCCGGCCTGCAGACCTCCTGTGAGAACGGCTCGGTCTGGGGAACCGACGACAGGTCCGGCGCCCGCTCCGACGCCGGCCAGGGCGACCTGATCAGGGCGCCGTTGGCCGACGGCACCCTGGTGCGGGTCGGCACCGAGCTGCCCGACGCGTTGCTGCCCGACGTCCTGGCGCTGTCCGACGTGATGGGCACCGGTCACCACGCCGCGCTCTGCGCGGGGGTGGGTCCGGGTTCCACCGTCGTGGTCGTCGGCGACGGCGCCGTGGGCCTGTGCGCGGTGCTCGCCGCCCGCCGCCTCGGCGCGGAGCGCGTCGTGGCGATGTCGCGGACGCCGAGCCGGCAGAAGCTGGCGGCCGAGTTCGGCGCCACCGACATCGTCGCCGGTCGAGGGGCGGAGGGCATCGCGCAGGTGCTCGAGCTGCTCGGCGATGGAGCCGACGCCGTCCTGGAGTGCGTCGGCTCGCAGGAGTCGCTGGAGCAGGCCGCGGCGGTCGCCCACCCCGGCGGGCGGCTGGGCTGCGTCGGCGCCCCACTGGGCAACCTGCCCCTGGGCCCGTTGTTCATGAAGAACGTGCGGCTGGCGGGCGGGGTCGCGCCGGCGCGCGCCTACCTTCCCGAGCTGCTCGACGACGTGCTCGCCGGCCGGCTGCGGCCGGGGCGGATCTTCGATCTGGAACTGCCGTTGGACGAGGTCGCCGAGGGCTATCGGGCGATGGACGAGCGCCGGGCGATCAAGGTGCTGCTGCGTCCCTGACGCCGCACCGCCGCCGACACGCCGTCCCGCCGGGCACGACAGGCATGGCGGTGGACTGCACCACGGCCGGGGCATACGGTTGTTTCATGCGCGCGGATCCCACTCTGGTCTGCCGCCTGCACGTGGATTTCGCCCGGGTGGCCAGCGCGCTGTGTCGCGTCCCGCGCCGCCCGCTGTCCCACTGATCGGCGTTGCGGCCGGCCCGTCGAGCGGCTGACCCGCCGGCAGGATCGCGGGGCTCGCGTCCACTGGTCCGGACGCGCCGTCGGTCCGGACGCGCCGTCGGTCCGAGGCTTAAGCCCTTCAGCTCGTCCTTCCGGCACCTGCCCCTCGCCCTCCGGCATATGGGAGATCCGCGTGAGCGTGCACGCACACTGGTTCCTGCCCACCTCGGGAGACAGCCGCAACCTCGACGCCGCTGCGGTGAGCGCCAAGGAAACCCCCCATCTGCAGCCCGCCGCCCAACGGCCGCCGAGCATCGAATACCTCGCCCAGATCGCCGGCGCGGCCGAACATCTCGGGTACGAGGCCGTGCTCACCCCGACCGGAACGTGGTGCGAGGACGCCTGGCTCACCACCGCGGCCCTGCTGCGCGAGACCACCCGGCTGCGTTTCCTGGTGGCGTTGCGGCCCGGCTTCCTCAGCCCCACCCTCGCCGCGCAGATGGCGGCGACCTACCAGCACATCTCCGGCGGACGACTGCTGCTCAACGTGGTCACCGGCGGCGACGCCGACGAACAGCAGCGCTTCGGCGACTGGTTGAACCACGACGCCCGGTACCGGCGTACCGAGGAGTTCCTGCAGGTCGTCCGGGGGGCGTGGACGGGCCGGCCGTTCACCTTCGACGGCGAGCACTACGCGGTGCGGGGTGCCACCGTCCGGGAGCGTCCCGATCCGACGCCGCCGATCTTCTTCGGTGGCGCCTCCCCCGCGGCCGAACTCGTCGCCGCCCGGCAGTCCGACGTCTACCTGATGTGGGGCGAGCCGCCGGCCGCCGTCGCCGAGCGGCTCGACCGGATGCGCCCGCTGGCCAAGGAACAGGACCGCGAGCTGACATTCGGTATCCGGCTGCATGTCATCACCCGGGACACCGCCGCCGCCGCCTGGGCGGTCGCCGACGAGCTGCTCGCCCAGCTCGATCCGGCGGCGATCGCCGCGGCGCAGCGGCGTTTCGCCCGGACCGAGTCCGTGGGACAGCAGCGGATGGCGGCCCTGCACCGCGGCAGCAGCGACGCCCTGGAGATCTCCCCGAACCTCTGGGCGGGCTTCGGCCTCGTCCGCGGCGGCGCCGGCACCGCGCTCGTCGGCAGCCACGCCGAGGTCGCGGACCGCATCGCGGAATACCACGACCTCGGCATCGAGCACGTCATCCTCTCCGGCCACCCGCACCTGGAGGAGGCGTACTGGTTCGCCGAGGGCGTTCTGCCCCTGCTGCGCCGCCGGGGACTGCTCGCCGAGACGCCGTAGACCGCGCACGTGTCCCGCGGGGGCAGGATCCGGGCCGGATACACCCCGTCCCTCGATGCAGGCGCGAAGTCACCCACTATGGTAGTTCGGTGACATTCCGCCAACACGAAGGGCGCGACACGGTGACGGGAACCGAGAGCGTACTGAGCACCGTCGGCGAGAGCCCGGAGGAATCCGGCGGCGCGCGGGCCGGCCAGGCACCGGACGGCGCCGGCCAGGACCTGAAGATCGACGTGCCGCATCCGGCCCGCATGTACGACTACTTCCTCGGCGGCAAGGACAACTTCCCCGCCGACCGCAAGACCGCGGAACAGGTCCTCGACGTGTTTCCGAACTCCCGGATCGTGGTCCGGCAGAACCGCCTGTTCATGACCCGGACGACCCGCTACCTGGCCGCCGAGCTCGGCGTACGCCAGTTCCTCGACATCGGCACGGGCATCCCGACCTCGCCGAACCTGCACGAGGTCGCCCAGAACGTCGCCCCCGACGCACGGATCGTCTACACCGACAACGATCCGATCGTGCTCGCCCACGCCCGCGCCCTGCTGGCCAGCACCCCGCAGGGACGCACCGCCTACATCGACGCGGACCTGCGCGACACCCGCCGCATCCTCACCGCCCCCGAGCTGCACGAGACTCTCGACCTGACCAGGCCGATCGCACTGTCCCTCATCGCGATCTTCCACTTCATCCCGGACGGCGACGACCCATACGGGATCATGCGCCACCTCGTCGACCTGCTCCCGTCGGGCAGCTACGTCTCGCTGACCCACCTGACCGCCGACTTCGACCCGGCGATGCGCGAGGTCGAGCGGGCCTACCTGGCCAGCGGCGTCCCCATGCACCTGCGCACCCGCGCCCAGGTCGAACGGTTCTTCGACGGCTTGGACCTCGTGGAACCCGGGCTGCAGATCGTCCACCGCTGGCGGCCCGAGTTCGCGGACCCGGCCGAGACGGACCCTGCCGGCGACGGCGCGACCGCGACAGACCCGGCCTCGCGCGTGAAGGCCATCCCGCTGTCGGAACTGACCGACGCGCAGGTAAGCATCTACGGCGCGGTCGGCTACAAGCCCTGACGCGGGTCGGGCCCGACGGTGGTGGCGTCAGGTGGCCGCCTCCGACCGGGACGCGTAGCGGCTGGGCGGGCGCGGCAGGCCGAGGTGCTCGCGCAGCGTGCGGCCGGTGTAGGCGGTGCGGAACAGACCGCGGCGGCGCAGCTCGGGGATGACCAGGTCGACGAAGTCGTCCAGCGTGCCCGGCAGATACGGGAAGATCACGTTGAAGCCGTCGGCGGCGCGCTGCTCGAACCACTCCTGGATGTGGTCGGCCACGGTCGTCGGCGTGCCGACCAGGGTCCGGTCGTCCCGGGCGATCTGCTCGGCGAGCTGGCGGATGGTCAGGTTGTCCGCCCGAGCCTGGTCGAGAATCTGCCGCTGGCCGCTGAGACTCTGGTTGGACGGTGGCAGTTCGGGCAGCGTGCCGTCGAGGGGGAAACGGGTGAGATCGAACCCGCCGAGCCGGTAGGTGAGGTCGGCGAGCGCCACCCGCGGGTCGAGCAACGACCGCAACGCGGCGATCTTGTCCTCCGCCTCGGCCTGGGTCCGTCCCACGATGGTGGACAGCGCGGGCAGCACGAGCACGTGGTCGGGGTTGCGCCCGGCGGCCGCGGCCCGCGCCTTGATGTCGGCGTAGTGCGCCTGCGCCTGCGGCAGGGCCGGCGGCGCAGTGAAGATCACCTCGCCGACTCGGGCCGCGAGCTCCCGCCCCGTCTCGGAGGCGCCGGCCTGGACGACGACCGGGCGGCCCTGTGGCGGCCGCGCGATGTTCAGTGGCCCGCTGACCCGGAAATGCGTCCCGGCATGGTTCAGCCAGTGGAGCTTCTCGGGGTCGAAGTAGACCCCGCTGGCCTGGTCGTGCCGGAAGGCGTCGTCGTCGAAGCTGTCCCACAGCCCGGTCACCACGTCGTGGAACTCGGCGGCCCGGGCGTAGCGCAGCTCGTGCTCGACGTGGCTGTCCAGCCCGAAGTTGCGCGCCTCCGCGTCGTTGAGGGAGGTGACGAGGTTCCAGCCGGCCCGTCCACCGGACAGATGGTCCAGCGAGGCGAAGGTCCGGGCCAGGTGGTAGGGCTCGTTGTAGGTCGTCGACGCCGTCGCGACGAGCCCGATGTGGGTGGTCGCCGTGGCGAGCGCGGCGAGCAGGGTCGTCGGTTCGAACGAGTCGTTGACGACCGAGACGCGGGAAAGCACCTCCTGGCTGGTCAGCGGGACACCGACCAGGTCGGCGAGGAAGATCGCGTCGAAGGTCCCCCGCTCAGCGGTGCGCGCCAGCTCGATCACATGCCGGATGTTCACCCCGGCGTCGGCGACGGCCTGGGGGTGCCGCCAGGCGGCGAGGAACTCCCCCGGCGGCTTGAGGAAGGCGTTGAGGTGCACCTGACCGGTCCGCCGCGCTTCGGTCGACGTCATCGGCTGACCGCCTCACTCGTTTCGGCACCGGACTCGGCACCGGACTCGGCGCCTACGTCGGCGCGGTCCTCGGGGCCCGGTCGGGCGCTCGGCCGCGGCAGGCCGAGATGCCCGCGCAGCGTGGTCTCGGTGTAGGACTCGCGGAACAGGCCCCGGCGGCGCAGCTCCGGCACGACGTGGTCGACGAAGTCCTCGGCGGCGCCGGGCAGGTAGGGGAAGCCGACGTTGAAACCGTCCGCGCCGCGCCCGGTGAACCATTCCTCGACATGGTCGGCGATCGTCTCCGGCGTACCGATGATCATGCCGCCGCCCGAGGACCGCCGGGCGAGCTCCCGGATCGTCAGGTTCTCGCCGCGGGCGAGGCCGACCATCTGCTCCTGGCGGCTGCGGCTGCCGTTCGTCTCGCCGATCTCGGGCAGCGGCCCGTCCAGCGGATAGCCGGACAGGTCCAGGTCGCCGACGGTGTCCTGGACGAGGCGGCGGGCCACGTCGTCGTGGATGAGATCCAGCAGTTCGTCGCGCCGTGCGCGGGCGGCGGCCTCGGTGTCGGCGACGATCGGCGCGAGGACCGGCCAGATCAGCAGATGGTCGGGGTTGCGCCCCCGCGCCGCGGCTCGCGTCTTCACGTCGGCGTAGAACCGCTGCGCACCGGCCAGCTCGCGCTGCGCGGTGAACACCACCTCGCCGTCGCGGGCGGCGAAGTCCCTGCCCGCCTCGGACGAACCGGCCTGGAAGATGACCGGGTGGCCCTGCGGCGGGCGGGAGATGCTCAGTGGCCCGCGCACGGTGAAGTGCTCGCCGCGGTGATGCGGGGTGTGCAGGCCGGCGGGGTCGTAGTAACGGCCCGCGGCGGTGTCCCGCAGCACGGCGCCGTCGTCGAAGCTGTCCCACAGCGCGCGGACGACGTCGACGAACTCCGCGGCGCGCCGGTACCGCAGGTCGTGTTCCAGGTGGGTGTCGCGCCCGAAGTTCGCGGCCTCCCGCGGGCTCACCGAGGTCACCACGTTCCAGCCGGCGCGCCCGGCGGACAGATGGTCGAGTGAGGCGAACTTGCGGGCGACGTGGAACGGCTCGTTGTAGGTCGTGCTGGCCGTGCCGACCAGGCCGATCCGCTCGGTCACCGTGGACAGCGCGGCCAGCAGGGTCAGGGGTTCGAAGGTGTTCGACCGGGCGGTGCGGGGCAGCGAGTCCAGGTGCGCGCCCGAGACCGCGAGGAGGTCGGCGACGAACACGACGTCGAAGGTGCCGCGCTCCAGCGTCTGCGCGACCCGGATGTGATGGGCGAGGTCGAGTCCGCCGTCGGGCGGCGACAGCGGATGGCGCCAGCCGGCGATGTGACCGCCGGCGCCCTGCAGCACGGCACCGAACGTCAGCATCCGCCGCCCACGGCCGTTGCGGGTGGTTGTCATCTACTGTTCCTCTCCGGGCCGATCGGAGTCGGCCTGTCGGGCACGGGTGCGGGCACGGGCACGGGTGCGGGCCGCCAGCCCAGCGCCGGGGCGATCTCGGTGGCGATGAGCTCCATACGGCGCAGCGTCGCATCGAGGTCGGCCGCCGCACCGGCCTCACCCTGCACCGCGGCGATGAAGTACGACACGGCGGCGGGGCCGACGGGGTTGGTCGCGAGACTGTGGATCACCACGCCGACGGGGCCGTGGTGGACGTTCATCGCGTCGAGCGCGGCGCCGTCGTCGAGGTCGGGGGAAAAACCGAAGTGCCCCAGGTAGGGCCGGAACCGGGCGATGTCAGGGGCCAGGTCCACCCGGGCGGTCAGCCGGTCCGGCCCGGGGAACACCCCGTGCGAGACGGCGAGCCGTGCCCCCGCGGGCGCCGAATGGACGGCAGGGCGGGCGGCCAGATGGGCGGCCAGGTAGGCGTCGGCGAGGGGACGCTGCGCGGAAGCCGCCGGGCCGATGCCCAGCAGCAGCCCGTCGCCGGCCCGCGCCGCCGCCCGCGCCCCATCTGCGCTCGTCGTCGAGTCCCAGAACCGGCTGGTGAGGGTCGGCGCGGACGGATGCAGCCGCAGCCCGTCGGTCCCGGCGATCTGCTCGCCGACAAGCAGGTCCCGCAGCCGGCTGCGTGCCTGGGCAAACAGCTCCCGGCGGCGGGCAGCGTCGCGTCCGAAGGCGCCGAAGGCGGGTGTGCTCGGGCCGCCGGTGCCGAGCCCGAGCTGCAGACGACCGCCGCTGAGCGCGTCGAGGACGGCGGCGTCCTCGGCGAGGCGGATCGGATCCTCCAGCGGCAGGACGACGACGGCGGTGCCCAGCTCGATGCGCCGGGTCGCCTGGGCGGCCGCGGCGAGCAGCAGCAGCGGCGACGGCAGGCGACCATAGTCGGGCGAGAAGTGATGCTGGGCGAGCCAGCCGCCGTCGAACCCGAGCTCCTCGCCCGCGACGAAAAGCTCCACCAGCTCGCGGTAGACGGCGCCGACCGGCCGTCCGCGGCCGTGCACATGGGTCAGGAAGCCCAGCCTGAACGGGCCGGGTCCGCCGGATACTGTCATCCTGTCCTTTCTCGTCGGGTCGGACAACTCTCGTCGGGTCGGGCGGCCTGCCCGGTCAGGGCGGCGGCAGTCGTGGCACCGCCGCGAGCAGCGCCTGGGTGTAGGGATGCGCCGGCCGGGACAGTACGGCGTCGGTCGCGCCCTGCTCGACCAGCGTGCCGTCGCGCATGACGGCGATCTGGTCGCAGAGCCGGGCGACCACGCCGACGTCGTGGGAGACGAGTACGAGGCCGAGCCGGTGCCGCTGCGCCAGCTGGCCGAGCAGATCCAGGATCTGGGCGCGGACGGCGACGTCGAGGGCGCTGACCGGCTCGTCGCCGACGAGCACCCGCGGCCGGGGCGCCAGCGCCCGGGCGATGGCGATGCGCTGGCGCTGACCGCCGGAGAACTCGTGCGGATAGCGCCCGCGGACGTCGGGATCGAGGTCGACCGCCCGTAGCACCTCGTCGACCCGCTCGCGGTGGTCGCCGGGAACGCCCAGGCAGGCCAGCGGCTCCGCGACGGCCGCGCCGACGGTCATCCGCGGGTCGAGCGATCCGGCCGGATCCTGGAACACGACCTGGACCTCGCGGCGGAACCAGCGAAGCGCCCGCGGGCGTCCGGGAACAACCGGCCGGCCCCGGTAGCGGACGGTGCCGGCATCGGGGCGGTCCAGGCCCAGGAGCAGGCGAACGAGGGTCGACTTACCCGACCCGGACTCGCCGACGATGCCGAGCGCCGCGCCGTCGGCGAGGCGCAGGGTCACATCGTGCACGGCGTGGCGGACGCCCGGCGGGCCGAACGGGGACGTCCGCGGCAGGCGGTAGCTCCGGCCGAGCCCCTCGGCCTCGAACAACGGCCCGACGGCGGTCGCGTCGCCGCCGGCCTGCTCCCTCACCGCGGTCACGGGCTCGTCCCCGCCGCCGCGGATCCGGCGGTCGGAAGATCCCACTGGGTGAGCCGAGCCGCCGCCAGCAGCTCGCGGGTGTGCGGGTCGGCGGGGGCGCGCAGCACGTCGTCGGTCGCGCCGGTCTCCACGACCCGGCCGTGACGCAGCACGGCGAGCCGGCGGGTCACCGCTGCGACCACCGCCAGGTCGTGGGTGATGAACAGCAGGGCGGTGCCGGTCTCGGAGACGAGCCGACCGAGCAGGGCGAGAATCTCGGCCTGGACGGTGACGTCAAGCGCCGTCGTCGGCTCGTCCGCGAGGAGCAGCGCCGGCCGGCACGCCAGCGCCGCGGCGATGCAGACCCGTTGGCGCTGGCCACCGGAGAGCTCGTGCGGGTAGGACCGGACGAGCCGCTGCGGGTCCGGCAGCCCGACCGCCGCGGCGAGTTCCACCGCGGCGGTCGCCGCCGCTTTGCGGGAGTACCCGCGGTGCAGCCGCAGGGGTTCGGAGATCTGACGGCCGACCCGCATCAGTGGGTTGAGCGCCGTCGACGGCTCCTGGAAGATCATCGCGAGCTCGCGGCCACGCAGCCGGGACAGTTCCCGGTCGGAGCCGCCGAGCAGCTCGCGGCCGTGCAGGCGGACGCTGCCGGTGACGCGCGCCCCCGGCGGCAGCAGGCCGAGCACGGCGAGCGCGGTCAGCGACTTGCCCGACCCGGATTCGCCGATGAGCCCCACCCGTTCGCCCGCGGCCAGCGCGAAGCTGACGCCGTCCACCACGTCGACGCCGCCGAGCCGCACCCGTAGGTCGGTCACCTCCAGCAACGCCACATCGGTCGTCATGTCCGGCCCTCCCGCTCGGCCGGGCGCTCGCGCAGCCGGGGGTCGCCGGCCTCGCGCAGGCCGTCCCCGAGCAGGTTGAAGCCGAGGACCGTCAGCACGACCGCGAGGCCGGGCCACAGCAGTGTCAACGGGCGCAGGGTGAGGTACGGCTGGAGCTCGGAGAGCATCCGCCCCCAGGACGGGGTGGGCGCCGCGGTGCCAAAGCCGAGGTAGGACAGCGCCGCCTCGGTCAGCACGGACAGGCCGAGGATGAGCGAGAGCTGGACCCACACCGTCGGCGCGATGTTCGCCAGCACATGGCGGCGCACGATCCGGCCGGTGCCGGCGCCGGCGGCCCGCGCGGCGAGCACGTAGTCGGCGCCCAGCACCCGGCGGGCCTCGCCGCGGGTGACCCGGCCCAGCCCGATGCCCGCCCCGACACCGATGGCGACGATCGCGGTCCAGCGCGAGCCGCCGTACACGGCCGCGAGCACCATGGCGAGCAGCAGCACCGGGAACGCCAGCAGCACGTCGACGAGGTGGGCGACCCCCTCGGCGACCAGGCGCGGCGGCAGGGTCGCCAGCAGCGCGAGCCCCACCCCGACGACCGCGGCGATCGCCGTGGCCGCCACGGCGACCACCAGGGTGGTGCGCGCGCCGACGAGGACCTGGCTGAACAGGTCCCGGCCGAGCCGGTCCGCGCCGAACCAGTGCGCGGTGCCGACGGGCGCCCAGGACGCCGCCGGGTCCACCCGGGTCGGGTCGTACGGCGTCCAGACCAGCGACACGGCGGCCGCGACGACGACGAGCCCGGACAGGACCGCGCCGAGCCGACCGGACCGGCTGCCCCACACGCCGCGGGCCAGCGCCCGCGCCGACCCGGTCACCGGGCGCTGCGCAGCCGCGGGTCGAGCAGCCGGTGCGCGAGGTCGACGCCGAAGCCGACGACGAGCACGGCCGCGGTGACCAGCAGCACCGTGCCCTGGACCTTCACCAGGTCACGGTTGCCGATGTCGGCGACGAGCATCTGGCCGAGCCCGGGCAGCGCGAACACGTTCTCGACGACCACGGCGCCGAGCAGCAACGTCGCGAACTCCACGCCGAGAATCGACACCACCGGCAGGGCCGCGTTGCGCAGGCCGTGGCGGCGAAGGGCCTGGCCGCGGGTGAGGCCCTTCGCCCGGGCGGTCCGGATGAAGTCGGCGTTCAGCACCTCCAGGGTCGCCGAGCGGGCGAAGCGCAGCAGCACCGCGGCCTCGACCACCGCCAGGGTGACCGCGGGCAGCACGAGGCTGCGCGCGGCCGCGACCGGATCGGCCCAGCCGTCGGTGGGGAACCCGCCGGCGGGCAGCAGCCGCCAGTCGACCGCGAACACCGTGATCAGCATCAGCCCGATCCAGAAGACCGGGACAGCAAGGCCGAGCTGGCTCAGCGTCGACAGGGCGACCCCGGACGCCCGCCGGTGGCGCGCCGCGGCGAGGATGCCCAGCGGCACGGCGACCGCGAGCGCCAGCAGGGTGGCGCCCCCAACGAGCGGGGCGGTCACCCTCAACTTCTCGGAAAGCTCCGCCGACACCGAGGCCCCGTTGAGCGCCGAGACCCCGAAATCCCCGGTCAGCACACCGCCCATCCAGTCCAGGTACTGCGCGGGCAGCGACCGGTCGGCGCCGATCTCGTGGCGGATCCGCAGCACCTGGTCGGGCGAGGCGGACGTCCCGGCCAGCACGTCGGCGACGTCGCCGGGCAGCAGCCGCAGCAACGCGAACACGAGCAGGCTGGCGACGAACAGCGAGATCACCAGCAGACCCAGGCGCCGCAGGATGATCACTGCCATCGGCGCGCCGCCCCGGCCCGGCTGCCGCCGCTGCCCCGGCTGGGGCAGCCGCCGACCGGGCGGGTCAAGACTTCAACACCTCGATCTTCGACAGGTCGTAGACCGCGGAGACGTTGTTGGTCGGGTAGCCGGTGACGCCGACCCGGGCGACCTGCCGCGCCTTGCCGAGCAGCAGCCAGTCGGCGATGGCGTCCTCGGAGTAGCGGCGGGCGAGGCCGCGCAGGGCCGTGTTGCGGTCGGTGTCGGAGGCGGCAGTGGCACCGGCCTTCGCGAGATCGCGGGCCTGCGGGGAACGGTCACCGAAGTAGTAGCCGGGCTTGACGTAGAAGGCGAGGTCCCGCGCCTCGGCGTGGTCGACGATGCTCAGGTCGTAGTCATGCTTGGTGTACACGCCGGTGAGCCAGGCGGGGAACTCGACGCGGCGCACCTCGACGGTGACACCGATCTCGCGTAGCTGCGAGGTGACGTAGTCGCCGATGCTCGGCGGGTAGATGTTCGGGATGGTGAGGCCGAGGCGCAGCCCGCCGCCGTGCCCCGCCTGCGCGAGCAGCCGGCGCGCGCTCGCCGGGTCGTGGCGGTCGATGCTCGTGAGATCCTCGTACCAGGGGTCCAGCGGCGGCACGGGCGAGCCGATCCGGGTCCCGGCGCCGAGCACCTTGATCAGGCCGTCCTTGTCGATGCCCTGGCGGATCGCATGCCGGACCCGGACGTCGGCCAGCGGCCCGCGGTCCTGGTTGAACGCCAGGGTGAACTTGTCGGTGGTCGTGCCCTCGGCGATGACGAACTTCGGGTTGCCCCGGTAGGCCTCGACCAGATCGTTGTCGGAGATCACGCCGATGTCGACCTGGCCGGTGCGCACCGCGTTGTTCTGCGCGTTCGTGTCGGTGAGGTAGCGGAAGACCACCCGGGCGACCTTGGCCTTCGGCCCGCGGTAGGCGTCGTTGCGCACGAGGGTGATGCTGTCGCCGCGGCGCCAGGAGTCGAAGCGGAACGGCCCGGTGCCGTCCGGATGGCCGTCGAGGCCGGTGGCGCCCTCGCGCACGACGACGCCGGCCGGGCCGGTCAGGTTGAACAGCAGGCCGCTGTCCCGCTCCTTCAGCGTCAGCACCACCGTGTGCGGGTCGGGGCTGGCGACCGCGGAGATGGAGGCCAGGTCGCTGGCATGCGGGTTCGTCGAGGCCGGGGCGATCACCTGGGTCAGCGACGACACCACGTCCGCGGCGCGCACCGGGGCGCCGTCCTGGAAGGCGGCGTTGCCCGCGAGGGTGAACGTGTACGTGCGCCCGTCCGGAGAGATCCGGTAGGCCGTCGCGAGCGCCGGGCTCACCACTCCCTTCTGGTCCCGTTTCAGCAGCCCCTCGTACACGTTGCCGAGCAGGATCTGGCCGACCGCGACCCCGCTGGTCCGGGTGATGTCGAGGCTCGTCGGTTCGAGGACGGCGCCGATGGTGACGGTGGCGTCGGGATTGGCGCGCCCGCCGCTCGACGCCGGCCCGCCGCCAGCGTCCCCGCCGTCCGACCCGCAGGCCGCCAGCGCCAGACCGGTGACGACAGCGACGGCGGCGAAAGATCTGATTTTCATCACGCGCCCTTTTCGAGGCAACAATGACGCCGGCGGGCGCGCCGAAAGCGGCGCCCGACGGCCGGAAGGATGAAGGCGGTGAAGCCGGGGACGGCCGCGCCGAGAATGCGCCCTCGCCCGCGGCGCCGCTGCGCGTCCACGGAAAGGCGAGCGGGGGGCGAGAACAGCCAGGTCGGCGAAGCGCCGAGCTGGACTGACGGCAGTCGGCCCGGAGCAGACGCCGTCAGATGAAGATCAACAACAGATCTGGTCGAAGTGGTGCGCGCGACGGGAATTCCAGAACGCGTCCAGAATCGCCGACCGTGGCGGCCGCCCAGTTCCCACGGCCCGACTGTAACCAGGTGCGTGCGGATCGGTCCAGAGGCGCGCAGAACGCCCGGAATATTCGCGCCACAGTCGGCGGGGACACCGCACGGACCGTGCTGCGGCCTGGCACAGTGGCGAGGTGGCTTTGCGCATTCGGCTCACCCGGCGCCGCCCGGTCGATCACATGCTGGTGGCCAGCTGGCTCTGTCCCTGACCGTCAGCATCCCTGACCGTCAGCGCCGCTCCCCCACCGTGCCACCGACGCGCCGAGAGGCGAACTGCCGTGACCACAGCCCACACCGAAACCAGCACCAGCGACCACTCCGAGCCCACTGTGCTGCCCACCCTCGACATCGGCCCGTTCCTGGCCGGCACCGCCGAGCGCACGCGGTTCCTCGCGCAACTGCGGGCGGCCTGCCACGGTCCCGGCTTCTTCTACCTGACCGGGCACGGAATCCCGGCCGCGCGGACCGCGGCCGTGCTCGACGTCAGCCGACGCTTCTTCCACCTCTCCGAGGCGGCGAAGCTGGAGATCGAGAACGTCCACTCGCCGCATTTCCGCGGCTACACCCGGCTGGGCCAGGAGATCACCCGCGGCAATCCCGACATCCGCGAGCAGATCGACGTCGCCGACGAACGCCCGGCCCGGGTGCTCGGCCCCGACGATCCGGCGTACCTGCGCCTCGAAGGTCCCAACCAGTGGCCGGCCCAGGTCCCCGAGCTGCGCACGAGCGTGCTGGCCTACATGGCCGAACTCGGCGGGCTGTCCCGCCGGCTGGTCCGCGCCTTCGCCGAGTCGCTGGGGCTGGCGGCCGACCATCTTGACCGGACCTTCGCCGACGAGCCCCGCTCGCACCTGAAGCTGATCCGCTACCTGACCGCCCCGGCGGCCCACCCTGCCGGCTATGACCAGGGGGTCGGCTCCCACAAGGACGGTGGATTCCTCAGCTTCATCCTGCAGGACGACGTCCGGGCGCTGCCGGAGGGCCACGGCGGGGACGGGGGTGCCGGGGGCGACGAGGGCCGCAACGGCGCTCCCGGCCGGCTGGGCGACACAACCGGGCCGGCCCCGGGGCTGCAGGTCGCCGACGGCGCCGACGGCTGGATCGACGCGGTTCCCCGGCCCGGGACCTTCGTCGTCAACATCGGCGAGATGTTCGAGCTGGCGACCCGCGGCTACTACCGCGCCACGGTGCACCGGGTCGTCAGCCCACCCCCGGGCCACGAACGGCTGTCCGTGGCGTTCTTCTTCGGCCCGCGGCTGTCGGCGACCCTCGCACCCGTCCCCCTGCCCGAGGAGCTCCTGCGCGAGATCGGCGACACTCCCCCACCCGACCCGCAGAATCCGATCTTCGCGCAGCACGGCGTGAACACGTTGAAGAGCTGGCTGCGCAGCCATCCCAAGGTGGCCCGCCGCCATTACCCCGACGTCGAGCAGCCCACCGGCCACGGCACCTACTGACCCTGACGAGAGGAACACCGTGACAACCCCCGAGACCGGCTGGAGCTTCGAGACCCGGCAGATCCACGCCGGGGCCGCGCCCGACGCGGCGACCGGCGCCCGCGCAGTGCCGATCTACCAGAGCACGTCGTTCGTGTTCGACGACACCCGCCACGCCGCCGACCTGTTCTCGCTCGCGGAGGTCGGCTTCATCTACACCCGGGTCGCCAATCCCACCCAGGACGCCCTGGAGCAGCGGGTCGCCGACCTCGAGGGCGGCGTCGCGGCGCTGGCGACCGCCAGCGGCCAGGCGGCCCAGACCCTGGCGGTGCTCAACCTGGCCGGCGCCGGCAGCCACCTGGTGTCCTCGACGTCGCTGTACGGGGGGACGTACGCGCTGTTCAAGCACACGCTGGCGGAGCTCGGCATCGAAACGACGTTCGTCGACGACCCGGACGACCTGGACTCCTGGCGGGCCGCGATCCGCCCGAACACCGTCGCGCTGTACGGCGAGACGATCGGCAACCCGCGGGGCAACGTCCTGGACATCGCCGGCGTCGCCGAGGTCGGGCACGCCGCCGGGCTGCCGCTGATCGTCGACAACACGCTCGCCTCGCCGTACCTGAACCGTCCCTTCGAACACGGCGCCGACATCGTGCTGCACTCGGCCACCAAGTTCATCGGCGGCCACGGGACGACGATCGGCGGGATCATCGTCGACGGCGGTCGGTTCGACTGGACGGCCGGGCGCCATCCCCGTTTCACCACCCCCGACCCCGCCTACCACGGCCTGGTCTTCCACGAGGCGTTCGCCGAGGCCGCCTACATCACGCGGGCCCGCGCACGGCTGCTGCGCGACCTGGGTCCGGCGCTGTCCCCGGTGAACGCGTTCCTGCTGCTGCAGGGGCTGGAGACGCTGTCCCTGCGGATGGAGCGCCACAGCGCCAACGCGGCCGCGGTGGCCGCCTGGCTCGCCGAGCGTCCCGAGGTCACCTGGGTGGCCTACCCCGGCCTGGCGGGCAACCGCTGGTACCCGGCGGCCCAGCGTTACCTGCCCCGCGGCGCCGGGGCGGTGCTGGCGTTCGGGATCCGCGGCGGCTCGGCGGCCGGGCGGGCCTTCATCGAAGGCCTGGAACTGCACAGCCATCTCGCCAACGTCGGCGACGTCCGCTCGCTGGCGATCCACCCGGCGTCCACGACGCACGCCCAGCTCACCCCCGCCGAGCAGGCCGACAGCGGGGTGAGTGAGGAACTCGTCCGGCTGTCCGTGGGCATCGAGGGCGTCGAGGACATCCTCGCCGACCTGGACCAGGGCTTCCGCGCGGCCAAGGAACGCTGACCCGCCGACTCCTCGGGGTTCCCCGGCGGTGGCGTCGCGGCCGACCGACGGGATTGAATCCACCTTCGCCGGGTGATAACGGACTGGCGTCGGGCGGGCCACGCGACCTCACGGGGGCGTTGCCCGCCCGCTGCGGGGCGGCATGCCCCGCAGGTCCGTGCAGAGCTGGCGAGGAGATGGCGTGCTCGGCTTCAGGAAGGTCATCGGTCGGGGTCGGGAGGTGATCGAGCCGTCCGTGCGGCTGATCCGGCCGGGCCTCGGGGGCTTCAAGCAGTTCCTCCTGCGCGGGAACATCGTCGACCTGGCCGTCGCCGTGATCATCGGCACGGCGTTCACCGCGGTGGTCAAGGCGATGGTCGACGACCTGCTCACGCCGCTGATCGCCGCGGTGGGCGGCAAACCGGACTTCGCCCGGCTGTCGTTCACGATCAACCACAGTGTGTTCCGCTACGGCCTGTTCCTCAACGCCGTGGTTACCTTCCTGCTCGTCGCCTCAGTCGTCTACTTCGTGGTCGTCCTGCCACTGGCGAAGGCGAACGAACTGCGCCGGCGCGGTCACCCCACGCCCGCGTCGGAGCCGGCGATCAGCGACGAGACGCGCCTGCTCACCGAGATTCGCGACCTGCTCGCCGGTGACGGCCGCCGCCTGCCCGAGCAGCCGAGCGAGTCGACGCAGGCGGGCGCGGTGATCACCGCGGAGAACACCGAGCCCTGACCCGCCGGGCCACCACGGAGGATCCCCGCACGGGCCGGGACGACCCGGGCAACGCGCTGTCGCCTGCAGGCGATCAGAGCGTAGGCGCTGATATCCGCGTCGGAGATGAGGTCGGGATCAAGGTCGGGACGATGGCAGGGGGATCCAGGGCGTTCCGGCGAGGGCTTGGCATAGCGCGGTGAACAGGTTGAGGCAGTGCTCGCGGCGCAGACCGGAGCGTCCCACGAGCTGCTGCGACGGCTCCTTGACGCGCCTGCGAGCGAACCTGGTACGGCCCCGATTGAGGTCCTTCTGTGCGAGGTCGGCGAGCAGGCACGGCTGCTCCGCGACGGGCACGCCGACGTGGCACTCATGCATCACCCGTTCGACGACCTCGCCGGGTTCGACACCGAAAACCTCTGCGTCGAAGGCCAGGTCGCGCTCCTCCCCGCGGGGCATCCGCTCGCGTCACGCGATCAGCCGACGCTGGCGGATGTCCGCAACGTGGCGGACCTGCCGATCGCTCGATGGCCCCGGCTGGACGGATCCTACCCGGACGGGCCCGGACCGGAGGTGCACACCCAGTCACAGCTCGCTCAGCTCGTAGCGCTCGGCAAAACGCTGCTCGTCATCCCTCCAGCCTGGGCTATCCACGCCACTTACTGTCTGGCGGATCGGGGTGGCCTGGTAACGGGAAAGTGCCCCTGGCCTGGGACGATGCGGGTGTCTGATGTTCGTGTCGTCAACAGGGTCGAGAGGCACTTTCCTGGTGGAGTTTACGGGGTGGTCGAAGGGACTGTCGGTCGAGGTGGGCGGCCGTGATGTTGTTTCGCATGTTGGGACGGCCGCGGTGCGGTTGTTGATCGCCACGCTGTCCGACCACAAGGAGCTGTTCGGGTCGGTGGCGTCGGTACCCATACGACCTCCCTGGCGGCCAGGAAAAGCGACATCCTCGACGACGCCACCAGCGCACCGAGATATTAGGTCTGGGACGTCTGTGGCGGCGTCGGCGCAATTCAGCCCGGATACCGGTGGTCTCAGGCCCGGGGGTCTCTCTCGTTGAGCGCGTCGAACTTGCGCACCTCATTGCGCATGTGCGGGCTCCACTTGACGAAGAGCGCCATGACCTCCGGTGTGGCCAGGTGCCGATCGAGCGCCTCCTGGGACGTCCACTGCTCGAGCACCGTGACGGTTCCGGTCGCCGCGTCCTCCACGCAGAACGAGATCAGCACGTTTCCCGGGTTCGCTGCGGCGACCGGGTACGTCGCCTGTGCCTCGGTGATGAACGTCTCGACGTCACCGGCAGGGACGAAGACCCGGCCGGCAATGATGATGGCCGTCTGGACAGGCGGTTCCGTGTCTGCGGTGGTGGCGGCCTTGTCCTGGAGCGAATTCATTGTTCTTTCTCGTCCTTCGTGTCCCGGCGCAGAGCCGGACCGGCCCTGCGCGTGCAAGGTGCACCCTGACGTTGGTGTCAGGGGCAGGAGTGAGCGGGGCGAGGGTTCGGTCGGGACCTCGATCAGGCGCGGGTCCTGTCGGACCCCGACGAGGCGTGCGGCCGGCCGGGCTCCATCGAGGCGCGAGACCCGGCCGGCCTGCGCGGAGGGGTGAAGTCCGGCCGGGAGCACACTGTTCCGCCCCTCCGCCCCTCCGCCCGTCTGTCCGTCTGTCCGTCTGTCCGCTTGCTCCGGTCAGGCGGTGTACTGGTACGCCGGGTAGGTGAGATAGCCCGCGTCGCCGCCCTGGTAGTACGTGGCCGTGTCGGCGGGCGCGACCGGCAGGCCGGTGCGGAGCCGTTCCACCAGGTCGGGGTTGGCGATGAAGGCGCGGCCAAAGCTGATCAGATCCGCGCCCAGGCCGAGCCAGTGGTCGGCGGCGCTCCGGTCGGCCTGCTTCGGGCCCATCGGGAGCACCGGGTTCATGATCAGGCTGCCCGGCCACGCGCGGCGCAGCCCGACCAGCACCTCCTGCTCGGCAGTCGCCTCCAGGTGCACGTAGGCGAGGTCGAAGCGGGCGAGTTCGGCGAGCAGAGCCGCGTACAGCTGCGCCACCTCGGTCTCCTCGACGCCCCAGAAGGTGCCGCCGGGGGAGAGCCTGATCGCGGTGCGGGCCGCGCCCACGGCGTCCACCGTGGCGGCGACCGCCTCGACGGCGAAGCGGATGCGGTGGGCGATCGGGCCGCCGTAGGAGTCGGTGCGCAGGTTGGCGTTGGACGACAGGAACTGCGAGATCAGGTAGCCGTTCGCGCCGTGCAGTTCGACGCCGTCGAACCCGGCGTCGACGGCGCGCCGGGCGGCCTCGGCGTACGAGCGGGCCTGCTCGGGCACCTCGGAGGTGTCCAGGACGCGGGGGACCGGCGCGGGTTGCGGCCCGGTCGGGGTGAACACGTCGCCCACGGCGGCGACGGCGGACGGTCCGACCGGCCGGAGACCGGTGGTGTCGGGGTGCGAGACCCGGCCGCCGTGCATGATCTGAGCGAAGATGCGCCCGCCGTTGGCGTGCACGGCGTCGGTGACGGGCCGCCAGGCGGCCACCTGCTCGTCGGTGTACAGGCCCGGGGTGCCCGGGTTGGACTGCCCGACCAGGCTGGGCTGCACCCCCTCGCTGACAATCAACCCGGCGGTGGCCCGCTGGGCGTAGTAGACCGCCATGGACGGGGTCGCGAGGCTCCCGGCCGCGGCCCGGACCCGGGACATCGGGGCCATCACGACACGGTTGGGCAGCTCCAGACCGCCGAGGCGGTAGCGGTCGAACAGCGTGGTCATGCCGGAACTCCTTCATACCTGGTCAAAGGCGCCGGAACGGCGAGCCCGACAGGTACGCTAAAACCTGACATCAATGTGAGAGGCAAGTCGCGGGGCCGGGATCACAGTCGGGAGGGTGAGATGCGGATCGGCGAACTCGCGGCGCGGGCCGGAGTCAGTGTCCGTTCGCTGCGCTACTACGAGGAGCAGGGACTGCTCACCAGCACCCGCAGTGCCGGCGGGCAGCGGCACTACACGCAGGACGATGTCGAACGGGTCGCCTTCATCCAGCGCCTGTATACGGCCGGGCTGTCCAGCCGCACCATCACCGAACTGCTGCCGTGCCTCGACTCACCCAGCGACGAGAACTCCGACGCAGCGATGGAGCGCATGCTCAAGGAACGCGACCGGCTCTCCACCCACATCGAGGACCTGCTGCGCACCCGCGACGCGCTCGACGTCCTGATGATCGCGGCCCAGGCCCACCGCGACGCCCGCCAGGCCGTCGCATGACGGCGTCCCGATCCTAGCCTCGGGCTTTCCTGGTCGCCGCCGACGCTGTCCTGGTCCAGGAGGCGTCGATCATCGCCGGTATGCGGATGCTCCTTGACCACGCTGGCCTCGTCGTCGAACCGTCGGCCGCGCTCGGCATCGCGGCGATCCTCGAAGACCGTGACCGCTTCGCCGGCCGCCGCGTGGTCACCATCATGTGCGGCAGCAACGTCGACGTAGACGACCCGCGCCTCCGGCGCCACCTGCTGGGCGATCTCGTGCAGGTTCGGCGAGGCCGGCCCGCTTCGCCCAGAAGTTCACAGACGCCGTTTGGAGATGCCGAAGCGTGGCCTGCAACGGGCCTTTCGACATCCGGGAGAACCGGTGGCGGTATGCCCGCTACGTTTCATGGTCAGGCGAGGACGATCTCCTCCAGGATCTCCGGGTCGCGCACGTCGCGGCCCTGGGCCGCCGCCTCGGCGTAACGGCGGGTGCTCAGCGCGTCCAGATCTTCCATCGTGGACCCGGCCTTCCAGTAGGCGCTGACCCGCACCTGCGCCCGCGGCACCCCGTGCAGCTCCAGCAGGTGACGGCGGATGATCCGGACCTGCGACGCCTCGGCGGCGACCCACGCGACGGCCGCCACACCGAGCCGCGGGAACGTCCGCACAGCCTCGGGCAGGGCGAGCCCGCGCACCCAGTGGACCTGATGCTCGGGCCGGGCCGGCACCAGGACCCGGTCCGCCTCGGCCACCCCGCCGAGCACGGCGAACGCCGGGCGGCCCGCCGGCAGCGCCGCGAGGATCGCCGCCACCGCCGGCAGCCCGCTGCCATCGGCCACCAGCAGCAGCGGCCCCCCGGCCGACGACGCCCCGACGGGCTCGGCGACGAACTCGGCCCGCATCCCGGCGATGCCGACGCCGTCACCGGGCCCGAGTCCGCGCATCCAGCGGTCGACCAGGCCCGCACCGTGCACGAAGGCGTCGAACGCGAGTCGGTCGGATCCGGGCGCGAAGGTTCGCACGGTGAACGCCCGCGACGGCGGCACTCCGGCCCTGGTCGCCCCAGTCGCCGCGGTCACCCCAGTCGCCGCGGCGGCCCCGGCATCGGCCCGCGAGGCCGGGACCGGGGGGAACAGACGGAAGGCGTCGGCCGGCAGCGGGTCGGTGTAGATGGCCAGCCCCGCGCCGCGCAGCGTGACCCGCCGGAAGGACGGGGAGATCTCGGCGATCGACACGACCTCAAGCTGGCACCTGATCAGGCGATCGGCCCGATCAGTCGCGACGGCCCGGATCGCACTGTGCAGCGACACCATCGTCCTCCCGGCACGTTCTCGTGACGGACGGCGGTGGCCCGTCGCGGCGGCGGCCCGTCCGGGCCAGGCGATTTAGGTAAGCCTAACTGTCATCGTCGCCGTCGCGCCCGACATTCGAAACAAGCCGAGACGGGTCAGGTCGACCGCGCGGCCAAGCCCAGCGATCCTGTGGACATAGTCGACTTGCCCGGCTAAGTTTGGCCCGGTCAGCCTGCCGAAACTGGGTCGGCGAGACGGTTGGCCGGACCGCGTTGTCCGGCCTCGGCCGGACCGGCCACCCGTCGGCGCAGTGGGGTCGTGGTGCCTCAGGCGGCCGGCGCACGGGAGGCGCAGGCCCGCCTCGGGGTCGGGCCCGAGTCGAGGAGGGGTGCGATGTCGCCGGCGCCCAGCCGACACGGTCGGCCCTCTGCGAACGCTCGGTGCCGCCCGCCGCGCAGCCGGTTCGCCAGGCGGCGGTTCACCCGGCGGCTTGTGATCGATCTGCGCCGTTCATCCAGCAGCCTCTGTCCCGGTCCCTGACCGGTTCACCGCGGGCCGCCGCAGGCCGCGTTGCGCGTTCCCGCTCGTGCCGCGGCCATCGTGCCATCCCGGACCGCCGCACCCCGACCCGCCAGGACGGCCAGGTTCGCGCAGCACCGCCCCCAGGCCGGCGGGCCGCGCCACCATGCTCGGCGCCCAGGCCGGGACGACCGCCTCCGGCGGCGTCGCGGCTCGGGCGAAGGTCCACGACAGGAGCCACCCGGCCGCAGGCCGGTTCGGGAGCCGACGCCCCCGGTGGACGCACCTAACCCCACCCGCCTCGACCGAAAGGCCGGACATGACAGACCTCCCGCTGGCCGTCCTCGATCTCGTGCCGGTCAGCGCCGGTGACACCCCGAACGACGCGCTGCGCAACACCGTCGACCTGGCCCGGCGGGCGGAGGAGTTCGGTTACCGGCGGTACTGGTTCGCCGAGCACCATCTCAACCCCGGTCTGCTCGGCGTGTCCCCCGCGGTGGCGATCGCGTTGGTGGCCGGGGCGACGTCGACGATCCGGCTCGGCTCGGCCGGCGTGCAGAGCGGGCATCGCACCCCGCTGTCCGTCGTCGAGGAGTTCGGCCTGATCGACGCGCTGCACCCCGGCCGCCTGGACCTCGGCATCGGCCGCTCACCGGGCCGGCCGGCACCGACGAACGGCGAAGTCCGCAACGGCGCATCCTCCACCGGCGGGACCGCGAACGGCAGGACCCCGAACGGCGGATCCACAGCCGGCGGATCCACAGCCGGGGCAGCGCCCGCCTCGGGCCCGGCGCTCGTCTCGGCCGCGGCGGCCGCCTACCAGGCGAGTCTCGGCGGTGCCGATCACAGCACCGATCAGCGGGCTGACAACGGCCTGTTGATTCCTCGCCGTTTCGACTTCAGCGCGCTACTCGGCTCGCCCCGGCTGGGGGTGACCCTGTCGCTGCTGCAGCAGCCGGGCGCCTACACCCCGGAGTACGCCGACCAGGTCGACGACGTCCTCGCCCTGCTGCGCGACACCTACCACACCGCGGACGGCCAGACGGCCCGCGCCTGGCCCGGGGCGGGCGCGGCGCTTCAGGTGTGGATCCTCGGGGCGTCCGGGGGGTCGAGCGCGTCCGTCGCGGGCTCGCGGGGGCTGCGCTTCGCCGCCTCCTACCATCACAGCCCCAGCACGGTCCTCGACGCGGTCGACGGCTACCGGGCGGCGTTCGCACCGTCGACGGGCCTCGCCGCACCCTACGTCTCGGTCTCCGCCGACGTCGTCGTCGGCGAGGACGACGCGAGCGCGGCCCGGCTGGCCGCCGGCTACGGGCTGTGGGTTCGCAGCATCCGCAGCGGCACGGGAGCGATCCCGTTCCCGACCCCTGAGGAGGCCGCCGCGCACACGTGGAGCGACGCCGATCGGGAGCTGGTCGCCGACCGCGTCGCCACCCAGCTCGTCGGCTCCCCGTCGACCGTCGCCGACCGGCTCGAACAGCTCGCGGCGGCGACCGGCGCCGACGAACTCGCCGTCACCACGATCACCCACCGGCACGCCGACCGGGTGCGTTCCTATGAACTGCTGGCCGCGGAGTGGGCCCGCCGCCAGGGCTGACCCGGGCTCGATGCAGGGCTGACCCGGGGCTGGCTCAGAGCTGACCCCGCACGGGCACACAGGATGACGGGAAGGACTGCGGTGCCGAAGGCATACGTCTATATCGCGAACGGCGGCCCCGAGGTGGAGACGTTCGCCGACCTGCCGGCGCCCGAGCCCGGCCCGGATCAGCTCGCGATCGCAGTGCGCGCCGTGGGCGTCAACCCCGTGGACTGGAAACTGCGCGGCGGGTCGACGCGGCCCGGTCAGCCCGCCCCGGTCTTCCCGGTCGTGCTGGGGGTGGAGGCGGCGGGCGTGGTCACCGCAGTGGGCCCGGGGGTGACGGGGTTCGCGGTGGGCGACGAGGTCCTCGGGGGCACGGTCGGCGGCGCCTACGCCGAGTACACCCTGCTCTCGGTCGCGCTGGCGGCGCACAAGCCGGCCGCGTTGAGCTTTCGGGCCGCCGCCTGCCTGCCGGTCGCGGCGGCGACCGCCTATGACGGGGTGCACCAGCTCGCGCTGCCGCCGGGCGCCACCCTGTTGATCACTGGAGTCGGCGGCGGGGTGGGCGTGGCCGCCGCGCAGCTTGCCCGCCGCGCGGGGCTCACCGTCGTCGGCACGGCCAACGCCGGGAAGAAGGACTTCGTCGAGTCGCTGGGAGTCACCTGGGTCGAGCCGGGCGCCGGCGTCGTCGAGCGAGTTCGGGCGGTCGCGCCGCAGGGTGTCGATGCGATCTACGATCTCGTCGGCGGCGCGGCACTTGAGGAGATCGCCGGGGTGCTCGTCCCGGCGACCGGGGATGCCGCCGCCCCGCGCCTGATCACGGCCGCGGACAGTGCGACGGTCACCCGCCTCGGCGGGGTGGCCGTGCAGCGAGCCCGCAGCTTGGCCGTGCTCGACGCCGTCACCGGCCTCGCCGCGGCCGGGGTGCTGGACCCCCACGTCAGCGACGTCTACCCGCTGGATCGGGCCGACGCGGCCCTGCGGGCGGTGGAGACCGGCCATGCCCGCGGCAAGGTTGTGATAGAGGTCGCGGTGTGACGACGCCGCACGTGCTGGACAACCCCGCCCGCTCCGCCCTGCTCGGTCCGCACGCTCACCTCGCGCAGCGGCGCGGGGACGTGCTGTGCTACCCGGCGGACGTGTGCCCGTTCGTCGCCCTGCCCGACGAGCCGGACCAGAACGCCTGGCTCGACGCGGCGACGCTGCTCGGTCCGGGCGCCCTGGTGCCGTTTACCGGCGTCGACGCGGCCGTGCCGCCCGGTTGGGAGGAGGTCGGTTTCGGCCCGGGGGTCCAGATGATCGACGCCGGGATCGACGCGGTCGGTGACGACGACGCGGTGCGCCTCGGCCCGGCGGACGTCCCGGCGATGCTCGATCTGGTGGCCCGCACGCGTCCCGGCCCGTTCCTGCCCCGCACCATCGCCCTCGGCACCTACCTCGGCATCCGCCGCGGCGGGGCGCTGGTCGCCATGGCCGGGGAGCGGCTGCACCCGCCGGGCTGGACCGAGATCAGCGCCGTCTGCACCGATCCGGATCATCAGGGGTCGGGGCTCGCGTCCCGACTCGTGCGGGCGGTCGCCGCCGGCATCCGTGCCCGTGGCGAGACGCCGTTCCTGCACGCCGCCGCGACGAACACGAACGCGATCCACCTCTACGAGACCCTCGGCTTCCGGCTGCGGCGCACGGTGACCTTCCGCGCCGTGCGGATTCCGCGTGCCGTGCCGGGCCAGCCCGCCGGGCCGCTCGCCGCGGAGTTGAGCGCGGGCGAACCGGCGCTCTGAGCGGTGGAGACCGGCCAGCAGGTCGCGGCGCGCGAGGCGGTGGCGATGGCCAGCGACCTCATCGCGTTCGACACCAGTAACCACGGCGACCCGCACGCCGACGGCACCGAGCGGCCCGCGGCCGAGTATGTGGCCGGCCGGCTGGCCGACGTCGGCTACGACGTCACCTACCTGGAGTCCGGGGCACCCGGGCGCGGCAACGTCGTCGCCCGGCTGGCCGGCGCCGACCCGTCGCGGGGCGCCCTGCTCCTACACGGCCACCTCGACGTCGTCCCGGCGGAAGCGGCCGACTGGACGGTCCACCCGTTCTCCGGCGAGGTACGCGACGGCTACGTGTGGGGTCGCGGCGCCGTCGACATGAAAGGCGCGGTCGCGATCACGCTGGCGGTGGCCCGTCGCCTGCGCCGGGAGGGAGTCGTCCCACCGCGGGATCTGATCTTCGCGTATGTCGCCGACGAGGAGGCCGGCGGCTGGTACGGGGCCCGCTGGCTGGTGGACAACCGCCCTGACCTGTTCGAGGGCGCCACGGAGGCGATCGGTGAGGTCGGCGGCTTCTCCGTCACCCTCGGCTCCACCACCACTGGCGAGGACCTGCGTGCCTACCTCGTCCAGACGGCGGAGAAGGGCAGCATGTGGCTGCGGCTGACCGCCCGGGGCCGCGGCGGGCACGGCTCGATGCTGCATGACGACAACCCGATCGCCACGCTGGCGGCGGCCGTCGCCCGCCTCGACGCCCACCGCTTCCCCCTGGTGCTCACCGATCCGGTCCGGGCGTTGCTCACCGGGATCGCGGACCTTACCGGCGTCCCGTTCGACGAGGCCGATCCGCAGGCCGCCGTCGACCGCCTCGGCCCGCTGGCGCGCCTGGTCGGGGCGGCGCTGCGGGACACGGCGAACGTGACCCTGTTCGACGCCGGCTACCGGTCGAACGTCGTGCCCGCCACGGCCCGCGCCACCGTCGACGGGCGGTTCCTGCCCGGGCGGGAGGAGGCTTTCGGCCGTGAACTGGTCGAGGTGCTCGGCCGGCGGGTGCGGGCCGAATGGGACACCCTGCCGCCGGTCCGGACGACCTTCGACGGCGCCCTGGTGGCCGCGATCCGCGCGGCGGTCGAGGCCGAGGACCCGGGCGCTCGCGTCCTGCCGTATCTGCTGGCCGCCGGTACGGACGCGAAGTCCTTCCAGCGGCTGGGGATCCGCCACTTCGGGTTCACCCCGCTGCGCCTGCCGCCGGAGCTGGACTTCAGCGCCCTGTTCCACGGGGTCGACGAACGGGTCCCGGTCGCGGCCCTGGAGTTCGGCACCCGGGTGCTGGACCGGCTGCTGCGGACCTGCTGACGCCGGCACCATACGGACGGGCCGGCCCGTGCCGGAGGACCCGGCAGGCGGACGACGATCGGCCCTGCCTCCCGCGGGGCACGCCGGCCTACCGTCGAACCGGGCGTCGCCGCCACGGTCCGGGCGCGCCGTCGATCCGGACGCCCACCCAGCGACGAGGGGAAACGCGATGACATCGACGAGTGTGGGTACGCGGGAGTTCACCACCAGCGCCAGCGACAAGACGACCGTCACCCTCGACCATGCCGGGGGTGGTGTCCTGCCCGCGGCGACGTGTCTGTGGCTGCTCGCCGGCGAGCAGGTGGGCCGGGTCGCGTTCCGCGCGGACGGGGAGATCCTCGTCCTGCCGGTGAACTACGTGCTGGACGGGGACGCCATCGCCTTCCGTACGGCCACCGGTTCCAAGCTGGCCGCCGCCCTCGAGGAGGACGCCGTCGGGTTCGAGGTCGACGGCCATGACCCGGTGGCCCGCGCGGGCTGGAGCGTTCTGATCAACGGCCGGGCGGCGGCGGTCAACGACCCGCAGACGCTGGCCAGGCTGGAGAAGACCGGACTCGCCCCGTGGGCGGACCGTATCGCCCATCCGCACTGGGTGCGCATCCTGCCCGAGTCGATGACCGGCCGGGTCGTCGCCCACTCCTGAAGGGCCCCTGGCGGGGTCGTACCCCGGACCGGCCCACCACTGTGCCCGGCGGGGCGAGCCGGCGTCAGTCCAGGCCGACGGCGAGCAGGCAGACGTCGTCGTCGCGACCGGCCGGGGCGGCGATCTCCGCCAGGATCCCGTCGCACAGGTCCTCCAGTCCGCCGCCGGAGTCGGCCCCACCCACCGGGCCGGGAGCGGGTGCAAGCCCGGCGCCTGCGGCGACGGCGAACACGTCGAGGCGCTCCGACAGCGACGTCTCGCGCCGTTCGATCAGCCCGTCGCTGTAGAGCAGCAGCCGGCAGCCGGCCGGCAGCGACAGCACGCTCTGCCCGTACCGATGGTCCGGCGACGCGCCGAGGATGGGACCGTGCACCTGGTCGAGGTAACGCGTGGACCGCTCGACGATCAGCAGTGGCGGGGGATGTCCCGCGCAGGACCAGGTAAGC
This sequence comes from Frankia gtarii, assembly GCF_025403375.1. GTDB lineage: Bacteria > Actinomycetota > Actinomycetes > Frankiales > Frankiaceae > Frankia > Frankia gtarii. The sequence goes on from NZ_JAMPTM010000004.1 coordinate 62,045, forward strand.
CGCCGCTGGCCCGGCGTGAGCAGGGCGACGACGGCGGTGGCCAGCGCCTCGTCGCCCTGGCCGGCGAGGTTCGCGGCGAGCTGAGTAGTGATCTCCGCCGGAGTCCGCCCCTGCAGCGCGTAGGCCCGGGTGGCCTGGTACAGCTCCGCCATGATCGCGATCGCGTTGAGCCCGTGGCCGCCGACGTCCCCGACCACGACCATGAGCTCGCCGTCCGGCAGCACGACGGCGTCGTACCAGTCGCCGCCGATGCCGACGTCCCGGCTCGCCGGCAGGTATCGGGCGCTGAGATGCACGCCGGCGACATCGGGCAGCCGCTGCGGCAGGATCGCCCGTTGCATGACGGCTACCAGCGTCGTCTGGCGCTCGTAGAGCCGGGCCCGTTCGAAGGCGTGGGCGCACGTCCCGGCGAGGGTCTGCAGAAACGCCTGATCGCCCGGGTCGAAGTCGCGGGCCACTCCCCAGACGAGTACGAGGACGCCGATGAGCCGATCGGAGACGATCAGCGGCAGGTGGGCGCAGGCGCTCAGCCCGAGAACCCGTGCCGGCTCCTCCCGATCCGGGTAGTCGGCGAGGTACTCGGCCCGGCTGCGGTGGTAGCGGGGCCGCCGGTCGCGCACGACGTCGGCGGCGGCGGCCGGCCCGCGACCGGACAGGCCCGGCCACAGCGCCAGGACCGGCGACGTGGCCGGGTGCACGATGCTGCGGTACGGCTCGCCGTCGTCGCCGTAGAGCAGGACTGCGGCGAAGATGATTCCGAGGTCGGCGGTGGCGATATGCACGACCACGTCGCCGAGCTCGTCGACGGTCAGGGCCCGCTCGAGCGCGTGGGTGACGTCGAGCAGGCGGGTGGCGCGCCACAGTGCGGTGGACCCCGGGCCGGCGCCAAGCCGGTCGGGCTGCACGGCGCTGACGTCGCCGACCAGCCCGACCATCCGGGCCGCGCCGTCCGACTCGTCGCGCAGCACGGCCCCCCGGACCTGGACCCAGCGGACCGAGCCATCCGGTCGCAGGATCCGGTACTCCTCCAGGACCGCGCCGGCGGTGCGGGCCGCGTCGAACATCGCCGTGCGCACGCCCGTCACGTCATCCGGGTGGACCATGGCGAACGCGGCGTCCATGGTCCCCTCGACCTCGTCCGGGGCGAGTCCGCACAGTGCCGCCGCCAGGTCGTCACATGTGAGCCGACCGGTAGCCAGCTCCCAGCTCCACACGCCTACCCCCGCGGCGGCCAGGGCCAGCGGCAGTTCAGGCGCACGGACCGCCCGACCCGTTCGCAGTCCCACCTCCGCGCCGCCCTCCCGCCGCGCATCAACGGCGACCCACGACCGCACTGCTCCGGCCCGGGACACCAATGCTCGGCCTGTCCGCCAATCTTCCCCCGGCGCACCGCTGGGCACACTTTGGGATTGCCGGCCGGCACCGGGGCCGGCGCTCGCGCGGGCGCCCGGATCGACGGGACCGGGCTGAACCCGGCCCTGCCCCGGGCTACTCGAGGATGTCGATGACGCCGGCGGCGTCGAAGCCGCGCAACAGCGACTCGTTGGCGGAGATCAGATGGCGCCGCCAGAACCGCTCCGCCTCGTCGGCCTCACCGGCCCGCACGAGGCTGATCAGCTTCTCGTACGCCCTGACCGCTCGGCGGTACTGCAACTGCACCTCGTCCGGTTCGGACTCGTAGTGCGTCCTCGTCGCGGTCGCCATGTGCCGCGCGAGGATCTCCTGGATCATGCCGGCCGTGACCACGAGGGCGCGGTTGCCGGACTGCTTGACGACGACCTCGTGGAACCGGGCGAACGCCGTCCCGACAGCGTCGCCGCTCACGTCCTGGGCCAGCCGGGCGGTCAGGTCGTCGAGCGCGGTGACAAGCGCCTCGATCGCGTCGTCGGAGCCTCGATCGGCGACCAGCCAGGCGGCCAGCGGCTCGATGCCGAGGCGGGCGACAAGCACCTCGCCGAGAGTGGTGCCCGCGACGGCGAGCAGCAGCCCGGCCGGGCGGGCGACCACCTCGGGGCCCGGTACCCGGATGCGGGCGCCGGTGCGGGAGCCACGCCGGACCTCGACGAGGGACTCGGCCTCCAGCACCCGCACGGCCTCACGCAGCGTCGGGCGGGAGACCCCGAAGTGGATCATGAGCTCGGCTTCGCGCGGCAGGTAGTCGCCGTCGCGCAGCTCCCCGGTGACGATCATGCGACGCAGCCGGCGCGTGAGCAGCTCGGCCGTCTTCGGGGATCGCACGTCAGCCCCGGACCGGCCCTCCGGCAGAGAGAAGACCGGGGCGGCCATGGGATCGACTCCTCGTGTAGAAAACGTCGGATGCTGCGGACCTACAGCAGCGGTACCGGTCGGGACCGCTGCATCGCGGTACCGCCCTCATGCTACTACAGAGTCAACTTAGTTACCTTTGAGCAGATGCGACGCCTGTGACCCGGGATGCGCGGCCGGTTGCAAAACGATACCTGCCGGAACGGGCCCGGCGGCACGCGCGCCCGTCGGCGTGACCATCAACGCACCTCATATCCGCCGCGCGTCGCCGGCTGAGTGCGCGACGTGCCCGGCGGGGTCGCGACCTGCACGTAGAGCAGCCCGGTGCGCAGGGCCTGCGTCCGGGTGGAGTCCAGCGACTCCCAGATCGCCCGCACGGTCTGCTGGACCGCCACGGTCGGGTGCCGGGCGATGCGCTGCGCGATGTCCTGCGCCCGCGGCCACAACCGGTCACCAGGGACGACCTCGCTGACGAACCCGATCTCGTGGGCGCGCCTGGCCGACATCCGTTCGTCGTTACCGAGCAGCGCCATGCGCAGCACCTCGCCGATCGGGATGCGCCGCGCCAGCCCGATCGGCTCCAGCGCCGCGGTCATCCCGAAGGTGACATGCGGGTCGAAGAAGGTCGCCTCCTCGCCGGCGATGATGATGTCGGCCTCGTTCAGCCAGTACAGCGCCCCACCCGCGGCCATCCCCTGCACCGCGCAGACGAGCGGCTTCCAGCACTGGTTGAACTTCGGGGAGAGGTAGACGGCCGGGTCCACCTGCTTGAGGGGCTCCTTCGCGAGGTCGTAGCCCTCGACCACGTCGACGCCGGTGCTGAAGGCGCGCTCGCCCTGCGCCCGCAGGACGACGACGTGCACGTCGTCGGTGACGGCGGCGAAGTCCCAGATCGCCCGGAAGTCGTCCAGCACCTCCTGGTTGAACGAGTTGAGCCGGTCGGGCCGGTTGAGCGTGAGGGTGAGAACATGATCATCACCCAGGGTCGCAAGAACGCTCGTCAGCGCGGGTACCTCGGCCGGCATGTCGCTGCCTCCTCGTGTCGGCGACCCGCCGGACCCTCGGCGGCCCGGCGGCACGCGGGACGCCCTGTGACAGCGCGCCCCACGACATATATAACTCAGTGCACGAGGAAAGTTCAACCTCTCACCGCCGCGGCGACCGGACGGGTCGGTGGAGGCGATATTCGCAGTCCATCCCAGGCGGACCGCACGACGCGCTTCACCGCGGATCAGAGTGGACATCCACGCATCATCCGAGCCGATCGGACTCGTCGGGACAGTTCGGGCCCTACGCCGGGATCTCACGCCCGACATCCAGATCCGCCCAGCACTCGGATCCCGCGATCAGCACAGGACTGACCTCATGGGGTCCAGCGTTCCCGAGCCATATCCCGATCAAGGTGAACGCGAATCACACAGAGCGGACAACCCCATGACACCCCGCGCCACGGACCCCGGGTGGACGCCACTCGATTTGCCGGCGCCGTAATCGCCGTGCGCCGCCCGGCGGACGCGGGACCGACCCCGACACCACCGGGTGTCGCATTCTCGACACCGGCCCACCCGGAGCCCGACAGACGGTCAGACACGCTCCGGACGGAACACTCCCGCACGCAGGAGCGCAAACCGGACGATGGTGGCCAGAAGGCCGCTGACCAGCATGACGGTTATCTCCAAGAGCACCCCCGAGCCCCGCCACAGCAGACGCGGAATGGCCAGCGCCACACTGGAGATGATCAGTGCCGCCCCGAAGACCATCGCGGACTCCGTGAACTGACGCGCCCACCGCCGACCGCCAGAGCGATGGAACGTGAACCGACGGTTCGCCCACGCGTTTCCCACCACCGCGATGCACAAGGACACCAGATTGGCGTCGAATACCAACAGCACCCTCCCGAGCAGGGCACAAAGGGCGATGCGCGACAGCGTGGAGATCGTTCCGATCACCGCGAACAGGCCGAGCTTGGCCCTCATCCCGGCCGGCAGCCGCGCCGCCGCCAGCTCGGCCGGCAGCTCGACACGCCCCCGACCTGGGAGGATGCGCAGCCCCACCCGCCACGTCCCACGCAGGTCCGCCAGCGCCGTGGCGACGACGTCGACGTGCGAGTCCGGGTCGTCCACCCGGTCGACGGGCAGGCAGCAGGAGCCGCGCCACGCCCGCCCGCACCGCCCTGAAGCCACACCGAGCGTCCCGGAAGGAGCTGCGGAAGAACACCCGCAGCAGCCTTCTGTAGCAGCGGAAAATGATTTCCCGCCTCGGGGCGCGGAAAACCCGGGTGCCGCGCCGCAGCCGGGATCCGCCGGCGATCTCCGGCTGCAGACCACGGCCTTTGACGTCGAGATGACGAACCTGGACACGGGGCAGTTCCGTCGCCATCCGGTCGGCAACGACGAGCGTCCGATCCGTGCTCGCGTTGTCGACGATCGCGATACGCCACACATGGGGATATCGGTAGGTGAGACAGGTGTGTAGACGGCGCACACCGCATTCCAGCGCCGCCTCCTCCTCGTAGACCGGAATCGCCACGTCGACGCGATTCAGCGCGGGCGGCCTCGTCGCGTGCGGAAAAACCGCATCGGTGCTGAACGGCATTGTTTCTCCCTGGGCGCCGAGGCGAACAAAGCCGCGCTCCGCGGCCGGGCGAGAAACGCGGGAACGTCTCTGGAACAGCCGATGGGGACGGCGGGTATCGCCGGCCATCCGGATGGCGGCGAGGTCCGTCGGCGACGACCGATCCACGCTTCCGGGGTCTGGCATTCGTGGAGGTTCAACGAAAAGGCATCGGTCAGAACCCGGAAATCCTGGAGGAGGTCGGCCGGCGAGATGTCGATGGCGGGCTTCGGAATCCCGCTGCCATCGCCCTCGCCGGTGTGGGCGATGGTCGGTGTGGGCGATGGTCGGTGAGGCCGGCAGGTCGGTGTCGACCGCGACCGGGAACTTCGCCCCCGCCCGGTGAGCCTGCAGGCAGGCGAGCATCGGTGGGTGATCAGGTCGACGGGCCGACGGCGGGGTCGCTGCCCTGGCTGGGATGGCGCAGCGGGGTGAGCGCGGCCGGCCGTGGCTCGCCGCGCGCCGAGGAATGTGATCATCCCGGTGGCGGCGGCCGGCACCAGCAGGCACCAGCAGGCAGGCCGAGCACCCGCACGCTCGCCGCCTGCACCTACCGGGCCGGCGGCGGCCTGTCGGCGGTGGTGGTGATGATGATGTCGGCCGGGTCAAGAGCGCCGAACACATGGTTATGGCACGAACTGCTCATCGACCGGGCCGCAGCCGCGTAGTAGATGTTGCCGTAACCGTTGCGGTCCGGACACCAGAGATTGAGAGCCGCACCAAAGATCAGGACTGCGGTCAGTGCCGCCCATTCCAGGCGGCGACTCAGGCGGATTCTCGTGCATCCGCCAACTTCATCGGCCTCCGACCCACCTGATAAAGACGGGTGCTCGTCGGATAACCTGGCGGAGCCGCTTTCGTCGCCGGCCCCCGCGCCGGCAACCGGCGTGTCCCGGGCCCCTCCATGAATCGCCTTCCGTGCCCGTCACAAACTGGTGGGAGGGTAGAGCGGCGGCGCGAGCGGCCGCACCCGAGGGAGCCCCCGTTCGGGGTAGGGATCAGGATCCTCATCCGGACTTCCCCGGCGTCGCGAGAGTCTGTTCTCGCACATCGGAGCGGGCGGCATTGACGACATGGCCGAACCGCGAGATAACCTTTTCGATGTAGCCGACAGTGGGGTCCGACGAAGGCATGCCGAGCCCGGAGGGAGTTGGTGTGGCGGCGCACCCACTTCACCCGAGCCCGGACCATGCACGGCATCCCACAAAGGTGGTTGTACGGCTGATCCCCTGCCCGACCCTCGGATGAATTTGCCGGACTGTCGGCGATGGGCCGGCGATCCTCATCCGGAGCGGTCGGGTAAACCGGAGTGGACAGGGAGAGGAGCACGATGGGCCCAATGGTTTCGGACTCGCCCGCTGTGCAGGTGCGCCTGCACCGGACGATGACCGCCGCAGGCTTCGACCGAGCGTCGGGTCCTTTCACCGCCGACAACCAACCGACCGACGCGCGGACCCAGCGGGAACGGGTTCGCCTGGCCCAGATCGAGCTGCTTGAGCTCAGCGCGCAGCTCACGACGCCTCACCTGCGACGCCAGATCCTGCGCATCTACTCTCTGCTACGCAGCGAGCCGGTAGTGCAGAGCCCGGCGAAGCCACCGCCCTTCCGCCTCACCCTGCGTGAGATGGAAGTGCTCACTCTGGTGGCCACCGGGTGTTCCAACGTCGAGGCGGCGGAGCAGCTCACCATCCGGGCCGAGACGGTCAAGACCTACATGCGCAGCATCATGCGCAAGATGGGGGTGCGCAACCGGACGGCCGCGGTGCACACCGCCCGGCAGATCGGTCTGCTGGACTGACCGGCAGCACGCGCGGCGGCGGGATCCGCCCCGGCGGCACCCGCAGCACCCGCAGCACCCGCAGCCGCGATACCGGCACTACGGTGCCACAATCACCACCGACACCTTCCGGCACCATCGCCGACGGCCCTTCCCGGCCACCGCTCGGCACTGCCCCGCTCGGGCCACGCCACGGTCCGTCGGCCCGCTCCGGCACTCCCTCCATGCCGGATCGCGATCACTCCGGAACATGACAAAGGGCTCGGATCGGACAGCATCGTCCGATCCGAGCCCTTGTCGTCGGCGCCCGGATGGCACCGTCGGGTACGACGGTGCCTATCTAGCCGGCGGCGAACAGGCTGGCCGCGTCGACCGTCCTGACGTCAGTCGCCCTGGTGCCCCTGAGGGTCGCCTCGACGGAACTGGCCGAGCACAGCGCCTTCAGGCTCGGGATGGCACTGCCGTCGCAGGAGAACGTCAGCCCGTGACCGGCGGGCATCGCGATGTTCCTGGCCGCCTTCAGAGTCGAGGTCACCGAGGCCGGGGTGACCTCGCCGCTGATGCCCTTGAGCGCCCGCGCGAGGCCGAGGACCGTCTGGTAGCCGGTGACCGCGTAGCCGTCGGTCTGCGTCTTCGGCGTGTACTTGGCCATCACCGTGCGGTACAGCTTCGCCTCCGGGACGTCGGAGTCGGTGTCGGACGGCGTGAACAGGACCGAGCCGTCGAGCTGGCCCGGTGCCGCGTCGTCGACGGCCTTCGACACGCACGGCTGGATCACGAACTTCGGCTGGGTGGCGCCCACAGCCTGGAAGGCCTTGAACACCGAGGTGCAGTGGGTGGCGTCGCCGACGAGCGCGAGCGCGTCCGGCTTCTTGCCGATCGCCGAGGTCACCTGGGAGGTGGCGTCGGCCGAGCCCCGCGGGATGGAGATGACGTCCAGGTCCACCCCGGACTTCTGGAACACCGGCTTGCCCAGGGCGTTTGCCCCGGTGATCGCGGCCGGCACGTCCGTGACGAACAGCGCCACCCGCTTGTAGCCCTTCTCCTTCGCGTAGGTCGCCATCGTGCCCAGGGTGGCGGGGAAGCCCCCGGTCCAGGAGAACACGCCGTCGGTGGCGAACTCGGAGCCGGCGGTCGCGGTGCCCGTGACATACGGGATCTTCGCCCCGGCGATGATCGGCACGAGGGTGTCACCGAAGCCGGTGGTTCCGGTGCCGACGGCGGTGACCTTCTGCTCGACCATCTCGTTGGCACAGGTGCGGGCCGAGGCCGCGTCCTCCTGCGACTTGCAGACGACGAGCTGGATGGGCCGCCCGCCGATCCCGCCGAGGTAGTCGTTGGCGTAGCCGACGGCGGCCTGGGCGCCCTCACGGACCTCGGGCAGGGACACCGCGCTGCCGCCCTCCGCGGTGATGAAACCGATCTTCACCGGCGCGCCCGCCGCCTTCGTACCCGGCGGCAGCGTCGCGGTCGCCGGGGTCGGCCCGGGCGAACCGCCCGCGTCGCCGCCGCCGCTCCCGCCGCCGCAGGCCGCCGGTAGCAGTGCCAGGCCGAGGACTAAGAACGCCGCTCCCACCCGCACGCCGCGGCGCCCGCCGTGCCAGTACCCGCTCCTCGTGCCCACTGTTCCTCCATCTCGCTGTCGGGCCGCCCGGTGGGCGGCGGGTGTCCCCGCCGCTCGCGCGGCCCGGTCGGTCCCCGGTTCCGGCCCGTCCCCGCCGGTGGCGAGGACCGCAGCCGCCCGAAAGAGCGACAAAGCTCACTTGGTGAACTATGTTATTGGGGTCACCGAATTCGTCAAGAGAACAAAGTTGATGACCGCTACCGCACGGCAGCCATGCGTCCCGACAGGGACCTGACCACGTCCCGTTGACATACCGGTGGCCGCGCGGTGCGAAAACACCTGTCCGCGTGCCCGGCGCGGGCGAATTCATCCACCGGGCCGACTCGAGCGAACCAGGGTGTACCCGGTCCCGGACGGCTCGCGGGCGCGGGCGCGGCCATCAAGCACCGAAACGCATTACCGAAAGGCCGGGCCCCAAAAGCGGTGCCGATAATTCGACGGATACGTATCGCGGATACTCAGGCAGCCGTCTCCCGAGGGGCGTGCCGCTCGCTGAGGTAGGCCCGCTCCAGCAGCTCGGGCTTCGCCCGTAGCTCGGCCCCGGATCCCGACAGCACCTCCTCGCCGTGCGCGAGCACGATCGCGTGGTCGGCGATGCCCATGACCAGGTGCACGTGCTGCTCGACGAGCACCACTGCCGCCGACGTGTCCGTGGCCACCGCCCGCACGACCGGCAGGAGCTCCTGCACGATGACGGGGGCGAGACCCATGCTGAGCTCGTCGATCAGCAGGATGCGCGGACGCTGCACGAGCGCCCGCCCGATGGCGAGCATCTGCTGCTCACCGCCGGAGAGCATCCCCGCCCGGACGTCGAGCCGCTTGCGCAGCGCCGGGAAGTAGTCCAGCACCTCGTCGATGCTCAGGCCGCCCTTGACCCGCCCGAGTTGGAGGTTCTCCCGGGAGGTCAACGTGGTGAACAGGGACCGGTCGTCGGGCACGAGCACCATGCCGAGCCTGGACAGCGCCCGCGGGCTGGCCCGGTTCACGCCCTCGCCGTGCACGGCGACCTCCCCGCCGAGCGCTGGCAGCAGCCCGGCGAGCGTCAGCAGAATCGTGGTCTTGCCGGCGCCGTTCGGCCCGAGCAGGGCGACGACCTCACCCTCGCGCAGCGTCAGATCGAAGCCGCGCACCACCGGCACCCGGTCGTAACCCGCGTTCAGCCCTCGGGTCTGCAGCAGGACGCTCAACGGATGCTCTCCTTCTCCAACGACGCGGACAGTCCGGGCGCAGTCGCCATGGTGGAAGGGGTGGTTGCGGCGTCCGTGGTTGCGGCGTCCGTGGTTGCGGCGTCCGTGGAGTCGCCGGCGGCGTCCACGTCGGCCGGCGCCGCGGGCTGCGGCGGGACGGGGGTGCTGCCGAGGTAGGCCTCGGCGACCGCCGGATGGTTCTTGATCTCCTCGGGCGAGCCGCTGGCGATCACCGCGCCGAGGGCCAACACGACGATCCGGTCGCAGACGCCGAGCACGAGGTTCATGTCGTGGTCGACGAGCACGATCGTCACTCCGGTGCGGGCCACCTCCCGCAGCCGCTCGCCGAGCCAGAGGCTCTCGGTGCTGTCCAGACCACCGGCCGGTTCGTCGAGCAGGAGCACCCGCGGCCGGCCGGCGAGCGCTCGGGCGATCGAGACGAGCTGGCGGTGGCCCTGCGACAGCTCGCGGACCGGACGCTCACGGACCTCGTGCAGCTGCAGCGCGCGGTAGAGCCGGTCGAGATAGTCGGCATGATCGGCGGGTAGTCGGTTGCCGCCGCCGCGCGCCGCGGCCTCACCGACGGAGACGTTCTCGGCGACCGAGAGGTCCTCGTACAGCTCGATGCCCTGGAAAGTTCGGCCCAGGCCCCTGCGGATCCGGTGGTGCGGCTTGAGCCCGTCGAGCCGGATGCCCTCGAACTCGACCTCGCCGGTGGCGGGGGTGAATCCGCTGATCGCGTCGATCAGTGTGGTCTTACCCGCGCCGTTGGGGCCGATCAGACCGATGACCTGGCCATGGCCGAAGTCGAGGCTGACGTCCTGCACGGCCCGCACGCCGCCGTACTGCACCCCGACTGAACGCAGAGTGAGCAGGATCCGCTCGGCGTCGGGGGTCGCCGCCGCCGCGACGGCGTCGGCTGGTTCAACGGCGTCGGCTGGTTCGACGGCGAGGGTGGTCACCGGGGTGGCCTCGACGGTGGGCAGGACCGGCGGCTCGGGGCGCAGCCGCTTCGCCCGCTGACCCGACCACCAGACGTGGACGGGGCCGACGGCACCCTCCGGGTTGAGCAGCACGGACAGGACCAGGGCGAGACCCGTGATGACCTGGTACCAGCTACCGAGATCGACCGCCTTGTCCAGCGCGACGAACAGCAGCCCGCCCGCGCCGAGGACACCGGCGAGCAGACCGCCGGAGACGGAGGTGATCCCGGCGAGGTAGGCGGTGGCGAACAGGGCCAGACCGCCGACGACGGAGAAGGACTCGGCGTCCACCAGGGTCTGCTGGTAGCCCATCAGCGCGCCGCCGAGGCCCGCGATGAACGACCCGATCGCGAAGGCGGCGATCTTGACGCGGGCGACGTCGATGCCGGCGGCCGCCGCCGAACGCTCGTTGGCACGCACGGCGAGCATGGCCGCGCCGAGGCGGCTTCGGCGCAGCTCCGCGACGGCCAGCCCGACGCCGATGAGGACCACCAGGCAGAGCAGGCCGAACTGGATGCGGGGGTAGCCCTCGCCCGCGCCGATGCGCAGGTTGAGCCCCCACAGCTTCGGATCGGCCACCTTCGCCCCGGCCGTCCCGCCGTTGACGTCCGGATTGCGGAACCAGATCGACTCGACCGCCATGCCCAGGGCGAGCGTCACCACGGCGACGGGCAGGCCGCGGATGCGCAGCGCGGGCAGGCCGACGACGACACCGATGATCATTGCGCCGAGCGCGGCGAGCAGCGGTGCGATCGGGAACGGGATGTTCCAGTCGGTCGTCATCCGACTGACGAGGAAGCCACCCACCCCGGCGAGGGTCAGCTGCGCGAGCGAGACCTGGCCGGCGTACCCGGTGACGACCACCAGCGACAGCGTGACGATGCCGAGCAGCATCGAGGTGACGACGGCGGCCCGCATCGAGCCCGAGGTGACGACCAGCAGCACGACCGCGACGGCGGCCGGGATGACGATGTTCAGCAGCCGATGGCGTGGCCGGGGCGCCTGGCCGAGGTTGGCGCGGATGAGCATGCCCCGGGTCGGCAGCGGCCGGCCGCGCAACACCAGGTACGCCAGGATGACGACGAGCGGGACGAGCTGCCCCAGGCCCTGCTGCGGCAGCCAGGAGTGCTGGGACTGCAGGAACTGCAGCTCGGACTGCACCATCCCGATGAGCAGGCCGGCGCCGACGGCGAGGCCCAGGGAGTTGAAGCCGGCCACCAGGGCGGCGGCGAGCGCCGGGACGATGAACAGCGTGTAGGAGACCGGGATGAGCGGCACGATCGGTGAGATCAGAATGCCGGACAGGCCGGCGACCACGGCGCCGATGGCCCAGTTGGCCAGCGCGATGCGGTCCGGCGACAGGCCGGTGACCAGCGCGCCCTTCTCCGTCTCCGCGGCGGCCCGGGTGGCCAGGCCGAACCGGGTGAAGCGGAAGACCCCGGCGAGGGCGAGCGCGAGGACGACGATCGTCAGGGCGAACCACAGCTTGTCACCCTGGATGCGGATGTCGCCGATCGTGTAGCTGTCGCTGGGCAGGATCCGCTTGACCGACACCGGCGTCGTGCCGACCCGCTGGGCGAGCAGCGCCTGGACGACGATGAGCAGACCGATGGAGGCGACGGCCTTGGCGACCGGCGGCGCGGCGCGCAGCCACCGGAACACCAGCGCGTAGAGCAGGACTCCGAGCAGCGCGGCGATGACCAGCGAAACGCCCAGGGCGGGCCACAGGCCCCAGTCGGAGCCGACGGAGACCGTCTTCGGTAAGCCGGGGATCGGCAGCAGCAGCTCGCCCCTGCGCAGGAACGCATACGTGTACGCGGTGTACAGGGCGATGGCACCGGTGGCGAAGTTGACCACGCCCGAGCTGCGGTACGTGACCACCAGGCCGAGCGCGAGCGCCCCGAAGACGGCTCCGCTCCCCAGCCCGAGTAACAGGAAGACAACGTGTTGGGTCATCGCAGGCGATGTCTCCCCTCACCCTCCGCCGGCGCAGCCGCGAAGTGATCGATTGCAGGTGGGTCCGGGCGGGACGGGTCGACCCTGGCAGCGCGTCTCAACGGATCCGATCGATGATTCGTGAGACGTGCAGCACACCGCTATCTTTGTAAACTAGGTGCTCGATCTCGTCAAGCAATGACCTGCCGCACCGCCCGCCCGGACAGCTCGCGGCCGGGGCGAGGCAGGGGCACCGGCCCCGAGGGCGAGCCGTTCGGCGCGTCGGGGGACGTCGGAGGGCGGGTTCGATCGCACCCCGCCGGCCGCCATATCCTTCGTGTTTTTCCGTGATAGCGTGTGGAAAAAATCATGCCGAGGTGTACTTACGGTTTTCGAGGTAAAAACCGCGAGTAAGCCTCGGCACGATCTGGCCGCGATCCGGCCGGAAACAGGCCGGGGAAGGACTCGGCTAGGACCCGGCGTTCGCCTCGGCCGCGATGCGGTCCATCTCGTGGCGGACGATGCCGTCGGGGGAATCGGCCGGCGGCGTCGGCAGGACGACCTGGCCGCCGGCCCGGCTTGGCAGCAGCACCACCGCCTTGGCCGGCGACGTCGTCACCCCCCGCTGGTTCTCCGCCCACACCTCGACCTCGACCTCGTTACGGACCTCGGCCTCGTTACGCTCGGACACCTGTCGCTTGTCCGTCACCCGACCCTTCAACCAGGTCGTGTCTCCCACGAAGTTGAACCGGCGGTGCTGCACCGAAAGCTTCCACAGCCAGCCTTCGTCACCGATCCAGTCCGTCAGCAGATGAGACAACCACGTCTCCCGCATGCCGCCGTAGTCATAGGACGTCGGCAACCCCAGTTCCTGCGCCCGCGCCGGTTCCCAGTGCAACCGCTGCACCGTGTCCGGAATATTCAGCGTGTTCGGCGGATACAGCCCCGGCGCCTTCGCCCGCACCCGGTACGCCAGCCGGAACGCACCCGGCGGAGTGAGCTGCATCCCCCACCCCAGGTGCCACACCACCACGTCCGTCGTCGTCAACGGACCCTTCACCTTCGTCGGCAGCTCCTCCCCCACCACCACGTCCTCGAAATACCGCGGCTCCCCACCGCGCCGCGACTCCGCCGCATACCAAGCATCAATCTCCGCCAACTGCTCCGCCGAATACGGCGCCGGCAGATCATGCTCCTTCCTGCGTTCCCGCGACGTGTGCCGCTCCGCGTTGATCCAGGTGCCGCGCTGCAGACAGGTGGGCTCGCCGTGCTGGTTGGCGAAGACGAAGTCGTGGGTGACGTGCGCGGTGCGGCCGCCGAAGGAGCTGGGCTTCGCCACCACCCCGACCTGGGTACGCAGACAGCGCGCCCGGTCGCCGAGGACGAACGGCCGCCACCACTCGAACTCCATCACCGCCTGGTAGGAACCCAGGCCCGCGAACGGGTCGCCCCTGAGCAACGCCTTCGTCTCCGGGTCGGGCCTGGGCGCCGCGTCCTCACCCATCGTGTACAGGAAGGTCGGCGGCGCGATGAGCGTCCCCCACCTGGTGCCCTTGCCATAGTCCGGATCGCAGTACAGCGGGTTGTCGTCCCCGTAGCCGTAGGCGAAGTGCCGGGAGGCGTCCCAGGTCACCTCGTAGTTGTGCGGCGGGTTCGGCAGGGGCTGCGGCACCCCGATCCGCCTGCGCGACCGTTCGAAGGCCGCATCCGTCAGGACACCGAAGCGCTCAGCACTCTCATCCACCACCTAGTTATAACAGATAACTAGGTGCCAACCCCGCCTCCCGCGGGGCCCGGCCGGCACCGAGGACTGCCCGTCCCGCCCGTCCCGCGAGGGCGGCGGGGCGGCACCGCGTCCGATGGGGCTCCCTCGGAGCCCCGAGCAACGGTCGGGCCACGACCATCCGGCATAGCAGATCCGTTGCCGCAAGAGCCATCAAGGCTTACTTGGCTATTTAAGTCATGACCGACGTCCGACCGTGAGGGCCGTTCACCCGGAGTTTCACAGAACCAGGTGAAGCCGGGTTTCGTCTATTACGTCCGGCAGAGCGACGGTACGAAGGCCGTCCTGTCCTTCACCGGGTACGACACAAGCCTGTTGCGACAGCTCGGCCCGGTGATGGCCGGGGTGTCGATCCCGCTGTACTTCCTGCCGTTCGAGGCCGACGGCCCACCGCTGGTGGAGTACCGCAACGCCGTGCGCCAGTATGCGTCCCAGCTCAGCTCGCCCGACCAGGAGTTCGCGCTGCGCTCCTACATCGAGACCGACCTGTTCCTGCGTGGCCTGCAGGAGGCCGGGCCCTGCCCGACGCGCGAGTCCTTCATCCGCAACCTGCACAACGTCTCGAACTACAACGCCCGCGGGCTGATCGCGCCGATCAGCATCAGGGATGACTTCGGTCGGCAGCAGACCTGCTACGCCTTCGTTCGGGCGAACGCCGAGGCGACCGCCTTCGAGGTGACGCAGAGACAGCTCTGCGGGAAAATCCGGCCCGGCGCCAGGGTGAGCTGGCCGTGCAGCCCCGGGGGCGACCCGTGCCGTGACCGGGGCGCGACGGGCGGCGTCTCACCTGGTAATCGTCTCGGTCGCCCGCCCGGCTCACCCGTGCAACGGCGCGACCGCGCCCATCGCCTCGTCGAGCAGTGCCGCGAGCGACGCGTGACCGCCTGCGTCGCACCATGCGCTCTGGGCGGCGTCGAGGCAGGCCAGCGCGGCCGCGACGACGGCCGCGGCGCGCCGCTCCACCCCGCTACCAGCCCGCTCGTCGGCGGCGGGCGGCCCAGCCGCCGGCGCCGCCCCCGCCGACGGGCTGAAACCCGCCGACGAACCAGAATCCGCCGACGAACCAGAACCGGCCGGGACGGCCGTGCGGCTGAGACGATCGATCACGCCGGGCACCAGCAGCTCCCGCCACCGGGCCTGCTTCTCCAGGTGCGCGGCCTTGAGCGCCGGGGTCTCGTGCAGCATCCGCAGCAGGACGAACGTGCGCCCCGGATCGAGGCGGTTGCGCTCCTCGACGAGGTCGAAGGCGCGGCGCAACGCCAGCCACGCGCCCTCCTGCGGCGGGCGCTGCCCGACGGCGTCGGCGAGCGCCCGGCCGAACGCCTCGAAGTTGACCAGGATCACCTCCTCCTTCGACGCGAAGTAGCGGAAGAAGCTGCGTTTGGACAGGCCGGCGGCGGAGGCGATCTGGTCGATCGTGGTGGCGTCGTAACCCTGCTCGGCGAACAGGCTCATCGCCACGGTCATGAGCTCGGAGCGCACGGCCCGGCGGGTGCGTTCCCGCAGGCCTGGAGGCGGCTCCATCATCATCCGCCGATGGTACGCCGTGACGCACCTGTCATCGAGTGACGTTTTCGGCGTACGGTGTTGCGAGTAGTGGTCGTCGCCAGGCCATCAACGCCGGCAGACCGGGCAGACCGGGCAGCAGGAACAGACCCGGCAGCCAGCAACAGGCCCAGCAGCCAGGAAGGGAACACCATGAGCAAGGTGTGGTTCGTGACCGGAGCGTCCAGGGGCTTCGGCCGCGTGTTCGTGGAGTCCGCGGTGCGGGCCGGCGACCAGGTGGTCGCCACCGCCCGCAAGATCGACGCAGTGGCCGACCTGGCCCGGGACCACGGCGACGCCGTGCTGCCGCTCGCGCTGGACGTCACGGACCGGGCCGCCGTCGATACGGCGGTCAAGGCGGCGGTCGACCGCTTCGGCCGGCTCGACGTCGTCGTGAACAACGCGGGCTACGGCCACTTCGGCGCGGTCGAGGAGCTCACCGAGAGCGACATCCGCGACCAGCTGGAGACGAACTTCTTCGGCGCCCTGTGGGTCACCCAGGCGGTGCTGCCGCAGCTGCGGTCGCAGGGCAGCGGGCACATCATCCAGATCTCCACGATCGGCGGGATCGCCGCCTTCCCCTCCCTCGGCGCCTACCACGCGTCGAAGTGGGCGCTGGAGGGACTCAGCGAGTCCCTCGCCCAGGAGGTCGCCGCCTTTGGGATCAAGGTGACCCTCGTCGAGCCGGGCGGTTACAGCACCGACTGGTCCGGGTCCTCGGCGGTGCACTCGGCGCCGTCGCCGACGTACGACAACCTGCGTAAGGCGATGGCCGAGCGGCGCGCGGGCGGCGGGATGGCGATCGGGGATCCGGCCGCGACCGGAGCGGCCCTACTGAAGATCGTCAACGCCGAGAACCCACCCCTGCGGGTGCTGTTCGGCACCCCGCCCACCCAGATCGTCAAGGCGGTCTACCAGCAGCGGCTGGACACCTGGGCGCAGTGGGAGCAGGTCTCGATCGAGGCCCAGGGCCAGGGCAGCTAGACGAGTGAGGTCGCGACCGGTCGTTACCGGCCGCCGACCTTCAGCCGGCGGTGGCGATCAGGTGCTCTCGGTGCTGGCGGGGCGTGCCGCGGACCAGCTCGTCGACCTTGATCCGACGCAGGAACAGGTGTAAGTCGTGCTCCCAGGTGAAGCCCATGCCGCCGTGGAGCTGCAGCGCCGTGCTGGCCGCGCGGCTGGTCCCCTCCCCGGCCACGGAGCCCGCGACCGCGACGGCGGTGCCGGCGACGACCAGATCGCCGCTGTCGAGCGCGCGGGCGGCGTCGTGGCCGCAGAGCCGCGCCGCCTCGATGTCGACGGCCATGGTCGCCGCGTGGTGCTTGACCGCCTGGAACGATCCGACCGGCCGGCCGAACTGCTCGCGTTCCTTGACGTACCCGACGGTCATGTCCAGCAGGCGGCCGGCGGCGCCGACCGCGTCCAGGATGTGGATGAGCGCCAGGGCCTGGTCCAGGGTCTCGGCGAGGCCCGCGCCGACCCGGGCCCAGTCACCCGCCGGAACCGCGACGCCGTGCAGGTCGACGGCGGCGATGTCCCGACTCAGGTCGAGGGTGGTGCGGGCGGTACGGGTGGCGCTCGCGGCGGGAACGAGCGCGAGGGCGCGGTCGTCGTCGAGGGCGGCGCTGACCAGCAGCCACGCGGCGCCAAGTCCGCCGACGACGGCGGCTGCCCGGCCGGCGAGGGTGAGCGTGCCGTCGGCTCCGGGCCCGCCGCTGATCGCGGCGTCGTCCGGCTCGGCCGCGGCCGGAACCGCAAGCGCCGCGCCGTCGGCCACCGCGTCGGACACGGCCGCCCCGATACCGATCTGGTCGAGCAGGCGGGCGACCAGGGCGGCCTGGCCGAGCGGCAGCGGCGACCCGGCGCGGCCGAGTTCCTCCACGACGACCGCGAGATCGGCGAAGGTCCCCCCCTCGGCGGGCCGCAGCAGCGAGGTGAGTCCGAGTTCGGCGGCGGCGCGCACGTCGTCCGCGGAGTAGAGCGCCGCGAGCGCCGCGCCGTCGGCCCGGGCCGCGGCCAGATCGGTGCGTTTCGCGAGCCAGTCGCGGGCGGCGTCGGCCAGGCTGATCTGTTCGTCGCTGAGAAGCATGTCGCCGGGTCCTTCCCCCGACCGCAGCGGTCGGGCACGCAGGTCGTCAGGGCCAGCAGGTCGTCAGGGCCAGCAGGTCGTCAGGGCCAGCAGGTCGTCAGGGCCAGCAGGGCGTCAGGGCCAGCAGGGCGTCGGGCTAGCGGGGCAGGCCGAGGGCGCGTTCGGCGATGAGGTTGCGCATGATCTCCGAGCTGCCGCCGGCGATCGTGTACGCGCGGGCGTAGAGGTAGGCGTCCTGCCAGCGGCCGCTGTCGACGGCGTCGGTGTCGCCCTCGGTGAGGATGCCGCGCGCGCCGAGCAGGTCCACGGCGAACTCGTTCAGCCGCAGGTTGAGTTCGCTGAACCACAGCTTCCCCGCCGGGGCGTCGATCACCCGTTCCCGGCCGGCCCGCCAGCGGGTGAAGGAGGACTGCCCGAGCAGCGCGCAGGCGCGGATCTCGGCCCGCAACGCGCCGAAGCGCTGGCGGACGTCGGCCTGTTCCAGCGCCGGCCGACCGTCGATCTCGATCTTCTGCGCGAGCGCGTGCAGGTCCTCCCAGGCGAGCTGGAGGTCGACGACCGCGGCGCTGACGCCGTTGCGCTCCTCGGCCAGCGACGCGTTCGCGACGATCCAGCCCTGGCCGGGCCGGCCGATCACGGCGGCGGCCGGGATTCGCACCCCGTCGAGGAACACCTCGTTGAAGTCGGAGGTGCCGGTGAGTTCGCGCAGCGGCCGGACGTCGATGCCCGGGGTGTCCATGTCGATCGCGAACGCGGTGATGCCCTTGTGCTTGGGCGCGTCCGGGTCGGTGCGGGCGAGCAGGTATCCGCGGTCGGCCCAGTGGCCGTTGGTGGTCCACACCTTCTGGCCGGTCACGACATAGTCGTCGCCGTCGGCCACCGCCCGGGTCCGCATTCCGCCCAGGTCGCTGCCCGCGTCGGGCTCGCTGAACAACTGGCACCACAGGTCGTCGCAGGAACGGATGGCGGGCAGCAGCCGGGCCTGCTGCTCGTCGCTGCCGAAGCGGATCAGGGCGCTGGCCGCCAGGGCGTTGCCACCCAGCTGCATCGGGGCGCGGGCCCGCGCGATCTCCTCGGCGACGACGACGTCACGCCGCGGGTCATGCCCGGCGTCGCCGCCGAACTCCACCGGCCAGTCGGCGCCGAAGTAGCCCGCCTCGAACAGCGCGGCGATCCAACGCCGCAGCTCGGCGAGTTCCTCGGCGTTCTCCGGGCTGCGCACCCCCGCCCTGGCCGCCCGACCCGGCGCGTGGCCGGCGACGAACGCCCGCACCTGCGCCCGGAACTCCCCCAGCTCGGTCCCTGAACCCCAGTCCACGCTCATGACTCCTGCTCCAACCCGACGACGACACGTTGCCAGCGGCGGTCCGGCCGCGCGGCCCACAGCGGCCCTCACACGCCCAGCGAACGACCGATGATCTCCTTCATGATCTCCGTCGTGCCGCCGTAGATGGTCTGAATGCGGGCATCCGTGAACGCCCGCCCGACGGGGTACTCCGACATGTAGCCGTACCCGCCGTGCAGCTGCAGGCAGCGGTCGACGACCTTCTGCTGCAGCTCGGAGGCCCACCACTTCGCCTTGGAGGCGTCGACGGTGGTCAGCTTCTCCTCGAACGACGCCTTCAGGCAGCGGTCGATGTACACCTGGGCGATGTCGATCTCGGTGGCGAGCTCGGCCAGCAGGAAACGGTTGTGCTGGAAGCTGCCGATCGGCTGGCCGAAGGCGGTACGGGTCCTGGTGTACTCCAGCGTGGAGTCGAACACCGCCCTCGCCCCGGCGACCGCCGAGATCGCGATCGACAGCCGCTCCTCGGGCAGGTTCTCCATCAGGTGGACGAACCCGCCGCCCAGCTTGCCCAGCACGTTGCGGGCCGGCACCCGGACGCCGTCGAAGAACAGCTCGGCGGTGTCCTGTGCGTGCAGGCCGATCTTGTCGAGGTTGCGGCCACGGGAGAAGCCGGGCATGTCCCGCTCCACGACGAGCAGGGAGATGCCGCGGCTGCCGGCGGCCGGGTCGGTCCGCGCCACGACGATGACATAGTCGGAGTGGATCCCGTTCGTGATGAACGTCTTGGCGCCCGAGACGAGCCAGTCGTCACCGTCGCGCACCGCGGAGGTACGGATGCCCTGCAGGTCGCTGCCGGCACCCGGCTCGGTCATCCCGATCGCCCAGATCGCCTCGCCGGAGGCGAACCCGGGCAGCCAGCGCGCCTTCTGCTCGTCGTCGGGCAGCCGGCTCAGGTAGGAGCCGACGACGTCGTTGTGCAGCAGGAAACCCGGACCGGTGGCGAACGCGGCCGCGAGCTCCTCGGCGACGACGGCGTTGAACCGGAAGTCACGAACCCCGCCGCCACCGAACTCCTCGGCGATGTTGAACCCGATGACCCCGTGCTTGGCCGCCTTGGCGAACACCGTCCGGTCGACGATCCCCTCGGCCTCCCACCCGGCGTGATACGGGGTGATCTCGCGGGCGACGAACTCCCGGACGACCTCCCGGAACTGCCGGTGCTCGTCCTCGAAAATCTCGCGTTCCACGGGCGTCTCTTTCCTCGGCGGGGGCGGGTTACGG
>NZ_JAMPTM010000500.1 GCF_025403375.1 Frankia gtarii
CACCCCGACGGCGCCCCACCCCGCAGATGCTCGCCCTACTCGCCGAGGTCTACGGCACCAGCATCGACAACCTCCTCGACCTCGACGACCGCGAACAGATCCCCCCGCCGACACGCTGCTGATCAACACGGCACGTCGGGCAGACCGGTTGCATTCGATGCCTGGAGCGAAGACCGACGGCAGCAGATCGCTGGAGAGCGCCTCTGGGTCAGTTCCAACTGTGGATCACTCGGTGTACCCGCCGGATGATCCGCGAGGTCTCGATCAGGCCCTCGCGCGGCGGATCCCCACGTCGCCAACGATCACTAAGGATCTGTCGGGACGCCGACACCGACTTGGCGCGGATCTTCCTGAGCAGCTCCGCCGCCGCACTGCCCGCCTTCGCCGGCTCGATGACATTCTCGGTGGCGGCGAGACCTACGATCTTTATCTCGCCGAGTACGAAGCCACGAGCGCCATCGTCCAGAACTCCAGCTACGACGAAGCCACGGGGCGGGCCCTGCTGTCCGTACTCGCCGAACAGGCCCAGCAGGCGGGTTGGGCGGCCTTTGACGCAGGTAACCACACCGAGGCCAGCCGTCTGTACAAGGAGTCGCATGAGCGCGCCGTCGCGGCTGGCGACGCGCCCTTGGCCGGCAATGCGTTGGCCTATCTTGCCTATCAATCCGGCCGAGATGATAGGCGTGCGGCGGTCGGGCTCGCCGTCAGATCATGCCAGGTCGCGGGCACCGACGCGCCCAGCGCGGTCAGAGCGCTGCTCTTCGAGCGTCTCGCCTGGGCCTACGCGATCATTGGCGACGTGCGCGAGACCGAACGAGCCCTCACGACCGCCGAGACGGCCGTTGCCGAGGACAGCGAGGAACCCCAACCGGACTGGGCCGCATGGGTCGACCACAACGAGATATCGATCATGACGGGGCGCTGCTGGGCCGAACTGCGGCGACCTCTTCGCGCTGTGCCCGTGCTGGAGAGAGTTCTGGACAACTTCGATGAGGTCCGCGCACGCGACAAGTCGCTTTACCTCACCTGGCTCGCCGACGCGTACCTTGCTGCCGACGAAGTTGAGCAAGCCGCGAGCGTCGCTGGCCGTGTATTGGATCTTTCCGCTGGCGTGGCATCGGTCCGACCTCGCCAGAGGATCAAGCCGGTTCTTCGTCACCTCGACCCGCACCGGGCGATCCCCCGAGTCCGGGAAACCCTGGATCAGGCGAAAGCGCTCGGGCTCGGCTAGGACTGGCCAGGCTCCGTCGTCTGGGCCACCCAGTCCAGATACGCCTTCGACCCCTCCAGGATCGGTACGGCGATAATTTCCGGATTACTCCATGGATGGTGAGCCAGCAAGTGCGCCTGAAGATCAGAATATCGGTCGGCGCGAGCCTTGAGGAGTAGTTGCCACTCCTCCCCGGACCCGAACTCGCCGTGATGCCAGAACACCGAGACCACCGGGCCGACGATCTGGGCACCCGCGGCGAGACGCGCTCGCACGGCGGACTGCGCCAGCGCCACGGCTGCCTCACGGGTCTCCGTCGCCGTCGACACCTGCACAAAGTCAGTCACATCGAAACAGCCTAGAGGGCCGCCCCGTACCCTGACACGCAGCTGGTCAGCTGGACGTCGCGAACGCTCTGCACCGTTCCTCAGCGACGCCATGAACGAGGGGGACAACGAAAAGCGCCATCCCGTCCTGTTCGATGCGTGACACGGCGGCTACCGTGAAACGGCCAGTTTGGAACGACAGGTGGCGGGTCCCGGACACGAGATCGTGTCCGGGACCGGAGAGGATGTGCGGCGTTGTCATGAGTAGGCCGAGCCGGCGGGTGGAACAGGACGCGCTGCGGGAACGGATGCGCGCGGTCGGGATGAGCCACGACGAGATCGCCGTCGAGTTCACCCGCCGCTACCGGCTACGCCCCCGCACCGCCCACCGGGTGGCCCGCGGC
>NZ_JAMPTM010000501.1 GCF_025403375.1 Frankia gtarii
ATCCGGGGGCGGTGCGGGGTGTGTTGGTGTCGGTGCTGCCGGATTATCTGGTGCCGGCGGTGGTGGTTGTGTTGGATGCGTTTCCGGTGTCGCCGAACGGTAAACTCGATCGCCGCGCCCTACCGGCACCGGAGTTCGCCGGTGGCGTGGCAGCGGGTCGCGAACCGACGACGCCGACCGAGCTGGTCGTCGCCGGGTTGTTCGGCGAACTGCTCGGGGTCGAGCGGGTCGGGCTCGACGACTCGTTCTTCGCCCTCGGCGGTCATTCCCTGCTCGCCGCCCGCCTCATCTCCCAGATCCGCGTGAGCATCGGCCGGCCCGTCTCGATCCGTTCGGTGTTCGACGCGCCGACGGTTGCCGCCCTCGCCGCCCACCTGGACGCTCTCGAAGAACCAGCACAGGCGTACCCGGCGCTGGTGACGACCGATCGTCCGGACCCGATGCCACTGTCGGCGGCCCAACGGCGGCTGTGGTTCCTCTACCGGTTCGACGGTCCGTCGAGCACGTACAACCTGCCGTTCGCCGCCCGGCTGATCGGCCCGCTGGACCTCGAGGCGCTGCGAGTGGCGTTCGGCGATGTTGTGGCGCGCCACGAGACCCTGCGCACCGTCTTCCCCGACCAGGACGGCACGCCCGTGCAGCGGGTCCTCGACGGCGCCGAGGTGCCGTTCACCGTCGCCGACAGCACCGTGCACGGCCTGGCGGCGCACCTACGGGACGTCTTCGAGACGCCGATCCGGCTGGAAACAGAGATCCCGATCCTGGTCACCCTCCTGCGGCTGGCCGCGGACGACCACGTGCTCGCCCTGGTCGTCCATCACATCGCGGGCGACGACTGGTCCACCGGACCGCTGCTGCGTGACCTCGCCGCCGCCTACGCGGCCCGCCGGTCCGGCCACGCCCCGGCCTGGACGCCGCTCGCCGTCCAGTACGCCGATTACACGCTGTGGCAGGAGCGCCTGCTCGGCGCCGCCGACCACCCGTCCGACCTGGCCAACCGCCAGCTCGCCTACTGGTCCGAGACCCTCGCGGGCCTTCCGGACGCCGTGCCGTTGCCGACGGACCGGCAGCGGCCCCCGATCCCCGTCGCCGGCGGCGGACGAGTACGGACCGAGATTCCCGCCGCGACCATGGCGGCGCTGCGTCCGCTGCTCGCCGAGACCAGCGTCAGTGAGCTCATGCTGGCGCATACCGCGGTCGCGGTCGTCCTGCACAAGCTCGGAGCCGGGATGGACCTCCCGATCGGTGCGCTGGTCGCGGGTCGGTCCGATCCGGCCCTGGAATCCCTGGTGGGCTTCTTCGTCAACACCGTGGTGCTCCGGATCGACCTGTCCGGCGACCCCAGCCTGCGTGAGCTGCTCCACCGGGTCCGCCGTACGGCCCTGGACGCCTACGCGAACGCCGACGTCCCGTTCGACAACGTCGTGGAGAAGGTGAACCCGAACCGCGTGGCCGGCCGACACCCCCTCATCCAGACACTGGTCGACTTCTGGAATCCGGCCGGGGACAACCCCGGCCTGGACGGGCTCGCCGCGACCGCGCTGGAGCCGACCGAACCGGCCGCCGCGAAGTTCGACCTCAGCCTCACCTTCACCGCCGACTCTCGCAGCGGCGGCGGGCTGCTCGCGTCGGCCGAGTACGACGCCGACCTGTTCGACCGGGCGACGATCGACCGACTCCTCGACCGCCTGATCCGCGTACTGGCCACGATGGCAGCGGACGCCGACGTCCCGCTTTCGCAGGTGGATGTGCTCTCCGCCGACGAGCGTCGGGTGCTGCTGACGGAGTGGAGCGGTCGCGGTTCGGCCCCCGGAATGGACTCCGGGAACGCTCTCGCAGCATTGGTCGCGGCCGAGTCCGTGGGTTCGGATGCCGTGGTGGGTTCGGATTCCGGGGTGGGTTCTGGGGTTTCGGTGGTGGATGTGTGGGATGGG
>NZ_JAMPTM010000502.1 GCF_025403375.1 Frankia gtarii
CCACCCGACCAGCCCACCTGGGGGGGTTCGACCGTGGGGGGACCAGGCCACCGCGAGGGTTCGACCGTGGGGGGCTCGGGCCACCGCGAGGATTCGTCCGTGGGGGCTCCGGGCCACCGCGAGGGTCCGACCGTGGGGGGCTCGGCCCCCCCGGCAAAATAAAGGAAGCCCCTACCGGCGCAGCATGCTCCGGTAGGGGCTGACGTGGGCGAGGGGGGAGTTGAACCCCCACGTCCGCTAGGACACACGGACCTGAACCGTGCGCGTCTGCCATTCCGCCACTCGCCCGAGTGGGACTATCTCTTAACCAGGGGACACGCTATCACGCCGGAGATGTCCGCTGCGTCGGGGGGCCACCAACCGCGATGGACATGTCAAGAGCCAAGCCGTGGGGCGTCCACGCCCGGGGGCATACGATCTCACAGACCGGGAGAAGGGAGGTCGAGCATGGGCGTGCTACAACGCTTCGAACGGCGCCTGGGCGGCCTCGTCGAGGGTGCGTTCGCCAAGGTGTTCAAGGGCGGGGTCGAGCCCGTGGAGATCGCCAGCGCGCTGGCCCGGGAGACCGACGACCGCCGCGCGGTCAGCTCCAACCGCGTGCTGGTGCCCAACGAGTTCGCCGTGGAGCTCGCCAGCGGCGACTTCGCCCGACTCTCCCCGTACGACCGGGCGCTGTGCGACGAGCTGGCCGAGATGGTCCGCGAGCATGCTGCCGAGCAGCGATACACCTTCGTCGGCCCGGTGTCCGTCCGAATGTCCGAGGCGGCCGACCTCGACGTCGGCGTCTTCCGGATCCGCAGCAGCGTGGCGGCGGCGGATCCGGGGGTGGTGAGCGGGCGTCGCGGCCGCCCGCGCCCGAGCGCGCCCGGCACTCCCCATCTACTGATCACGACGAAGGCCCCGGGCGGGACGGGTGGCGGCGGGGAGCGGGAGTACCCGCTGGACGCCGAGACCACCGTCATCGGGCGCAGCGTCGAATGCGACATCCGTCTGAACGACACCGGGGTGTCCCGGCGACACGGGGAGATCCGCCGGCTGCCGGACGGGCAGTTCCTCTATGTCGACGCCGGCTCGACGAACGGCAGCCTCGTCAACGGCCGCGCGGCCACCCAGGTCAAGCTCGTCAGCGGGGACCGGATCGAGCTCGGCACCGCGACCATCATGTTCCGCCGCGAGGACGGCCGAGGCGTCGGCGCGAGCCGGTCGCCCTCGCGGGCCACCCCCCCGCCGGAGCGGGTCGGGCAGCGGGCGACGGCCCCGCCGGACCGGCGCCCCACGCCCGCGCCGGACGACCCGTATCGGCGGGGCTCGTCCCCGCGCGTAGGCCGGGCGGACCCGTACGCCGAGCGTGAGCCGCGCGGTGGCCAGCCCTACCCGACGGACCCGCACCGGGACCGCCCCGCCCGGGCGGGCAGTGACCCCGGCTACCGCGACCGCACGCCCGATGGCGGCCGGGCTCGTGACCAGGCCCGCCCGCCCCGCCGGGACCCGGACCCTCGGGGCCCGGACCCCAGGGACCTGGGCCGCGGCGGCGGGCGCGACCCGTACGGCCGTGATCCGCGGGACCGCCGCGACGACGCTCCCCGCCGGCCGGGCTCCTATCGCGAGGACGCCGCCGATCGCGAACCGGGCCAGCCCGCGCGCGGCGAGGCGGGGTCCGACAGCGGCCTCGAAGCGTTGGACGACGTGTACGACGCGCAAACGCGCCTGCCGGGCCAGCCCGACCTGCCGCGGCCGGGCGACGGCGGGCGCGGGCGGGCGCGGCCGGATCGGAGCTGGTAGCAGCCGATGGATCCGACCGAGCCCAGCGAACTCGTCCTGCTGATCGTCAAGATTGGCTTTCTGGCCCTGCTGTGGGGATTCGTCCTCGTCGCCGTGCGCGCCGTCCGGCTGGACATGTTCGGCCCGACGAAGCGCCAGCAG
>NZ_JAMPTM010000503.1 GCF_025403375.1 Frankia gtarii
AGGCGGGGGCGGCTGGCGTGATCATCGGCCGCCGCCGCGCGGGTCGAAGGCGTCGCGCAGGCCGTCGCCGAGCAGGTTGAACGCGAGCACGGTGGCGAAGATCGCCAGGCCCGGGGCCAGCATGAAGATCGGCTCGATGCTGTACCAACCGTGCGAGGCGACGGCCAGCGAATCGCCCCAGGAGGCCGTCGGCGGCCGCACCCCGACCCCGAGATAGGACAGCGCCGCCTCGTTGAGAATGTTGGTGGGAATAAGCAGCGTCGAGTAGACGAGCACCGGCGCGGCGACGTTCGGCAGCAGCTCCCGGAACATCACCGTGAACGTGCCGGCACCGAGCGAGCGGGACGCCTCGATAAACTCTCTTTCCCGCAACGACAGCACCTGTCCCCGGACGATGCGTCCGATGTACGGCCAGGCAAATATCCCGATGACGAAGACGAGCACCGCAATACGCAGCCCCGAACCCGAGAGCCCGAACGCCTTGTTCGGAATCACCGCCACGATCGCGATCGCGAACAGCACCGACGGCACCGACAGCAGCAGGTCCATCAGCCGGGCGATGATCGTGTCCCACAGCCCGCCGAGATACCCGGCGAGCATCCCGAGAACCGTGCCGATGATGACCGCCGTCGCGGTCGCCAGCAATGCGACCAGCAGTGACACCCGCGCGCCGTAGACGGTCCGACTAAAGATGTCGCGACCGTTGACCGGCTCCACTCCGAGTAGATAATCCCAGCTCATCCCCCCGAAACGCCCCCGCGGTGCGGCGGTGTTCGGATCGAGCAGGTCGTAGTGCGGCTCGTTCGGCGGATGCCCCAGCAGTGACACGATGACCGGCGCGAATATCGCGATCAGTGCGAGGAGGACCAGGAAGATTCCGCTGATCATCGCCGGTTTGTCGCGCCGTAGGCGAATCCAGCCGGATCGCCAGAGTGAACGACCCTCCGTCTGGACGACAGCCGGAGCGGCAACGGAATCGACCATCATCTCGCCCGGCGGAGCCGTCATCGTCCCACCACCATCCGTCCTGGCCGCGTATTCGTATTCCCGATGCGGTCGGGAACGCTAGCCAGCCACGGTGGTGATGAATAGCCGTCGACGGTAGTTGACCCGGAAACTTTTCGTCTTCGCTACATGGCGCACTCCGCCGACATCATCCGATTCTCGCCGGACATGGATTGAAGACATCGTTGTAACAGCAGCGCGTCGATCACCCGGGCGGAGCCGGTGCCACACCCACCCGTATCGGTCACAACGGATCAGATCGGACACCCTCCGCGGCACCGCGGATCACCGCCGCGTGTCCTCCCGCCCCTGCGACGGAGGGTGACCGTTCTCGGTACAGCGACGACGAGAGCGGGTGCGCCGACGTGCGCTGTAGGTCCAGTTCGGCGGCGTCGCGCAGCCGAGCAGGCCGTCGCGCTCCGCCGGGCGGTCCGACAGGGCGATCGTCGAGTTCATCGCGGCGACCGCGACCTTCAGGCTGTCGATCGCGACGTGCGTCCACGGCTGCCCGACGGCGAAGGTGATGTCCTGCTCGCCCTCGTGGAACGTCGTGAACATCTGCTCGAAGTGGCGCCACTTGTCGTGGTACGGCAGGTCGGGTTCGATGCCATCCGCCTCGAACTGCGCCCGACTGCCCCGCCAGGTCAGATCGCCGCGAGTGTCTCCTCGACGGGGAAAACGGAAAGGGCACCCGGCTCCCGGTCGCCGGCCGGTCGTCCCTCCCAGCCGGCGTGCAGTGCCCCCTGGCTTCGATCCTCCCGCTCGCGGCCCACCCATGTCGGCGCCGGCCGCTCGTGGCCTGCCCGTGCGGGGGCTGTCGCGCAGCGGGCTGCCAGTGCCGGGGCTCCCGGCCTGCGGATCGCCGTCTGCGCCGGGGTCGCCGTCCGGGGGGTCGCCGTCCGGGGGGTCGC
>NZ_JAMPTM010000504.1 GCF_025403375.1 Frankia gtarii
ATCCGGTGGCGGGTGGTTCGGTGGCGGGTGGTTCGGGGTCGGTGGTGAAGGCCGCCCACAGGCGGGCGTAGGGGCCGCCGGCGTGGACGAGCTCGGCGTGCGTCCCCTGCTCGGCGACGCGGCCGTCGGCCATCACCACCACCCTGTCGGCGCGGGCGGCGGTGGTCAGCCGGTGGGCGACGACGATCGTGGTCCGCCGGGTGGTGACCGCCTCGGCGGCGGCGGTGACGGCGGCCTCGGTGGCGAGATCCAGCGCGGCGGTCGCCTCGTCGAACAGCAGGATGTCGGGGTCGGCGAGCTCGGCGCGGGCGAGCGCCAGCAGCTGGCGCTGCCCGGCGGACAGGCCGCGGCCCCGTTCGCCGACGGGATGGTCGTAGCCGTCGGGCAGGGTGTCGATGAACGTGTCGGCGCCGACCGCGCGGGCGGCGGCTCGGACCTCGTCGTCGGCGGCGTCGGGCCTTGCGTAGGCGATGGCGTCGCGGATCGTGCCGGAGAACACGAACGGCTCCTGCGGGACGACGCCGAGCCGGCGGCGGTAGGCCGACAGGTCGAACTCGCGCAGGTCGACGCCGTCGATCCGGATCGCCCCGCCGGTGACGTCGTAGTACCGGGCGACGAGTTTGACCACCGTGGACTTGCCGGCGCCCGTCTCGCCGACGAAGGCGACGGTCTCACCGGGGGCGATGCGCAGGCTCACCCCGTCGACGGCGTTGCCCGCCGTGCCGTCGACGACGGTGTAGGCGAAGTGGACGTCGTCGAGCACCACCTCGCCGGTGAGCCGGCCGACCGGGCGCGGGTGGGCGGCCGGCGGCGTCGACGTCGGGGTGCGCAGCAGGTCGGACAGCCGGCGCAGGCCGACCATCGCCTGCTGGTAGCCGTCGAACACCTGGGAGAGCTGCTGCACCGGCGAGAAGAACAGGTTGACGTAGAGCAGGAAGGCGAGCAGCGCACCCGCCGACAGCGATCCGTGCACGGCGAGATGCGCGCCGATGCCCAGCACGAGGGCGCCCGCGATCCGGGAAAGGAATTCGACGAAGGGGAAGTACAGGGCGATCATCCGCTGTGCCCGCATCCGCGAGCGCCGGTAGGAGTCGGCGAGCCCGCGGAACCGTTCCTGGTTGACCTCCTCCCGGCCGAACGCCTGCGCGACACGCAGCCCCGTCAGGTTCTCCTGCAGGGACGCGTTGACGGCGCTGACCCGTTCCCGGGATTCGGTGTAGGCGGCCGACGAGCGGCTCCGGAACACCACCGTCACCGCGATCAGGATCGGCAGCACCGCGATGACGACGAGGGCGAGCTGGGCGTCGAGGAGCAGCAGCGCGATCAGCACGCCGAAGAAGGACAGCAGGCTGACGATCGCGGTGACCAGGCCGGTCTGGAGGAACGTCGACAGGGCATCGACGTCGGTGGTCATCCGGGTCATGATCCGGCCGGCGAGCTCGCGCTCGTAGTAGTCGAGCCCGAGGCGCTGGAGCTGGGCGAACGTCTTGACCCGCAGCACGTAGAGGAGCCGCTCCCCCATCCGCCCGGTGACCCGGGTCTGCCAGATCTGGACGAGCCAGTCGGCGAGGGTAACGGCGAGCGCGACACCGGCGGTGGCGAACAGCACGTTGCGCGCCTGCGCGCTCACGCCCGCGTCGACGGCGTGGCGCACCAGCGCCGGCACGGTCAGGCCGGCGACGGCGTCGAGCGCGACCAGCAGCAGCCCCACCACAAGCGGAACGCGCACCCAGGACAGCAGCCGGCGCAGCGTGAAATCCGGGTCGGGCGCCGCGGCGGCGGCCTGGTCGACCTGCGGATCGTCGCGGGCCGGCGGCAGGGCGTCGACCCTGGCGAGCAGTTCGGGCGTCGCCGGCACGTCACCGAACGCCCCGCCTCCGCTGAGCACCCGCCCCGCC
>NZ_JAMPTM010000505.1 GCF_025403375.1 Frankia gtarii
GTCACTGCCCGCGGCCCCATCACTCCCCGGCGCCCCCTGGGTCGCACCGGCGGGTTCGGGCAGGTCGTTGACGACGACGGCGGCCCCGCGGGCGGCGAAGGCGAGCGCGTGCGCCCGGCCGACGCCGCGCCCCGCCCCCGTGACGAGCACGGTGCGCCCCGCGAACGACAGCGGCTCGAGCCCCGCGACGGTCACAGCTCGACCGTGGGGGTGACGAGCTCGTCGCCGAGGCGGGCGACGTCGTCGAGCATCTCGGCGATCGTGCGCCCGCGCACGGCGACGGTGAGCCGGTGGACGCCGAAGTCGGCGTAGACCTTCGCCTCCTCGACGTTGCGCGCGCCGCCCGCGGTGAACTCCATGGCGTCGGGGTCGCGCCCGACCGCCCTGGTCTCCTCGCGGACCCGGGCGAGCAGCCTCGGCAGCTCGACGAGCGGATCCTGGCCGGGGAACACGAACGGGAAGTAGCCGTCGCCGCGGGTCGCCGCGCGGCGGATCGCGGCCTCCGACGCCCCGCCGACGAACAGCGGAATCGCCCGGCGCACCGGCCACGGCCGGCACTCGACCTGGTCGAAGCTGACGTACTCGCCGGCGAAGGTCGCCGAGTCGTCGCGCCACAGCACCCGCATGGCGTCGATGTACTCGTCCATGCGCCGGCCCCGGTTGCGGAACTCCATGCCGACTGCGGCGTACTCCTCGGGCAGCTCGCCGACGCCGATGCCGAGCATCAGCCGGCCCCCGGACAGATGGTCGAGGGTGGCGGCGGTCTTGGCGAGCACCGTCGGCTGGTGCTCGGGCAGGATGAGCACGCCGGTGCCGAAGCGGATGCGAGTGGTCACCGCGGCGACGTAGGTCAGCCAGATCAGCGGGTCGGGCATGCCGCCGCGCCGCGACAGCCGGTCCATGCTGCCGCTGGTGACACCGCGGTACGGGGTGGCGTCGGTGCGACGCGACTGCACAACGTGCTCCGGCGCCCACAGCGATTCGAACCCGGCCTGCTCGGCCGCGACGGCGAGCGCCACGGCGTCGTCGGGGTCGGGGAACCCGGTGCTGGCGAAGACGATGCCCCACTTCATCGCGTGCCCCACTTCGTCACTGGCTCTCCTCAGGAGTTCACGGTCGGGGCGTCCTCGACCGCGGCGTGCCGGCCGAGCAGGTCGGCGAGGTAGGGCTGGGCGGCACCCATGCCGCCGTCGACGCGCAGCACGACCCCGTTGACGTAGCGGGCGGCGTCGGAGGCGAGGAACGCCACGACCCGGGCGACCTCGTCGGGCGTGCCCAGCGGGGACGGGGTGTGCGCGGCGAACACGGCGCGCATCCGGCGCAGCCCGCGCCCGGGCCCGCGCACGGTGTCGGTGAGTACGAGTCCGGGGGCGATGGCGTTGCAGCGCACCCCGACCGGGCCGTAGCGGGTGGCGATGCTGCGGGTCAGCGACTCCAGCGCCGCCTTCGACGCGCCGTAGGCCGGGCGCAGGTGCTCGGCGGCCGCGGCGGCCCCCGACGAGGTGTTGATGATGGACCCGCGGCCGGCGGCGATCATCGCGGGCAGCACGGCGCGCGCCAGCAGCATCGGCCCGCGGACGTTGACGGCCATCGTCGCGTCCCAGAGCTCCGCCGACATCGTGAGTACCTCGGCGTCACCGCCGCCGCCGGACAGCGCGGTCGCGGCGGCGTTGTTGTGCAGCACGCCGATCGGGCCGAGCTCGGCGGCGACCCGTTCGACGCAGTCGCGCACGGCGGCGGCGTCGGCGACGTCGAGGGCGAGCGCGATCGCCCGCCCGCCCGCCGCGACGATCTCGTCGCGGACCCGCGCCGCCGACGCACCGGCAAGGTCGGTGACGGCGACCGCCGCGCCCTCGGCGGCGAGCCGGCGGGCACTGGC
>NZ_JAMPTM010000506.1 GCF_025403375.1 Frankia gtarii
CGGCTGGGGTGCGGGGTGATGTGCCAGTCGGCGAACCGGGCATGTGCCTCGCGGGAGGCTTCGCCGAGGAGTTGGCGGACCTGGAGGGCGTCGGTGGCGGCGGGATCCCACCGCCAGGTCTTCGTGTCGAGATCGGTGTCGGTGGGCGCGGCCCGGTGCAGCGCGTCGGCGAGGGCGGTGATGTCGCCATGGGCGACCTGCCCGCGGATCTGGTCGGTGACCGCGGTGGGAAGGACGCGTTCGACGAGTTCGCGGTGGTGGCGTTCGTCGGGGGTGCCGAGCAGCCAGCCGTTGCGGTCGCAGATCGCTTTCAGGGCGGTGTCGGTGAGATCCACCGAGTGGGCCGGGGGCGGGAAGCGGCGGGCGAGGCTGCGTAGGTCGGCGAGGCGGAGCGCGCCGGGTCCGCGCAGGGCGAGTTCCGCGGCCACCGTCGGGTGGGAGGCGTGCAGGACGCCGAGGGCGAGGAGCACGGCGTCGCTGCGGCCGCGGGCGTTGCCGGCGCGGGCGAGCCAGCGGCGGCCTTCGGTCGCGGTGCGTACCGCGGCGTCGAGGTCGCCGAGGGCGTGCTGGATGCCGAGCCAGCCGACGAGATCAGTCCGGTGAGGTTGGACAGCGGCGTCGGGTCCGTGCACGGTCGCGGGTTCGGTCAGGATCGCCTGGGCGGGGATGCCGTGGGTGAGCGCGTTCGCGGTCATCCATAGCCGGGGCAGGTCGGGATCGGAGAACACCGCGTTCTGTCGCAGGTGGGCGCGGGCGAGGTAGGTCTCGAGCGCCAGTGGGAGGTTCGCGCCGTGCAACGCGTTCAGGCTGGGCTTTCCGTCCGCGAGGCCGGGCCGTGCGCCGCGGTGGCCGCTGACCGCGTCGGCGGGGGTGCGCGCGATGAGGGTGCCCACCCCGAGGGCGATGCCGAGGAACAGGTCGGGGTCGAGCTGATGGGTGGCGGCGATGCGCCGGACGGCCGCGAGCTGCGTGCGGGCCGGCCGGCGGCGGGTGTGCTGGGCGGTCTCGTGCAGGGCGGTGAGCAGCAGGGTGGGTGTCGCGGTCGGTAGCACGGCGGCCGGTCGGGGGATGCTGCGCAGCTCGTTGATGACGTCGGTGGCGCGGCGGCGGAGGTCGCGTTCACCGGTGGCGGCAGGTGGGGTGTGGTCGGGCCACATGCTCGCGGTTCGGGACAGGCCGAGGGTGCGGTCGTGGGCTGCGGCGGCGCCGACCCGCCGGGGCCTGGTGCCCGTCCACGGGGTGCGGGCGTGGGCGAGTTCCCGCTGCCCGCGGGGGCTGTTCTCGCGGTCGAAGAAGCCGTGGTCCCGTCGGCCGAGCGCGGCACTGTCGGTGTCCAGAGGAAGACCGCGGCCGGGCAGGTCGTCGTCGACGCGGCTCATAGGGTCCCGTCCGGCCGGGTGATGGCCGCGGCCTCGGCGCGTTCGCGGGCGAGGCGGTGAGCGCGGATCCACGCGGCGGCGGCGAGTTCGGCGGGTTCGGGTTCACCCCAGCTGCGCACGAGCAACCAGCCGTCGGGCCGTTCACGGAGCTCGAAGACGGTGCTGATCGTCCGCAGGGCCACAACACCGCTGTGCGCAAGCTGACCGATGACCCTGGACGCGGTGGGGGCGCCGGCGAGGTGGCGTTCCAACGCGACGGCGGCCAGCGCGAGCAACGCGTCGGGGTCGTCGCCGAGCCGGTCGGGGACCGTGAGGACGACAGGGCGGCCGAGCACGCTGATGTCCCAGCCGGGTTCGGGTGTGGTCACGACGGTCCATCCAGGTCAGGGCCAGTCGGCGGCGCAGCGTCCGGCACTGGCGGTGTTGGCGTAGGCGAGAGTGGGCCGGGTGGCGGCTGGCCGGGTGGCGGTGGCCCAGTCGGGGG
>NZ_JAMPTM010000507.1 GCF_025403375.1 Frankia gtarii
GTCGGCACCGGCCCGCCCCGCTGCGCCGGCCGCCGCCACTGCCCCGGCGACCACCGGCACGGGCACCTCCACTCCCGCCCCGGTCCGCGGACGCACCGAGAAGCTCTCCCGGCTGCGCGCCCTGGTCGCCAAGCGCATGGTCGAGTCGCTGCAGATCAGCGCCCAGCTCACCACCGTCGTCGAGGTGGACGTCACCCGCATCGCGCGGCTGCGGGACCGGGCCAAGGCCGGTTTCCAGGCCCGCGAGGGGCTGAAGCTGACGTTCCTGCCGTTCTTCGCGTTGGCGGCCTGCGAGGCGCTGCGCGAGTTCCCGCAGCTCAACGCCAGCCTCGACGTCGAGGCTGGGACGGTCACCTACCACGGCGAGGAGAACCTCGGCATCGCCGTGGACTCCGAGCGCGGCCTGGTCGTGCCGGTCGTCCACAACGCCGGTGACCTCAACCTCACCGGGCTCGCCCGCAAGATCGACGAGCTGGCCAGCCGGACCCGGGCCAACAAGATCTCCCCGGACGAGCTCGGCGGGGGGACTTTCACCCTCACGAACACCGGCAGCCGGGGCGCCCTGTTCGACACGCCGATCATCAACCAGCCGCAGGTCGGCATCCTCGGCACGGGAATCGTGACCAAGAAGCCCGCCGTCATCGACGACCCCGAGCTCGGCGAGATCATCGCCGTCCGGTCGGCGGTGTACCTGTCGCTGACCTACGACCACCGCATCGTCGACGGGGCCGACGCCGCCCGCTTCCTGACGTTCATCAAGCGGCGGCTCGAAGAGGGCACCTTCGAGGCCGACCTGGGCCTGTAGGCAGTCCCGCGCCAGCGCACTGCCCTGCCGAGAGGACTCCCCCCGCCAGGGGAGTCCTCCACCGCGGGCCGGTCGGGCGCCTCGCGTTCGGGGCGACGGCCGGCCACGATGGTCCATCATGCGCATCGTTGTGACCGGAGCCTCGGGCCTGATCGGTTCGGCCCTCGTCCCCGCCCTTCGCGAGGACGGCCACACCGTGACCGCCCTGGTCCGGCGAACGCCCCGCACCGGCGGCGAGATCCAGTGGGATCCCGCCGCCGGTCGGCTCGACCCGGCGGCGCTCGCCGGCACCGACGCCGCCTTCCACCTCGCCGGCGCAGGCATCGGCGACCACCGCTGGACCGACGACTACAAGCGCCTGCTCCGCGACAGCCGGATCGCCGGCACCGATCTACTCGCCCGCGCCCTCGCCGCCCTCACGCCACCCCCGCGGGTGTTCCTCACCGGCAGCGCCATCGGCTGGTACGGCACCTCGGCGGGCGGCGACGCCGGCCCACTCGACGAGAGCGCCCCCGCCGGCGCGGGGTTCCTCGCCCGGCTCGTCGAGGACTGGGAGGCAGCGGCCACGCCCGCCCGCGAGGCCGACATCCGGGTCGTCACGCTGCGAACCGGGGTCGTGCTCTCCCGCCACGGGGGAAGTCTCGGCCGCCAACTCCCGCTGTTCCGTCTGGGACTCGGGGGCCGGCTGGGTTCCGGCCGCCAGTGGCTGAGCTGGATCAGCCGCGTCGACCAGGTGGCCGCGTTGCGCCTGCTGCTCGCCGAGGACTCTGTCGCCGGGCCGGTCAACCTGGTCGCGCCCGGCCCCGTCACCAACGCCGCCTTCACCACGGCGCTCGCCTCTGCCCTGCACCGCCCGGCGTTCGCGGCGGTGCCCCGCCTCGCCCTGCGCGCAGCCCTCGGTGAGTTCGCCGACGAGGGTGTCCTCGCCTCCCAGCGGCTGGCCCCCACCGTCCTCGCCGCGGCAGGCTTCCGCTTCACTCATCCCGACATCGACACCGCCCTGCGGGCGATCCTCACCGACGGCGCCTGACTCACCGGCACCCCGACACCCCGACAC
>NZ_JAMPTM010000508.1 GCF_025403375.1 Frankia gtarii
TATCGGGGACGGGGACGGGGATGCCGGGCCGGTCCACGGACCGCCGGCCGCGTCGTTCGGCGGTCGGCACTCGAGGAAGCGGGAGGATGGCATGCCACAGCGCCGTCCGCCGGAGGTGAATCCGTTCGAGTCGGAGCTTTCGGCCTTCCTCGTCCAACCGGACGGCACCCGAGCACCGCTACCCGCGTCGCTCCGCTTCGACCGGGCCGATCCGTTCGCCGTCAGCCTGCTTCTGCGGACGAGCACCGTGCAGACGGTCACCTGGACGTTCGCCCGCCAGCTCCTGATCGACGGCGCCCGGCGGCCGACCGGAGTCGGCGCCGTGGAGGTGCGACCGGCCTTCCACGACGGGACACGGCTGGTGGTCCTGTCACTGAAGTCGGCGTCCCGGCACAGCGAGGTCCAACTCCGACACGAACAGGTCGCCACGTTCATGGGCGATGTGCTGGCGGCAGTTCCCGCCGGCACGGAAGGCGACCATGTTGACTGGAGCGCCGAGCTGGACAGGTTCCGCGGCCCCGATTCGTAGCCGGCCACCCGCTCCCGTCGGCGGCCCGATGGCCCGCGCGCGACGGCGACAGCCACGGCGACAGCGATCGCGACAGCGACCGCGACCGAACAGCCACAGCGACGATGATCGACACAGCGCGCTATTGAGCGCCGACGCCGGGCGCCTGCATGCCGCGCAGCATCGCGCCGAGGATCCTGGCGAGTCGCGGCTCGACGTCCAGGATGGCGTGCGCGAGCCGGGGGTCGGAGCGGTAGAGCGCCGCAATCTCAGGCGAGGGCGTGGCGATCTGCCAGAACGTGCCGGCCAACGCCGTCGCCGCGGCCACCAGATCGACGACGGAGCCCTCCGAGAGTCCGGGCAGGGCTCCGCGCACCGCGGGGACGATCTCCGCCAGCGCGCCGCGGGTCGCGAACTTGAACTCCCGCACCTTATCCACGGACACGTTCCGTTCCAAGTTCATCGGAGCCTGCGCGAGCAGGTCGCAGAACACCTCCCGCGCGGCAAGCGTCGAGGCGAACACCGCCGCGACGGCGTCGGGGGCGGCGTCGAGAGCGGCGTCGGCGTCGGACTGCTCGATGGCGCGCAGTTTCTCGCAGAGCACCGGGACCCATTCCCGCCAGCTCTCGGCGGTGATGCGCAGGAAGATCTCTTCGCGCGTCTCGAAGTATCGAAGCATGGCGGACTTGTGCATCCCGACCGCGGCGGCGATGTCCGTCAGCGTCACCTGCCGGATCCCGTGCTGCCGGCCGAGTCTTCGGGCCGCGTCGAGGATCGCGGCTTCGCGGACGCGCTTCGCCTCGGGAGAGCGGGCGCGCTGGAAGTCGTCCCTCGTCACCGATCGATCATAGCGCAACAGGGTTGCGCAACTTAGAGCAACGATGTTTCATTAGCGGCATGCAGCAGACCACCGGGCAGCAGGCTCAGACATGGTTCATCACCGGTTCCTCGCGCGGGTTCGGCCGCGCCCTCGCCATCGCCGCCCTCACCGCCGGCGACCGGGTCGCCGCGACCGCCCGGCGACCCGAACAGCTCGACGAGCTTGTCACGGAGTACGGCGAGGCCGTCGTGCCGCTCCGGCTCGACGTGACCGACCCGGCGGCGGCGCGCGGCGCCCTCACCGAAGCCGCGGCGCGACTGGGCCGCCTCGACGTCATCGTGAACAATGCCGGCTACGCCAACGTGTCGCCGATCGAGACCAGCGACGATGCGGATTTCCGGGCCCAGTTCGAGACGAACTTCTGGGGCGTCTACAACGTCTCGAAGGCGGCGATCCCACTCCTGCGCGAGCAGGGCGGCGGCCTCGTGATGCAGTTCTCGTCCG
>NZ_JAMPTM010000509.1 GCF_025403375.1 Frankia gtarii
CCAACAGATCATCAGCGGCAGCGACGACGGCACGATCCGCATCTGGGACCGCCAGAACGGCACCGAACAAACCACCCTCACCGGCCACACCGACTGGGTCCGGGCAGTAGCCGTCACCCCAGACGGCTCGGAGATCGTCAGTGTCGGCGATCAGACGATCCGGATCTGGGACCGGCGCAGGGGACGGCAGGTCCGCGGTACCGGCATCCCCGCCGTCCCGCTACCGGTCGGCGCACTCGCGGAGATCTACAGCGATGAACCCAGCGCCGTGGACCTGCTCGGGGTCACCGACGATGTGAATATGCTGGCGACGCTGATCGCCGCGTCCACCACCACCCCGCCGCTGGCGATCGCCGTGCTGGGGGAATGGGGGGCGGGGAAATCCACCGTACTGCGCCAGGTTCAGGACCAGGTGACGGTGCGGGCCGACCTGCCACCCGAGCACGCCGGCCGCGGTGCCTTCGTCGAGAACATCCGCCAGATCACCTTCAACGCCTGGCATTACAGCGACAACCACGTCTGGACCGGACTCATCGACCGGCTGTTCATCGAACTTGCCAAGGACGAGACGGACACCCCGCCCGATCCAGCCGACATCCGGGATCAAGAGCGCGAACAGCGCAGGCTGCACGCGAGGATCCGGCAGCTGGAGGGCAGCGTTGACCGGGACCAGGCCAGGATCAACGAAATCGAGGGCGCATCACCCTCGGGCCCCGGACTGCCGACCGGTTTCTGGCGAGTGGTGAAGGTAGGAGGCCAGCGGCGGGCCGCGGCGTTCCGCGCCAACTGGCGGAATCTGGCCCGCTCGATAGTAGTGGCGGGGGCGGCGTACGCCCTGATAGCGCTGTGGCGGGAGCCCAACCCGTTACGCGAGAGGCTCGTTCCGAGCATCCTCGCGGTCGTCGCGATCGTCGGAACGATGCGCGGCCCGTACGACCTGTTCCGCACGAGGCTGGAGAAGTTCTCCCGCGGCGAAAAATCCGAACTGGAAAAACAGGTCGCCACGAACAGGAGCGACCTGGCCGAAGCCCGTATCGCTCTGGCCGAAGTCGATGCCACGGTCCGCTTCGCCGGCATTCTGCGCGACCTCGCCACCAGCGGCACCTATCGGGGATATCGGGGTCTGGTGGGTCAGGTCAGCAGCGACCTCGACGCACTCGAACAGGCCCTGAACGCCGCCCGCCAGGAGTGGGCCAGGCAGGTGTCGGCGGGCGTGGGGAGCGCTGAGAAACCACCCTCGCTCAAACGCCTGGAACGCATCGTTCTCTACGTCGACGACCTCGACCGCTGCACTCCCGAGCGGGTCGTCGAGGTGTTGACCGCGGTGCACCTGCTGCTCGCCCGGCAGTTGTTCGTCGTCGTCGTCGCGGTCGATGCCGGCTGGCTGAACCGATCCCTGGCCGCCCACCAGCGCACCCTGTTCACCTCCCTGGCCAACCACGCCAGCCCGGAACCGGCGCCGGCGGTGACCCCCAGCGACTGGCTCGACAAGATCTTCCAGATTCCGTTCGCACTCCACCCCATGGGCCCCGCGGCCGTGGACTACCTGGCCGCGCTGCTGCCGCCACCGTCACCAACACCGTCCGCCGCCGGCCCCTCCAGGCAGGGCTCCAGCCCCTGGCCGTCAGCGGAACCGTCCCCACCACCGTCCCCATCGGCGGGGCCGGCACCGTCACCGTCACCGTCACCGGGGCCGGCACCAACACCGTCACCGGGGCCGGCACCAACACCGGCACCCAGGCCAGGACCGGCACCAACGCCAGGACCAGGACCGACGCCAGCACCAGCACCAAGATCGGGTCTGTCTCTTATACA